>NZ_KB714650.1:0-99064 GCF_000349585.1 Dietzia sp. UCD-THP
CTGATGCAATACGCAGATTTTGACTTTACATAATGTAGATTATCGGCACTTGGCGATAACGCCGATAGCGGTGGGCCCTGCAGCGATGCTGTTGATCGTGCCGCCCGGGTGCCGGCCCCGGCGCGGTGTTGTTCTGTCGGACTGTCCCGGTCGCCCCGCCCGTCCACTGAGGTCGCGGCCCCGTCGACGCGGTTTCAGCCGACGTTCGCGCCGGCCGACTCCGTCGTGCGGAGACGCCCTCTGGGCGGCCTGGCCCCGGTACCGCTGGCCGCGGACTCTGACGGGCGGAACCAGTCAGACGGGTGGAGCCCAACCTGACGGGTCAAGCGCCGGGCCTTCGGGGCGACACCGGGGCGACA
Organism: Dietzia sp. UCD-THP; assembly: GCF_000349585.1. Lineage (NCBI taxonomy): Bacteria > Bacillati > Actinomycetota > Actinomycetes > Mycobacteriales > Dietziaceae > Dietzia > Dietzia sp. UCD-THP. The sequence continues at coordinate 360 of NZ_KB714650.1, forward strand.
CCGGGGAGGCCAGCGGACTACGCTCAAAACGTCACTGTGACGTATCTAGGGGCGCTCCCCGTGAGGCCGGGTGACGAGCCCCGAGTTATCGAGGTCCCCCCGCGCCGGCGGGTACGGGCGGCCGCTGGTGATCCCACGGCACCGCCTGCTCGAGCTGACCGGCGAGGCGCAGGAGCATGGCTTCACCCCCGAGCTGTGAGATGAACTGCACCCCCATCGGCACGCCCTCAGCGGTCCGGTGCAGAGGTAGCGAGAGTGCCGGTCGACCGGTGAGATTGGCCAGCTGGGTGTACGGGATCCAGCTGAGGTTGTTGTTGATCATCGACTCCACGAGCCCCGAGTGTCGCAAGAGTCCGGCCGTCCGGGTCCTGAGCAAACCCTTCGCCGCACGGTGAGCGAGTCGCGGGGTGTCCAGCGCGCCGATACGCGGCGGCAGGTCGGCCAGCGTGGGCGTGACCAGCAGGTCGTAACCCTCGAAGAACGCGGACAGCCGCCGCACGTGCTCGTGTCGACGCATCACCGTGTCGACGTACTCGACGCTGCTGTGCGCTCGTCCGAGGGCAGCCATGATCTGCGTGTCCAGCTCGAAGTCCTCGTCCCGGCATCCGGTGCGCCTCTTGACGTCGTCGACCTGCCACGCCAGCACCACGAACCAGGTGGTGAGGAAGTCGCGCGCCAGCGCCAGGTCGTCGATCGGCTGTTCGGCGAACATCTCGATGTCATGCCCGAGGTCGGACAGCGTGCGTGCCGCCGCCTCGACCGATGCCGAGGCCTCCGGGTGTGGGTCGGAGTTGATCGAGGACGCGGTGCACACGCCGATCCGCAGTCGCCCCGGGTCTCTACCGACCTGCGAGAGGAAGTCCTCGGTGGGCATCCCGGGGACGTAGGGCCCGCTCGGTTCGCCACCGGCCAGTACATCCAGCATCGCCGCAGAGTCGCGGACGGACCGCGAGATCACGCCGTGCGTCGCCGCACCGTGCATCGCCTCCCCTAGTGACGGCCCCATCGGCACCAGGCCCCGGCCCGGCTTGAGCCCCACCAGGCCGCAGCACGCGGCCGGGATGCGGATGGAGCCGCCGCCGTCACTGGCCCCGGCCACCGGGACGACACCGGCCGCCACAGCGGCGGCCGACCCTCCCGAGGACCCACCGGGCGTCCTGGAGGTGGCCCACGGGTTGCGGGCGGGCCCGAAGAGGTCTGGTTCGGTGATGCCCTTCGCGCCGAACTCGGGGGTGTTGGTCTTGCCGAAGATGACGAGCCCCGCGTCGAGCCAGCGCTGGACCACGGTGGAATGCTCGACCGCGGGGACGTGCGACAGGGGCCGTGAGCCGCCGCTGGTCGGCACTCCCCGGTAGTCCTGGCCCAGATCCTTGATGAGGAAGGGAACGCCGACGAAGGGTCCGTCGAGCGGTTCCGTCACCCGTTCGCGGGCCCGGGCGTCCATCCGGTGGACGATGGCGTTGAGCTGCGGATTGACGGCGTCCGCCTGCTGCACCGCGACCGCGAGCAACTCGCTGGCCGTCACCTCCCCCGACCGGACCAGCGCGGCCAGGCCGAGGGCGTCGTGGCGACGGTACTCATCGATACGCATGGGGTGTGAGTCTACCCAGGGCCGCCCCGGGGGCCGGGCCAACGACAGATCACGCACACTCGAGAGATGACCCACTCGATGTTCCCCCGACCGGCCCGGGCTCTGGCGTGCCTCGCGCTCGCTGTGTCGACTGCCGCCTGCGCATCGCCGTCCGGCGAAGGCGACCCGTCCGCCTCGATCCCGGCGGACGCGTCGCAGAACCTCACCAGCCACTCGACGGTGCTGGACGAGCGGACCCGGACGTGGACGGTCTACCGTCCGCCGGCCGCGGTGGACGACCCCTCGGCACCCGTCCTCCTGGTCATCCACGGGACCGGGGACACCGCGTCGGGGATCCGCAACGGGATCGGACCCGATCTCGAGCAACTGGCCGACGAGGAGGGGGTCACCGTCGTCTACGTCGACGGTCACCAGAACAACTGGAACGAGTGCCGCGTCGAGGGTGACTGGCCCGCCAAGGAGGAGGACCTCGACGATCTGGGTCTCATGCGTCAGGCTGCCGAGTCGGTGGGGACGACCGGCCCCGTCTACGCGGTGGGCTTCTCCTCCGGCGGTCACATGGCGATGCGCCTGGCCCTAGAGGCGCCAGACCTGGTCGATGGGGTCGCGGCCGTGGCCGCAAATCCCCCGACCGCAGGCAACCTCGGTTGCGAGGTGCAGGGTGACCCGGTCCCCATCATGTTCGTGCAGGGGCGACAGGACCCGATCAACCCGATCGACGGTGGTGAGGTCCGCGTGGGATCGGGACTCACCGCGGTTTCCCGGGGCGAGGTCATGTCCGCCGTGGAGGGTGCGGAGTGGTTCGCCCGACACAACGGGGTGGCAGAGGGCCCGGGGACGCCGTCGACCAGTCGGGAGGCCGACGCCGAGACCCTCACCTGGGAGGGGCACGCTCCGGTCCGGCTGGTGATGGTGGACCGCGTCGGCCACTCCTTCCCCACCCTGTCCGGCAGGTGGGGCCGCGACGGAGGGGCCCGCTATGACGCCCCCGGTGAGATCTGGAGGTTCTTCTCCGAGCTCGAGTGAGAGAATCGGATTCACCCGGACGACTGTGGGGTCTCGGGCATCAGCGGGATCGGCGATCAGGGGCGTCGGTTCCGCCACGCGCGCCACGCCCCGGTGGACCACAAGGCCCACGCCACCAACAGGGGCTGGAAGAACAGTCGGACCAGGCGGGCGCGGTCGGTGTCCAGTCCGAAGGCGTCCGTACCGGTGACGTACTGCGAGATGTTGCCGGGGAAGATCGCGACGAAGAAGCCGGCGGTGATCCACCCCACGGCGGGCCGGACCCTCGAGGGGGCCAGGATGAGCGCGGCGCCCAGCCCGATCTCGACCACCCCGGAGGCCAGCACCACAAAGTCCGGGTCCAGTGGTACCCAACCGGGCACCTGGGCCTGGAACTCCTGGCGCAGAGTGGTCAGATGCCCCACTCCGGCGCCCGCCAGCGCTGCGCCGAGAGCCCAGCGACCGACGTGGCGGACCGCCTCCCCGGCCCGGCCTCCACGACGAGTCGCCTGGATGCCTGTAGGGCCGGCCGGTCGGTTGTCCGGAGTTCGGTTCATGGCAGAAGTATTGCGCACAATTCAATTGTGCGCAATCGACTTCCGAGAGACACTGGGTGGATGAACGCCGATCTCCGCCTCGACCAACAGGTCTGTTTTGCCCTCTATGCCGCTTCCAGGGCGTCGACCGCGGCGTATCGGGAGGCCCTGGCTGCAGTGGGGCTCACCTATCCCCAGTATCTGGTGTTGTTGGCCCTGTGGGAGGAGGACCGTCTGACGCTTCGACAGTTGGGCGAGCAGATGTACCTCGACTCCGGCACCCTGTCCCCACTGATCTCGAGAATGGAGACCGCCGGGCTGGTCTCTCGCAGCAGGGAGGGCAGGGACGCCCGAAGCGTGACCGTCGTGCTCACCGATGCGGGCCGCGCACTGCGCGAGGAGGCCGGCCGCATCCAGTGCGCAGTGCTGGAGAAGCTGGACATGCCTTCGGAAGACCTGGTCGAGCTACGCCGACTGGCGCGGAGCGTCGTCTCCGCTATGGAGCGTGCGGGCGCCGACTGATCGACGCCTCGTATTCAGTCAGGCGTGCGGCGCAGGATCAGGCCGCGGTACGTTCTGCAACCTGAGCTGGCCCCTGGCCAGAACTTTCCCGCTCTCGGACTGGTTGATCACCACGTCCCACAACTGCTGGCTGCGCCCCTGGAACAGGGCTTCCGCGAGTACCTCCACGCGTCCACCGGTCGATGCCCGCAGGAAGTCGGTGGCGTTGTGGATGCCCACGGCGATCTGGCCGGAGCCGGTCACGGCGGCGCCGGCGCCCGCGCCGCCCGCCGATTCGACGATGCTCGCGTAGACACCCCCGTGGACGGTCCCCCAGGCGGTGAGGTGGTCGGTTCCGAGTTCCGCGTGTCCTCTGAGGGTCGTCGAGGTCACCTCGTCGACGACGAGTCCGGAGGCCCGGACGAAGGTACTCGCGTCATCAGAAGAGGCATCGGGGAACCCGTCGGAGGCGGTCATGAGTCCTTTCTACCCGCACCCGATCACTGCTCCGGAGCACCGCGCCGGATCAGGTCTTCGGCGGCCCTCGCCACGGGTTGACGCAGGATCGTTCGCAGTCGAGCCGGTTCGGTCCTGCGTGCGTCGGAGAGATAGATCTCGTGATGATGCCCTGAGGCGATGAATCCGCGGCCGGGGATGACGTCCTCGTGCATCCGGGCGATCACCGGCGCTTCTGCGTCGTACGGCCCGACGTGCAGGGACTGCAGGGCGGTGCCCTCGGTGAAGTCCTCCACGCGGATCCGGTCCACCGCGACGTGGGGCTTCCTCTCGGTCACCGTCTCGAGCGCGGCGACGATCATGTCTGCGGGAACCCAGTCCGGCTGCCAGATCATCATGGTCCATTCCCACGCGTCCTTGTTCCGCGCGGTGAACACCTCGAGATCGCGGGCGTACCAGAGTCCCTCGAGTGGGCCGACGGTGTGGACGCGCCCGAGCTCGCCCTTCGCCGCAGCCCGCACCGCATAGGAGCACGTGTACAGGGCCTCGATCACTGTGGCGTAGTCACCGGAAGTGTTGGGATCGCCGTGGCCGTCGGCCATGAGGAACCGCATCGAGGGCACTTCAATCACGTCGAACCGGCCGATTCGACCGTTGTAAAGATCCTTGCGTTCGCGCTTGATGTCGAAGGAGTCCACGGTTCACCCTTCGCGAAGCTCGTCGATGTGCCGGCGGTAGACCTCGGTGAGGTCGTCGATGTACGCGCGATCCCACCTGGGGGTGATGTGCTTGCTGCAATTGGCGTCGGCGGCGACCAGGTCCACGACGACCGCCCGCTCCACATGCCCGGCGTAGGTCCTCTCCCCCATCACCCGCAGGCGCTCCACCAGCTCGGGGTCGCGGTCCGGCTCGACTATGCGGGCGTGGCCGAACACCTTGAGCCGGGACCGGGTGGGGTAATCGACGAAGAGCAGGAAGACGCGGCCGTCGTGGTCCACGTTGCCCACCGAGACGTACTGACGATTGCCGCGGAACTCCGCCCACGCAAGTGACGTGGGCGTCAGGACGTGGACGAAACCCGCGGGACCGCCGCGGTGCTGGGCATAGGGCCATCCGGTTTCGGTGACGCTGGAGAGGACGAAGTGGTCGGCGCGCCTGATCAGCGCGGAGTCGGTGCCCTCGAGGCTGAACTCGCCGGCCTCCGGCGGCCGGGTGAGTCCGACCGACGCCTGCCGGGCACGCGCGGCGGGGCCGAACGCGATCTCCGGATAGCGGTTGGCGGGCACGGGTCCGACCCTACTCCGCCCACACGCGGCGTCAACGCTGGTTGACGACCGGCCGTCGTCAATGTAGGTTGACGACCGAGGTGAGGGATGTGGAGACGACCTTCGATAACGACGACGACGCGCCGAACCCGGTCGCGCGTCTGGCCGCGATCGCGGAGGCGAAGACCGCCCTCGCTCGCGAGGAGTCCGCAGCGGTCCGGCACGCCCGGCTGCACGGCTTGAGTTGGGCGGAGATCGGGGTCGTCCTAGGAGTGAGCAAGCAGGCGCTGCACAAACGGTTCGGTCGAGCGGGCTGAGTGACGGCATACCTCAGCTGGTGGCGGGTTCGCCGCTCTGCCCCACGTACTGCGCAAGGTGCTCACCGGTGAGCGTGGATCGGGCCGCCACGAGTTCGGTGGGCGTGCCCTCGAACACGACGCGGCCACCACCGTGGCCGGCCCCGGGGCCGAGGTCGATGATCCAGTCGGCGTGGGCCATGACGGCCTGGTGGTGCTCGATGACGACGACGGACCTGCCCGCGTCGACCAGCCGGTCGAGCATACCCAGCAGGTTTTGGACGTCGGCCAGATGCAGGCCGGTGGTCGGTTCGTCGAGCACGTAGACCTCCGCGTTGTCCGCCATCTGCGCGGCCAGCTTGAGCCGTTGCCGCTCCCCGCCGGACAGCGTGGTCAACGGCTGTCCGAGACGGACATAGCCCAATCCCACATCGCGGAGCCGGAGCAGTATCTTGTGCGCGGCCGGGATCCGGGCCGGTCCCTCGCGGAAGAACTCCTCGGCCGTGGCCACCGACATCTCGAGAACCTCACCGATGGTGCGCTCCCCCAGCCGGTACTCCAACACCTCGGCCTGGAAACGCCGCCCCTCGCAGTCATCGCACATCGTGGCGACCCCCGCCATCAGCGCGAGATCGCTGTAGATCACTCCCGCACCCTTGCAGGTGGGGCACGCACCCTCGGAGTTGGGGCTGAACAGCGCGGGTTTGACTCCGTTGGCCTTGGCAAAGGCTTTCCGGATGGGGTCGAGCAACCCGGTGTAGGTGGCAGGGTTACTGCGGCGGGACCCGCGGATCGCGGCCTGGTCTATCGCGACCACCCCGGGCCGCGGGGACACCGCCCCGTGGATGAGCGAGCTCTTCCCGGAGCCCGCCACACCGGTCACCACGCACAACACGCCCAGCGGAATGTCGACGTCCACGTCCCGGACATTGTGGGCGGTCGCGCCCCGCACTTCGAGGTGGGCGGTCGCCTTGCGCACCTCAACCTTGAGCGACGCCCGGTCGTCGAGGTGCCGGCCGGTGACGGTGCCGCTCTCCCGGAGCCCGGAGACCGACCCCTCGTAACAGATCTCGCCCCCCTCGGACCCCGCGCCGGGCCCGAGGTCCACCACGTGATCGGCGATAGCGATGATCTCCGGCTTGTGCTCCACCACGAGCACGGTGTTCCCCTTGTCGCGCAGCCGCAGAAGCAGGTCGTTCATCCGCTGGATGTCGTGTGGATGCAACCCGATCGAGGGTTCGTCGAAGACGTAGGTCACGTCCGTCAGCGCTGATCCCAGATGCCGGATCATCTTGACCCGCTGCGACTCGCCGCCGGAGAGCGTGCCGGCCGGCCGGTCCAGCGAGAGGTAACCCAGCCCGATCTCTACGAAGGAGTCCAGGGTGTGCTGGAGAGCCGCGAGCAGCGGGGCGACCGACGGCTTGGAGAGCCCGCGCAGCCACTCGGCGAGATCGGTGATCTGCATCGCCGAGGCGTCGGCGATGTTCAACTCCCCGATACGGGAAGACCGCGCGCCCTCGTTGAGGCGGGTACCGTCGCAGTCGGGGCAGGTGGTGAACACCACCGCCCGCTCGACGAACGCCCGGATGTGCGGCTGCATCGCCTCCACATCCTTGGCCAGCATCGACTTCTGGATCTTCGGAATCAGACCCTCGAAGGTCACGTTGATCCCGTCGGCCTTGATCTTGACCGGATCCCTCCGGAGCAGATCGTGCATCTCCTGCTCGGAGAAGTCCCGGACGGGCTTGTCCATGTCGAAGAACCCGGAGCCCGCGTAGATGCGCCCGTACCACCCGTCCATCGAGTACCCGGGCACCGTGATGGCGCCCTCGGCGAGCGACCTGGACCTGTCGACGAGTGCGTCGACGTCGAAGTCGGACACAGACCCACGTCCTTCGCATCTCACGCACATCCCGCCGGTGATGGAGAACTCCGCCTTCTGCCGGGTGCCGTCCGCCTTCTTGAGGGTGCCCACCCCGCTGGCAGAGGCGACGTTGAACGAGTACGCCTTGGGTCCGCCGATGTGCGGCTCCGCGAGCCGGCTGAACAGGATGCGCAACAGGGCTCCGGTGTCGGTCGCCGTTCCGACCGTCGATCTGGGATCGGATCCCATGCGCTCCTGATCCACCACGATGGCCGTGGTGAGACCGTCGAGGAGGTCGACCTCGGGGCGCGCGAGGGTGGGCATGAAGCCCTGCAGGAAGGCACTGTAGGTCTCGTTGATCATCCGCTGGGATTCGGCGGCGATCGTGGCGAAGACCAGGGAGCTCTTGCCTGAACCGGAGACGCCGGTGAACGCGGTGAGCCGGCGTTTGGGCAGATCGACGTCGACCGACTTCAGGGTGTTCTCCCGCGCCCCCCGGACACGGATGACGTCGTGGGAATCGGCGATGTGGTCACTCACGGGGGCATCTCCTCGCTGCGGGTCTGCGGTCAACCGTAGGTGCCGAAAGACACCGCCCGCGGGTTATCCGGTGGCCCGGTTCACCTCAGGCGCTCGTGTCACCTCAATCGCTCGGCGCGCCGGGCAGCGGCCACCAGATCGCCGGACATCCGCGCCAACTCGGCGGCGTCCTCCCCCTCGACGATCGCGGTGTGCAGGTCCTCGCACGCACACCTGAGCTGGAACATGCGGTCCATGAGATCCGTCGACTCGGCGTCCGAGAGCACCACCGTACCCTCCGGCAGCTCGCGAACCCGCAATGACTGGCGCTGCTCGTAGGCGCGCTGACGGCAGGAGCGACGGCAGTACCGTCGTCGTCGACCCGTGTTCCCCTCGTCGACCGGACGCCCGCACCACGCGCACGAGGCCTCACCCCGCCGGGGCGGGGGGAGCTCGGTGGGGGCGTCGGTGTCCACGGTGGTCAGGGTACCGAGAGGGTCCCCGGCTGGCCTGCTGCCGTGTGCCGTGGGAACATTTGGGGGGTCACCTGGCGTTACATGACCAGGAACACGACAGCGTCGTGTCACAGGATGTCATGTGGCAGTCAGCTGGACAGACGGACGAACACGGTAGAAGGAGTTCGCATGGCAGATCGAGTCCTCAGGGGCAGCCGCCTCGGTGCGGTGAGCTACGAGACCGACCGGGACACCGATCTCGCGCCCCGGCGGATGGCCAAGTACCAGACGGAGAACGGCGAGGTGTACGAGGTCCCGTTCGCCGACGACGCCGAGATCCCCGGCACCTGGATGTGCAAGAACGGCCAGGAAGGCCAGCTCATCGACGGCCCGTCGGTGGAGGTCAAGAAGGGTAAGCCGCCGCGCACCCACTGGGACATGCTCCTCGAGCGTCGGTCGCTCGACGATCTGGAGGACCTGCTCAAGGAGCGGATGGACATCCTCAAGAAGCGTCGGCGCGCCGGCGCTCGCTAGAGCAGCCAGACCCCGCTGGGACGCCCCGGCCCCTCGACGGGGCCGGGGCGTCCCGGCGTTCGGGGGCGTCCCGACTTCGCGGGGCGGGGGTCAGCGCCGGACGAGCGATCTCAGCTGTCCGCGTCGCTTCTCCCAGCCCCACCGCGCCACGTTCACAGCGGCCTCGCGGAAGATGGACTCACTCATCTTGGAGTGCCCGACGGTGCGTTCGGTGAAGGTGATGGGGACCTCGACGACCGTGCCCCCGGTGTTCAACAGACGCCAGGTCATGTCGATCTGAAAGCAGTAGCCCTTCGATTCGATCGCGCCCATGTCCAGACGCGACAGGGACTCGCTGCGGTACGCCCGGAAGCCCGCCGTGATGTCCTTGATGCCCACCCCCAGCATGATTCGGGAGTAGACGTTGCCGCCGCGGGAGATCACGTGGCGCTGCCACGGCCAGTTCTCCACGCTGCCACCGGGCACGTAGCGCGATCCGATCACCAGGTCCGCGCCGGCGTCGATCTCCGCGAGCATCGCGGGCAGCCGCTCAGGCGGGTGGCTGCCGTCGGCGTCCATCTCCACGAGCACGGAGTAGCCGCGTTCCAGGCCCCAGCGGAATCCCGCGATGTAGGCGGCGCCGAGCCCCTGCTTGCCAGCGCGGTGCAGGACGGTGATCCGCCCCCGGGGGTCGTCGGCGGCGAGCCGGTCGGCGACCTCCCCGGTGCCGTCGGGGCTGTTGTCGTCGGCGATGAGGACCGCCACGTCGGGGGCTGACGCGAGCAGACGCTCGACGACGCCCGGGAGATTCTCGCGCTCGTCGTAGGTGGGGATGATCACCAGCGTCCGCGCGGACGCGGCTGCGGGCGGAGGCGCCATCGGATCGGTCACTTACGTCTCCTCGTACTCGGTCGCGGGTCGCTGCCGGGTGCGGATCAACGCCCATCCCAGGCTGACGAGCCCGATGAGGCAGCTCACCATCTGCGGGATGCCCCCCAGTCGGGTTGCCATGGTACCGGCGGAGTCCGACTCGACCTGCGCCGACAGTGTCGCGGGCTCGAAGATCCCGGTCTCCTGGAGCACCTGACCGTCCGGGCCGATCACCGCGCTGACCCCGCTGGTGGCGGCGACGAGGACGGGGACGTGGTGCTCCACCGCCCGGACCCGCGACATGGCGAGCTGTTGGTAGCTCATCGGGGATCTGCCGAAGGTCGCGTTGTTCGTGGGCACCGTGAGGATCTGCGCTCCGCGGGCGACCGGTTCACGTGCCGCGGCGTCGAAGGCGATCTCGAAGCAGATGGCCACCCCGAAGTCGATCCCGGCCGCGGTCACCACCCCGTCGCCGTCGCCTGGGACGAAGTGCCCGGCGGTCCGGGCGATCGGGAACATGGCTTCGAGCGGCGCGCGCAGGGGCAACCACTCCCCGAACGGTTGGATGTACTTCTTGTCGTGGCGGTCGACCACGGGATCCGCGGCGGGCTCGGGCGATCGATCGTCCCAGACCAGGTAGGAGTTGGTGGCCTCGGGGCCGTCACCCACCCGCAGGACGGTGCCCACAAGGATCGGGGCGTCCAAACGGCGGGACAGGGCGGAGATCTGGGCGCCGGCCTGCCGGTCGGCCAGGGGCGAGATGTCGGAGGCGTTCTCCGGCCACAGCACCACATCCGGCCGGACCGCGGTTCCGGCCTCGACGTCGTCGGCGAGTTCCGCGGTCACCCGGAGGTGGTTTTCGAGGACCGCCCGGCGCTGCGCGTTGAAGTCCAATCCGAGGCGCGGGACGTTGCCCTGGATCACGGCGATATCGGCTGTCTCCCCGGTCTCTCGGGACGTGGTGTCGAGTGCCGCGGCGGCGGCGAGTCCAGCGGTGACGAGGGGAACCATCAGGAGCCCGCCGGCCGAGCGCAGTGGCACGCGCGGGGGCCGGTGCCGGCGAATGAGCAGGAGGACGACGAGTCCGAGCGCGGTGCCCGTGGCCGCGACCGCGAACCCCAGCAACGGGGTACCTCCGAGCGAGGCCAACGGCAGCAACGGGCCGTCGGCCTGGCCGAACGCCAGTCGGCCCCACGGGAAACCGCCCCACGGCCACGAGGAGCGGATCCACTCCCACACCGACCACCATCCGGCCACCCCGAGTGCCGCGCCCACCACCCGCAGACCGTGCCGTCGCCCGGCCGCGAGTCCTTCCCGGAGGATCACCACGGCCCCGGCCCCGAACGCGGCGAGGTACAACGCCTCGACCAGCGCCAGAGCCCACGCGGCGTAGGCCCCCACGTACAGGCCCACCCACGGGACCAGCAGGAGGAAGAACACCAGGCCCGCGATCAACCCGAGGAGGGCACCGGTCCGCGGACGGGGCGCCACGCCGCGCAGCGGGGACAGGACCACGACGAGCAGTGCCAACGCGAGGATCGCGGACCACCACAGGCCGACGGGGGGGAACGACGCGGCCAGCAGGGCGCCGGCCGCAGCCGCCCCCACCGCCCGGGACAGGACGCCGGTCACCGCGGGGGCACCGTTGTCTCACCGTCGACCACCAGCGCGCGCAGGACGGGGTCCGGCCCCGAGAGGTCGGGCATCGGTGGCACACCGGACCGCGGGTCGGTGGACCATCGTTGGACCGCGTCGTCGGCCGCGACCACGGCCAGCTCACCGGTCCGCCACCTCGCGTAGGTCGCCGCCGCGCCCGGGGTGAGGGTCCCGGCCGTGCCGTCGCGCGCCCCGGCGGCGCGGCGGGCGCCCCGGGTCACAGCGGTGAACGCGGCGCGGGGGGACAGGCCGCGACCGCCGGGTACCGCGGTCAGCGCCCGCAGGGTGTCCCATGGCCGGACCGAGCCGTCCTTCCGGGTCGATGCCGCGAGCGCCACCCCGGAACCGGCGATCCGGACGAGGTCGACACCCTCGAGGTCGTCGACGAGGGGCCGGAGCAGGAGAACCGTGCCGACGGCCGCGAGGCCCGTGAGTGTCTCGTCGTCGATCCGTGCGCCCATGCCGATGAGGAGCGGCGTGCACCGCGCCACCGTCGGACCGCCGACCTCGCCGGCCACCCGGGTGAGCGCGTCCGCTATCCGGGCGGGGTCCTCGTGGCCGTCCAGGACCACCCGCTCCCCCGCCCGGACCCGGCCGGCCACGGCCTCGAGCGGATGCGATGCGGGCACGTGGGCGGTGACCACGCCGGCGTCGGCGGCGGACTCGAGGTCAAGGCCCACCGAGAGGCATTCGGCGAATGCGGGGGCGACCCAGTCCCCCTCGAGATCGAGGCGGTCGGCTCCGGGGAACAGTGCGGGTCCCGGGGCGTCGGCACCGGCCCACAGGATCACTCCGTCCTCGTGGGCCAGGGCGGTGGCATCACGTGAGGAGGGAGTGAGGACGCGGCCCCCGGTGGCCAACAATGCGGTCATGACCCCGAGTATCCCTGAGCCACCGGTCCGGGGACCGGCCCCCCACCCGCTCCCCGCCTAAGCTGACTTCCCATGACCGCCTCGCCCGACGACGCACTCGCCCGGTTCCCGGGCGGCCGGCTGCGCCCCACCGACTGGACGACCCTGGCCACGGTGGCCGCAGACGTCGGCGGTGGGATCGGGCTCGCGCCTGGGGGTGGCGTTCTGATCCGGCCCGCCGACGGTGAGCCGATCCCCCGTTCCGCACTCGTCGCGGCCGGACTGTCCCCCGCCGTCGGGGATCACCGCCTCCCCCACGTCCTCGCCTCACCCATGGCCGGCCGCCTCGAGGGTCACCACGACCTCGCGGACCTCCCCGAGCGCCTGTGCGCGGAACTGCTCGGACGCGTCGAGACCCCGGTGCCGCGTCGTTCGCTGGTGGTGGGCCTCGACGACGGCTCCGGGGACGTGCTGGCCCACGCGCCCGACCTGGCGGCGGTCAGCTCTGGTCCCGGCGGCGCCGTCCGGGTCCACGCGCCCGGCCGGCTGGAGGAAACCGAGGTATCGGCGCTCGACGCTCCACGGGTCCTCGCGGACATGGCTGACGCACTTCTGCGTGGCCCGGATGCGGCCCGGGGAAGCGGTGTCCCGCACGCACCCCGCTCCCCCGTCACCGCCGCCGAGATCCCACGCGTGGGGTGGGTCGACACCACCGATGGGCTCGTCAGCCTTCTCGCGGTGGTCCCCCACGGCATCGTCCCGGCACGTCTTGCCGGGTTCCTCGGGGCCGTCGATCGGCCGAGTACCGTCTCCGCCGACAGGGTGATCGGCCTCCACGGCCTGACCGAGGACATGGCCGAACAGGTGGTGCGGGTCCTGGCGCCGATGGGGATGATCTTCGACGCCTCGTCCCCCTGGGTGACCGGATCAGCGTGAGCCGAAGCGGTGGACCAGCCAGCGGGCCGCCTCGTCCACCGAGTGCACGGTGTCGGCAGTGAACGCCGTGTCGCCAATGAACGGGGTGTCGAGGGCCCCGGTGTCGCCGCGTCCGCCCACGTCGGTGGGTGACGCAGACGGCCGGTCCACCATGACGACCGGGATACGCAGATCGCGCGCGGCACGAAGCGTGGCGGCCGCCGCCTGCGCCCCGGTGTTCCGGGTGACCAGGACGTCGATGCGGTGGCGCGACATGAGGGTGCGCTCGGACTCGACTCCGAACGGACCCCGGTCGAGGACGAGCAGGTAGCGGTGCGGGAGTGGTCCGGGTGGAGGCTCGGCGCACCGGATCAGGTAGGACCCCCGGGTGTCGCCCGCGAAGGCGGCCGGGCCCCCTCGTCCCACTGTGAGCATCGGGCGGCGGAATCGCTCGCGGACCAGTCGCGAGGCGGCGTCCACGTCGGCCACCGGGATCCACCGGTCGCCGTCCTCCGGCGCCCACGGGGGCCGGAGAACGCGGAGCAGAGGGGTGCCGGTCTCGTGGGCGGCCCTGGTCGCGGAAACCGACACGTCGGTGGCGAACGGGTCGGAGGCGTCGATGAGGGCGCTCGCCCGGTTCTCGCGGAGCCAGCGGGCCAGGTCCTCCGGCCCCCCGAACCCACCGATCCGCACCTCGCCACGGGGCATCCGTGGGCGGGACGATGTTCCGGTCAGAGAGGTCACCACGTCGAGCCCGGCCGTGACCATGAGTTCGGCGAGCCTGCGCGCCTCGTCGGTCCCGCCCAGGAGGAGGATCCGGCCCGGTGTGGGCGCGGGCATCCGGGAGGTGCTCGGCGCGACGGACGGCGTCACCGATTCACGAGCGGACTCGGGTGACGGGCTCCCGTTCGGCGCCGGGTCTCCGCCGAGACCGTCGTCGTCCCGTCCGCGCCCGAGCGCAGGTCCCGCGCAGACCACCATGTCCTCCGGGAGATCCGTTCCCGTCATGCGGCCCATGATGTCGCCGAAGGTTCCGACGACGGTGATCTCGCCCTCCCGGCCCGGGGCGACCACGATCCCGACGCTGCACTCCGGGCCGTGGGCGGGCGCGAGCTCCCGGATCACCCCGGCGAGTCGACGGGGACCCACGTGCGGCACGACGGTGAGGTCCGCACCGCCGGTCGGGAGGGATGGGACCGGCTCCCCGTCGGACGGGGACGCTCCGGACTCGTGGGACGGCCGCACGATGCGGACCGAGGCGGGTCCACCGGGTCCCGCCAGCTCGATCCCGAGAGCGGCGGCGGCCGCGGCGATGACGGGAACGCCGGGGACGATCTGCCACCCGATCCCCGCGGCGTCGAGAGCGCGGAGCTCCTGCGCCACCCCCCGGTACGTGGAGGGCTCGCCTGGGATGAGCCGGACCACCGGGTCTCCGCGTCCACTCGCCTCCCGGATCTCGGCGACGACATCCGCGACCGGCATCCCGGTGGTGTCGACCAGTCGGGCCCGCGGAGGGCAGAGGGACAGCACCTCCTGCAGTTCGTGGTCACCCTCGAACAGGCAGGTGCCGCACTCGGCGAGGAGTCTGGAGGCGCGGACGGTGAGCAGGTCGGCATCGCCGGTGCCGACGCCGACGAACGCGGCGGTCACCGGTCGCGATCCACGGTGGCAGGGGGCCTCACCGGGGCATCCGTCGCCAGATCGGCTGCGGGACGAACCGGGCCACGACGAACATCACCCGCAGCTGCCACGGGATCCACACCACCCCGGCCCGTCGGGCCCGCACCCGGTCGACCACCGCATCGGCCACCTGGTCGGGCGTGGAGGAGAACGGCGCGGGGTCCATGCCCTCGGTCATCCGGCCGATCACGAATCCCGGGCGGGGGATCACCAGAGTGACGCCCGTGCCATGGAGTGCGTCCGCCATCCCCGAGGCGAAACCGTCGAGACCCGCCTTGGCGGACCCGTACACGTAGTTCGCGCGCCGAACCCGTTGACCGGCGACGGAGGAGAACGCCACCAACACACCGCGCTTCCGGGGCTTCATCCGCTCCGCCAGCACGGTGAGCAGGGCGGCCTGGGCCACGAAGTCGGTGTGCAGGATCCGGGCCGCTGCCGCCGCGTCCTTCTCGGCCACCTCCTGGTCGCCGAGGATCCCGAACGCCAGGACCGCGACCGAGATCTCACCGATCCGGGACTCGACGTCCTCCACCACCCTCGCGTGGGAACCGAGGTCGTCGGCGTCGAAGTCGATGATCTCGACCGCCGAGGCTCCGGCGGCTGTGAGAGGTGCCGCCAGGGAGGAGACGTCGCGGCCGGGTCGTGTGGCGAGGACGACCGTGCGTCCGTCCGCGAGACGCCGGGCGATCGCCAGACCGATCTCGCTCCGGCCACCGAAGATCACGACGACCTCGCCGCCCGGTGCGCGCCGGGGTGCGGGGGATGCGGGGCTGGACATGAGGGCATTGTCCCACGCCCGGTGACACCCGGGTCCCACGCACGGCCCAGGTTCGGTCGCACGCCCGGCGCCGCCGTCCGTCGCCGCCACCCGTCGCCGCCGTCCGCTCCGGCTCACTGTGGCAGGCTCGCCGCTATGTCCCGCACCCTGGCAGACCTCTCCCCCGAAGCTCACGAGTTCCTCGCCGAGTACCACCTCGGTACGCTCACCACCCTCCGCAGTGACGGTTCACCGCACGTGGTCGCGGTGGGCTTCACCATCGACACCGGGTCGGGTCTGGCCCGCGTGATCACCCGGAGGGGGTCGCAGAAGGCCCGCAATGCCGCACGAGGTGGGCGGGCGGCGGTCTGCCACGTGGACCGCGGCCGCTGGTTGACGTTCGAGGGCCGGGCGACGTTGCTCACCGACGAGGCCGCCGTGCGCGAGGGGGAGCGCCGGTACGGGATGCGCTACCGGGAGCCGAAGCCCAATCCCGAGCGGGTCGTGGTGGCGATCGAGGTGGACCGCGTCCTGGGCTCCAAGCAGATGTTCGCCGACGCCTGACACCGCGGTTCGATGCACGGCCGGGGGCGCGGCCGGGTGCGCGGTCTGCTGGACGAGACCAGACGACTCCTCCGGGTTCGCGTGCGCGGTTACAGCCGCCCGCTGCCATGGCGTCTCGCCTGAGCCGATGCGCAGGCCGGACGCCATCCCGGCGGGCGGCTGTGGCTGGCGAATGCAGCCGCGCGAGCGAGACGCCAGGCGCGGGAGCGGATGCGGGAAGGCCGACGTGCGGCGGGAGCACCGGGCGCTGCACCTCGGGCCGTTGCGCTTCGGTCCGTGGTGCACGACGACGCCGGAGGTCGTTGACTGCAGAGGCCGCTGATTGCAGAGGTCGCCGAGGCTAGAGGACTCGCAGTCCCCTGTCCCCGGTGTTCAGGTCGCGTCGGCCGTCCGCGGTGACGGCGACGATGTCCTCGAGGCGGGCACCCCACCGGCCGGCCTGGTAGATCCCGGGCTCGACTGAGAAAGTCATCCCCTCCACCAGGACGGTGTCGGCGCCGGGGGCGACGAACGGCGGCTCGTGCAGGCCCATGCCGATGCCGTGTCCGGTCCGGTGGACGAAGAGCTCCCCGAGTCCGGCGGCCGCGAGGTGGTCGCGCGCCGCGGCGTCGACCTCACCGATCGCGATCCCCGGTCGTACGGCGTTGCGGGCCAGGCTCTGCGCCTCCTCCAGTACGGCGTGGGTCTCGGCGACGCCGGCGGCCGGTGCGCCCATCGAGTAGGTGCGGGTGCAGTCCGAGTGGTACCCGCTCGGGAGTGGTCCCCCGATGTCCACGACGACGACGTCCCCCCGCTCGATCACCCGCTCGGAGACGCCGTGGTGAGGGTCGGCGCCGTTGGGGCCCGACCCGACGATCACGAACTCGGCGTGCGCGAGGCCCTCCTGCTCGATGGCCGCGGTGATCAGCTCACCCACCTGTGCTTCGGTGCGACCGACGACGAGGAACTCACCCATCCGGGCGTGGACCGCATCGATGCGACGTGCGGCCTCGGCGAGCTGCTCGACCTCCGAAGGGGTCTTGACGGCCCGCACGTGGTCGATCACCTCTGAGGCGAGGACCACCTCGCCGTCGACGCCCAGCTGGAGCGGCACGAGGTGGAGGGCGGGCATCGCGGTGGATACGGCGACGCGGCCGGACACCGTGCCGGCCACGAGCGGGACGGCATCCGTTCCGTCAGCCCAGGGGTGCAGCTCCGCGCCCACCCGGTCGGCCGCCACGCGGAGGGCGTGGGTGAGCTCGAGGGCCGGGACGACGAGGAGGGGCACCCCGTCGCCGACGGGGACGACCATCGCCGTGAGCCGCTCGTGTGAGTCCATACGCTCACCGGTGAGGTAGGCCATGTCCTCGCCGGAGTACACCACCACGTGGTCGATGCCGATCTCCCGCGCGCGGTCACGCACGGCCGCGAGTCGTCGGGCGTGGAGGTCCGAGGGGTCGGTGCTCATCCCCCCACCCTAGGGTCTCCCGGTTCGCCGCCGCCCGGTCGTGGCGATGGGCGTGAGCCGCTGACGACGGAGCACGGGGGACTATCCTGGCGCAGGGCCGACACCCGGCCCGATCCCGACCCGAGGAGGCGTGGTGTCCCAGGGCCCGCTCATGGTTCTCGACAGTGCCGGCCTGTGGTTCCGCGCGTTCCACTCGGTGCCGGAGAAGATCACCGGGCCGGACGGCGCACCGGCCAACGCGGTGCGCGGGTTCTGCGACATGGTGTCGGTGCTGCTCGAGCAGTACTCGCCGACAGGCCTGGTGGCAGCCCTCGACCGTGAGTGGCGCCCCGACTGGCGCGTCGACCTGCTGCCGTCGTACAAAGCCCACAGGGTCGGGGATGACGGCGGTGAGGACGCGCCCGCCTCGCTCCACCCCCAGGTCGGTGCGATACGAGAGATCCTCACCGCGGCGGGCATCACGCAGGCGTCCGCGGCCGACGCCGAGGCCGACGACGTCCTGGCGGAGCTCGCTGCGCGTGACCGCGAGGTGCTGGTGGTGACGGGAGACCGCGATCTGTTCCAGCTGGCATCCGCGACCACCACGGTCGTGTACGTGGGCGCCGGTATGAGGAAGCGTCTCGCGTACACCCCGGAGGTCGTCGCGGAGCGATTCGATCTGCCCGCCGGCGACGATGCGCGGGTGTACGCGGACTACGCGGTACTGGTCGGTGACGCCTCCGACGGCCTGCCGGGGGTGGCGGGTATCGGCACCAAGACCGCGGCCTCCCTCCTGCGGGAGTACGCAGACCTCGACGGCATCGTGGCGGCCGCCGAGGACGAGGGGTCGGGCCTCGCCGCGCGGCAGCGCACGGCGGTCCTCGAGGCCGCCGACTATCTGGCCGCCGCCCGCGGGGTGGTCCGGCTCCGGACGCGGGGCATCGAGCCGGAGTTCGAGGGGGATGTCGACGGTCGGCGAGGGCGCGTGGACCGCGAGAAGTTGGATCTCCTGGGCGAGGCGACGGGGCAGACCCGGGCGATCGGACGTCTGGAGAAGGCCGCCTCAGTGCTCGATCCGGCCTGATCAGGCCATGTGGTCGAGGACGACCCCGCGGCGCAGTGACCCCACGGCCGATCGCGCTGTGCGCGCCAGGTCGGGCTCGGCGACCTGTCCGACCTGGGCCAGCACGTCCACGACGAGACGAGCCGATCGCACGAAGTCCCCGGCGGTGAGTTCCACGCCCTCCTGCCAGGACGCGGCGAGGATCGACGAGAGCGCACCGCCCGACACCCAGTGGTGCAGGACCGGGGCGAGTCCGGCATCGAGATCGGGGGTCGGCGGCAACTGGTGGGACTTCTCGGCCGCCGTGACGTCCGCGGCGACGCGGTCGGTCTCGGCGAGGGCCGCGCGCAGCAGTTCGTCGGAGGGTTCGCGGACCGCCGAGTCGCTCCGGGGGTGGGCCACGACGCCTGTGATCACCGCGGCCAGCCCCGCCGGGTCGAGCCCCGACCACACACCGCGCCGGAGACACTCCGCCACGAACAGGTCCTGCTCGGTGTGGATCCCCGCCAGAAGATGACCGGCGTCCGTGGCACGGACATCCCCCTCGTGCTTCTCCAGGTAGCCGAGGTGGTCGAGCAGGTCGACGATCCTGCGGAACCGGCGGGCCAGGGAGTCGGCATCCGCCTCCACCTCCGCGGTGAGCGTGTCCACGTCCGCTGCGGCTCGTGCCCAACGTTCGTGGAGACGGGCCAGCCTGTCGATCCGGGGATCCTCGTGCAGGGGGTGCTGGCGCAGGGCGCGTCGCGTGGCCGCGAGTCGTGGGTCCTTCCGGACGGACTTGCCCCCGGCGTTCTTCATCCGGCCTCTGGCCTTACCCCGCAGCCCCTCCATCCGCTGGACCAGTGCCCGTTTGGCCCGCCCGTCGAGTTTCCGGCGACCCCGGGGCAGGTCGACCCTCCCCACCGGCACGGGGGGCGCCGCGAAGTCCTGCTGGCGCAGCCACCCGGTCCAGCCGGAGTCGGTCAGACACAACAGGGCCGGGTCGGAGGGGATGTCGGTGCGCACCTGGAGCACCGTGGCGACCATGCCGAACCGCTTGCGTCCGACGGTGATCACGGAACCCGCGGTCTGTTTGAGCATCGCCGCGCGCACGGAGTCCAGCCGGTCGTCGCGGGTGGCCTTCTCGGATGATTTCTCGAGCCGGCTCAGGTCCGCGCGCAGCGACATGTACTCGTCGAGCTGGGAGTCGCCGCCGGCCTCCTCCAGGTCCGCACGGATCCGGTCCCGCTCGTTAGTCCGTCGTTCGACCGCCCGTGACCGGGACACCAGCGTGCGGTCGGTCTGGAATTGGGCGAACGACCTGCCGATGAGGGAGGTCGCCTCCGCCACACCGAGCTGTTCCACGAGGTTGACGGCCATGGAGTAGTCGGGGGTGAACGCACTGAGCAGGGGGAATCGGGGGGTGTCCACGAGGGCGGACAGCGCGTCCAGGTCGAGATCCTGCTGGTCCAACACGACCGCGGTGCCCTTGGTGTCGATCCCTCTCCTGCCGGCGCGGCCGGTGATCTGGGAGTACTCGGCGGAGGTGAGCATCGCGTGGGTGTCGCCGTTGAACTTGGTGGTCTTCTCCAGGACGACCGCGCGGGCCGGCATGTGGATACCCAGGGCGAGGGTCTCCGTGGCGAACACCACCTTGATCAGACCGGCCGAGAAAAGCTCCTCCACGACGGTCCGGAACAGCGGGAGCATGCCCGCGTGGTGGGCGGCGATGCCACTGATCAGCCCGGCCCTGAAGGCGGTGAAGTCGAGGGCGTCCAGGTCGTGTCGGGGAACCTGCGCACAGGCCGCGTCGACGTGCGCGGCGATCCGTCGCGACTCCTCCCCTGTGGTCAGTCGCAACCGGGCCCGGCGCATCTGAGACACCGCCCCGTCGCACCCGGCCCGCGAGAACACGAAGTAGATCGCCGGCAGGAGATGGTCGTCGTCGAGCTTCTCGATGACGTCCTGGCGCCGCGCCCACTGCGCCCGGGGCCGCGCCGCCACCCGTTCGTCGTGATACCCGCCGCGGCTGCGTCGTCGGTGATCGGCGGCCGCACGGATGGGGACCAGGTCCCCGTCCGTGTAGAGCATGTGCGCGAGGGGAACGGGCCTCACGTCGGAGAGGACCACGGCGGTGTCGCCCCGGATCTCGGTGATCCAGTCCCCGAGCTCCTCGGTGTTGCTCAACGTCGCCGACAGGCCCACGAGCCGGACCGCCGGATCGAGGGTCAGGATGATCTCCTCCCAGACCACGCCTCGCGACCGGTCCCCCAGGTAGTGGATCTCGTCCATCACCACGCAGTCCAGGTCGTGCAGGGCGGAGGACCCGGCGTAGATCATGTTCCGCAGGACCTCGGTGGTCATCACGACCACCGGGGCGTCGGCGTCGATGGAGTGATCCCCGGTGAGCAACCCCACGTTCTCGGGCCCGAAACGGTGGCGGAACTGACGGAACTTCTGGTTGCTCAGTGCCTTGACCGGTGTGGTGTAGAAGCACCGGCCGCCGCCGGACAGGGACCGGTGGGCCGCGTACTCCCCGATGAGCGTCTTGCCCGACCCGGTGGGCGCCGAGACGAGGAGATTGCGGCCGGCGTCGAGCGCGGAGAACGCCTCGAGCTGGAACGGGTCCGGATCGAAACCCTCCGTCTGGAGGAACGACTCGAGCAGGGTGCCCGCGTCGTGCGGCTCAGAGCGTGTCGTCATACATCGCCCCACCCGCCGGTGCCTGGAGGGGCCGTGCACCGCTGACCGGCTCGGGCGCGGCGAGCGGGCCGGTGGAACGCACCTCCCCGGAACCGTCGAGGCGCTCGGACGGACCCAGCGGTGAGGCGGACTCGTCGTCGACGTCGAGCCATTCCTCGCGGGCCCTGCTCTTGCGCTTGTCGTGGATGCGGGCGAACTGGATGGACATTTCCACCAACACGCACACCGCCGCGGCGAGCGCCAGCATCGAGAACGGATCCTGACCGGGCGAGGCGACCGCGGCGAAGACGAAGATTCCCATGATGATCCCGCGCCGCGACCTGGCGAGCACCTCGTACCTGAGCACACCGGCGACGTTGAGCATCGCGATGAGCAGCGGGATCTCGAAGCTCACCCCGAAGATGAGGATCAGCTGGATGAGGAAGGAGAAGTACTGCGTGCCCGACAGGGCCGTGGTCTGGACGTTGTCGCCGATGGAGAGCAGGAACTCGAGGGCGAAGACGATGACGACGTAGGCCAGGACCGCCCCGCCGATGAACAGGATGGCGGCGAGTACGGTGAACGCGATTCCGTAGCGCTTCTCGTTCTTGTGCAGACCCGGCGTGATGAAGGCCCACAACTGGTACAGCCAGACCGGGCTGGCCAGCACGATCCCGGCGGTGGCGGCCACCTTGAGACGGAGCATGAACTGCTCGAAGGGGCCGGTCGCGAGGAGCCGACACTGGTCGTCCGAGTCGCCCAGTTGTAGGCGTGCGCCGGGTGGGATGTCGCAGTAGGGGCCGGTGAGGATCTCGCCCAGCGAGGGGACGCCGAAGAAGCCGCTGCCGTACCACCAGAACCCGAAGCCCAGCGTCACCACGATCGCCGCGAGGGCGATGAGCAGTCGCTTGCGCAGCTCGTAGATGTGCTCGATGAGCGGCATCGTGCCGTCGGGGTTCCGGGGCCGGCGCTTGCGCCTGGACAACAACCGACCGGCGCCGCCCCCGGGGGTGGCGCCGGTCTTCTGGGGTCCTGTCTGCGTCATCTGTGAGTAGACCTGCTACCGCTCGGTGCCGGTTCCGCCGTCGTACGGACCGGTGGGGTCGAACTGCTGCGGCGGTTGCTGGTGCTGCGGCCGGTGCTGCTGCCCCGCCTGCGGAGTCTGTGGGTACTGCTGCTGTTGCTGCTGCCCCGCCTGCGACGGCTGCTGGTACTGCTGCTGGTACTGCTGCCCCGTCTGTTGGGACTGGCCCTGCTGCTGGTAAGGCTGCTGCGGGGCCTGCGGGTAGCCCTGGGCCTGATGCTGAGCCTGAGCGGGATGCGCCTGCGGCTGGACGTACTGCGCGGCGTTCGGC
This sequence comes from Dietzia sp. UCD-THP, assembly GCF_000349585.1. NCBI lineage: Bacteria > Bacillati > Actinomycetota > Actinomycetes > Mycobacteriales > Dietziaceae > Dietzia > Dietzia sp. UCD-THP. Next base: position 23,159 of record NZ_KB714650.1, read on the forward strand.
TGACCCGCCTGGGTGAGCGCTTCCGGCTCGGCAGGCTTGTCGTCGTTCTGCATCTCCTTGATCTCCGATTTGAAGATCCGCATCGACCGGCCGAGGCCGCGAGCGGCGTCGGGGAGCTTCTTGGAGCCGAAGAGGAGCAGCACCACCGCGAGGACGATGAGCCAGTGCCAGATGCTCAACGCACCCATGTCAACCTCCGTTTGTGTGACAACACGCCCATGCTAACGCACCCACGACGACAGCCGGTGGCGCGGTCCCCCCCGCCGAACGCGGTGACCAGCGGGTTCACGCGGATTTCACGGCGAGGACACCGAGTCGTCGCGGGCCCCGTAGAGCGCGAGCCCGGCGGTGGCCCGGTCGGCGATCTCCGCGGCCAGTCCGGGGTCGGACGGCGTCACGACGTCGGCGTGTCCGAGCAGGAACCTGACCAGCCACGTCCGGTCGTGATAGGCGATCGAGACGTCGAGATCGCCGTCGGGGCGCCGGACCACGTCGTGGAACCCGAACTCGTCGAGGAACCACGCGGCCGCGGCGGGGACGACGGCCCGTTCCAGGAGGACGCCTGCCCCGCCGTCCTGGGGTTCCGGACCGAGCGCCCGGCGCGGGCCGACCTCTTCGACCCCGCTCATCCGGTCGGTGCGGAAGGTCCTCCACTGCCCTGTCCCGCGATCGACCCCGTGGACGTAGGAGTGTCCGTCGGACACCGAGAGCCGAGCGGGATCGACCACTCGGGTGGTCGAGGTGTCCGAGCTGGCCGAGTGGTAGACGAATCGCAGGGCGCGTCCGTCGTGGAGGGCGGTGCGGACCACATCGGCGTCCGGTGGGGTGTCGGGGCGGGAGGGCTCCTCCGCCCGGGCCTCGACCCCGGCTGCGGCCCGGAGGGTCCGCAGGAGATCACGCAGGGCGGTCTGGTCGACCACCTCGGGATGATCGAGGAAGATCGCGAGGCCGGTCTCCAGGGTGACGGCCTCGGCCGCGGTGAGCCGGACGGGACGATCGATGCCGGCGGTGAACGTCACCTCGACCAGTTCGGCGTCGTCCAGGTCCTCCGAGGAGAAGGCGAGGTCGATGAGGTCGCCCGGCCCGTACCCGGGTAACCCGCAGGACCACAGTTGCCAGAGCGCGTCCCGCAGTTGTTTCTCCGTCATTCCGAGATTCCGCGCGGCCTCGTCCACGTGCACCGCGCCCCGGGTGTGGAAGTACGGGACCACGCTGAGCAGCGTCGCCAGTGGGACGGCACGGGAGGTCATCGGTCGGCCTCCTGCGCGGCGGAGAGGATGGTCAGGACGCGGACGCGGAGTTCGGAGGGCCGGAGGGCCACGGCGTCGGCGCCCTGGGACGCCACCATCGACGACAGCTCACCGAGCGGGGCACGCACCTCCAGGTCCGCGCCCGCACGCCCGAACCGGTGCGCGGATGCGGCGTCGCGGGCCATCGCACGGAGTTCGGCGGCGTGGCCGTCCGCAGCCCACACGGTGGCCTCGACCACCGGGTTCAGGCGGGAGATGGCGTCGTCGACGAGCGCCAGCACCTCGGCGGTGCGCGGAACCGGGACGGTCCGGCCGGCCTGGCCCACCCGGACGTCCGAGACCCTCACCAGGCGGAACGTGCGGGGTTCGCCACGATCGAGATCGTGACCGACCACGTACCAGTTGCCCTGCCGGGAACCGGTCCACCACGGTTCGATCCTCCGGGCGCTCGGCTCGGTCGCCCCGGCAGGGGTGTGCGAGAACGTGAGGTGTCGGCCCTCCGCGACCGCCTCCGCGACGACCGCGGCGACCGCGAGTTCGGCCGGGTCCTCCACCGACACGGTCGCTCCGGCGTCGTGCACCGGGTCGATCCCCGCGGCGGTGAGCTTGGCCAGCGCCCCGTCGGCCCGGGCGGCCCGCTCCCCCTCGCGCCACACCTCGGAGGCCACGGCCAGCACTCCGGCCTGTTCGGGGGTGAGGGTGATCTCGGGGAGCTCGTAGCCACCGGCGGGGATCCGGTACCCGGCCGGGGACCCCGGCGCCAGTGAGGCTCCCTGTTCGAGGGGGACGCCCACCTCGCGGAGTTCCCTCTTGTCCCGCTCGAACATCCTCAGGTAGGCGGCCTCGTTCTCGCAGTCGTCGTAGCCCTGGACCATCCTGCGGATCTCCCCCGCGGACAGGTAGGCGTTGGTCGACCTCAGACAGATGACGAGGTTGACCAGCCGTTGCGACTTGGAGGTGGACACGGGCAGGACGCTATCGCCCGAGCGCGGCGATCAGGCCGTCGACACGCGGGTCCTCGGCGGCGAACGGGTCGGTGAGCGCGACGGTGGGCAGGGTGCCGTCGGCGACCTTGAGATGCACCCAGTCCACGGTGTAGTCCCGCCGGGCCGCGGTGGCGGCGGAGATGAACCGGCCACGCAGCGCCGCCCGGGTGGTCTCCGGGGCGTTCTGCCGAGCCCGTTCGATCTCCGGGTCGCTCACCACCCGCGAGACCAGACCACGGCGTTCGAGCACGGAGTGCAGCCCGCGCCCCGGCCGGATGTCGTGGTAGGTCAGGTCGATCTGGGCCAACCGTGGGTGATCCAGTTCGACCCCCGTCCTGCCCTGGACCTGTCGGATCAGCCGCAGCTTCGCGGCCCAGTCGATGTCACCGGCGATCGCATCGTGATCGCCGGACTCGACCGCGTCGAGGACCCGCTCCCACAGGGTCACGCACCTCTCCACGACGGGGCGGTCGTCGCGCTCCCACCCGCCACGCCCGAGGTGGCGGTGGACCGCGGCCAGGAACTCCCGCTGGATCTCCAGGGCGGTCATCGTGGTGCCGTCGGTGAGAGCGACCGGCCGGGTCCCGGTGAGGTCGCGGCTGATCTCCCTGATCGCGCGGACGGGGTGGGCGATCGCCATCGCCCGCAACGGGGCGCCGGCCTCGAGCATCTCCAACACCAATCGGGTGCTGGCCACCTTGAGCAGGGTCGTGGTCTCGATCATGTTGGAATCGCCCACGATGACGTGCATCCGTCTGAACCGGGTCGAGTCCGCGTGCGGCTCGTCACGGGTGTTAATGAGCGGGCGCGATCGCGTGGTGGCCGACGAGACACCGTCCCACATGTGCTCGGCCCGCTGGGAGAAGCAGAAGGTCGTCTCCCCGTCCTCGGCGGCGCCCACGCCCGCCGGGGTCCCGGGCAGGATCTTGCCGGCGCCGCAGATCAACTGTCGGCTCACCAGGAACGGCAGCAGCGTCGTGGCCAGGCTCCGGACCTGGGTCGAACGGTCGAGGAGGTAGTTCTCGTGTGAGCCGTAGGAGTTGCCCGCGGTATCGGTGTTGTTCTTGTACAGGTAGACCTTGGCGTCGATCCCCTCGGCCGCGAGCGACTGTTCGGCGTGGACGGCGAGGTCGTCGATGATCCGCTCCCCCGCCCTGTCGTGGGCGACGATCTGCTCCAGACCGTCGCACTCCGCGGTCGCGTACTCGGGATGGGAACCCACATCCAGATAGAGGCGGGATCCGTTCTCGAGGAACACGTTCGAACTGCGCCAGCGTTCGACGACGGGACGGAAGAAGTAGCGGGCGATCTCGTCGGGCCCGAGCGAGCGTGCACCCTCGCCACCGACGCTGGTGATCCCGAACTCCGTCTCGATCCCGACGATGCGGCGGATCATGGCGGTCTACTGCCCGCCCTTCTGGACGTAGGATTTCACGAACTCCTCGGCGTTGGTCTCGAGGATGTCGTCGATCTCGTCGAGCAGTGAGTCGGCGGACGAGGTCTGGGCGGTCTTGGCGACCTGCCCGGCCTCGTCGTCCGACTCGCCTGCGCCGCCGGCGCTCTTCTGGATCTGGGACATGGTGTGGGCTGCTCCTGTGTCGGTGTGGGCGGTGTGGGCGGTGTGAACGGGGTGCTCAGTGGACCGGTGGGCCGTCGGGGCTGAGGAACTCCGGGTGGGCGTCGCAGTGGGCCCGGGTCCCCGTGTACGGGTCGGCCAGGTCGACGTGACGGTGGTCGCCGCGGGAGTCGACGACGACGACGTGATCCCACCCCGCCGCGTGGACGCGGTCGCCTAGCTCGGCCAGGAAGCGACCTCTGGCCCAGGCCCGCGTGGACTCGGGAGGGGTCGTGACCGCAGCTTCTACCCGGGCCTCGGTGACCAGTCTGCGCATGGCGCCCTTGCTCACGAGACGGTTGTAGAGTCCGCGCTCCGGGTCGATGTCGTGGTACTGGACGTCGATGAGGGCGAGTCGCGCGTGGTCCCATTCCAGGTTGTCGCGTGCCCTGAACCCCTCCAGGAGGCGGAGTTTGGCCGGCCAGTCCAGCCGGTCGGCGCACGACATCGGGTCCCGCTCGAGTGCGTCGAGGATCTCCCGCCACTCGGCCAGGACCTCGACGGCCCACCCCGGGCGCCCCCTGCCGTCCCCGACCAGGTCCGACACACGGCCGAGGATTTCGCGCTGGAGGCCGATCCCCGTGAGCGCGCGGCCGTCGGGCAGTGCGACGGTGGCGGTGAGGGACGGGTCGTGGCTGATGGTGTGTACCGCCTCGACCGGGTCGACCGGGACCAGGTCGGACAGATCGATCCCCGCCTCGATCGTGTCCAGGACCAGGCCGGTGGTGCCGATCTTCAGGTACGTCGCGAGCTCGGCCATGTTCGCGTCGCCGAGGATCACGTGGAGACGGCGCCACGTCTCGTCCGGGGCGTGCGGTTCGTCGCGGGTGTTGATGATCCCGCGGCGCAGAGTGGTCTCGAGACCCGTGAGAACCTCGATGTAGTCCGCGCGTTGGGAGATCTGGAACCCGGCCTCCTCCGCGGACTGACCGATACCGACGCGACCGGCGCCGCAGTACACCTGCCGGGAGAGCAGGTGCGGCGCCAGGCTCATCGTCAGGTCGTCGAAGTCGACCTCGCGGCGCACGAGGTAGTTCTCGTGTGCGCCGTAGGACGCGCCCTTACCGTCGACGTTGTTCTTGTAGAGCTTGAGCTCGGCGTTGCCCTCGACGGCGGACGACTCACGACCGGCCCGGTGCATGATCCGCTCCCCCGCCTTGTCCCAGATCACCGCGTCGATCGGGGAATCGACCTCGGGCGAGGAGTACTCGGGGTGCGCGTGGTCGACGTAGAAGCGCGCGCCGTTGGTGAGCACCCGGTTGGTCACCCCGAACTCGCTCGGGTCGTAGGCTCGGGCGGAGCCAAGATCGAACCCGCGGGCGTCCCGGAGGGGCGATTCGGACCCGTAGTCCCAGCGGGTCCCATCGGCGGTCCCGGCGACCTCGGCTGCCCCGCCCGGGTCGGTGTAGGCCTTGACCACCTGGGTCGAGGTGACCACCGAGCTGAGCAGCGGCTGACCAACGGCGACGATCCCGAACTCGATCTCGGTCCCGATCACCCGGCCTCTCGCGACCTCGTCGGACGCGCTGCGCTCAGCCGGGGTCACCGCTCGTCCTCCCTGTGCGGCACGATGACCTCGACCACGCGTTCTCCGCGGACTCCCGCGAGACGCGCCCATTCCTGCGGGTTGGAGGTGTTGGGCAGATCGGTGTTCTCCGCAAACTCCGCGTCGACGGCGTCGAGGAAGTCGTCCGTCGTCAGACCCTGCCCCGTGCCGTGCACGATGTCCTTGATCGCGAGCTTCTTGGCCCGGTCCACGATGTTGCGCAGCATCGCCCCGGAGGTCAGATCCGCGAGGTGGAGGGACGACCGGCGGCCGGACGCGTGGACCAGATGCACGTAGGTCGTGGACTCGTCCCTCGTGTAGAGACGGTCGACGATCCGGGTGATGAGGACCCGGACGTGATCCTCGCCGCCTGCGGAACCGACCTCGTCCGGGTCGAAACGAAGGTCGGGGGTGATGTACTTGGCCAGGATGTCGGCCGCGGCGTCGGCGTCCGGCCGGTCGATGCGGATCTTGAGATCGAGACGCCCCGGTCGCAGGATCGCCGGGTCGATCATGTCCTCCCGGTTGGAGGCACCGATCACGATGACGTTGCGCAGGTCCTCCACGCCGTCGATCTCGGCGAGGAGCTGCGGGACGATCGTGGTCTCCATGTCCGAGGAGATGCCCGACCCGCGGGTGCGGAAGATCGAGTCCATCTCGTCGAAGAACACGATGACCGGGTTGCCCTCGGTCGCCTTCTCCCGCGCCCGCTCGAAGATCGACCGGATGTGTCGCTCGGTCTCTCCCACGTACTTGTTGAGCAGTTCCGGGCCCTTGATGGAGAGGAAGTACGAGTTGGGGTACCGGCCGTCGGTGACGTCCTGTCCGCGCGACTTCGCGGAGGCCAGCGCCAGCGAGTGCGCGACCGCCTTGGCGATCAGGGTCTTTCCGCACCCGGGAGGGCCGTAGAGGAGGACGCCCTTGGGCGGGGAGAGATGGAACTCGCGGTACAGGTCGTGATGGATGAAGGGCAGTTCGATGGCGTCACGGATCTGCTCGATCTGGGGGCCGAGACCGCCGATGTCGGAGTACTCGACCATCGGGATCTCCTCGAGCAGGAGCTCGTCGACCTCGGCCTTGGGCACGACCTCGAACGCCACGCCGGCCTTGGGGTCCACCAGGACCGCGTCGCCCGGGCGCACCGGAGCCGGGTGATCGGCGGTCCGCCCGCCGCGCAGGCCGGTCGCCAGATGGACGACGTGCTCCTCGTCGTTGCCCATCACCACGCGGGCCCGCGCCCCGTCGGCCAGCACATCCCGGAAGACCGCGGTGACGCCGGTGACGGGGAGGCCGGTGCAGGCCTCGATGACGGTCATCGCTTCGTTCAGGCGGACGGTGACGCCCGCCGCGAGGACGGAGGGGTCGATCCCGGGCGCCAGGGTCAGACGCATCCGCCGACCGGCCGCCATGACCTCCGCGGTATCGGCGTCCACGGGGTCCTGCAGCACGATCCCGTACGTACTGGGGGGCGTGCCGAGCCGCTCGACCTCGCCTTTGAGGACCTGTAGCTCGTCGCGGGACTCCTTGAGGAGTTCGGCGAGTCGGACGTTGCGGGCGCCGAGGGCGTCGATCTTGACCGACTTCTCCCGGTCCGTGCGCGCACCCTCGTCGACGGCGTTGCGCAATCGCGCGAGCTCGGCCCGGTCAAGCGTCACGCTGTCGCCGCCCCGCTCGCCCGGGGAACGTCCCTCGGTCACCTCGATCACCCGCCCTCCGACTCGCGGACGACATCCTCGTTGTCGTCGCCCCCACCCTATCGCCGGGGTGAGCGGCCGGGTGTGGGGCGGGTGCGGGGCGGGCCGGTGTGCGCGCCGGTTCCGGGGGTCAGTGCTTGCCGGCCCGGCGCCTGGGCTTGAGGGTTGTCACGCCCTCGGCGAGGCGACGGGCGGTGACCAGGAACGCGGTGTGGCCCTGGATGCGGTGCTCGGGTCGGACCGCCAGGCCCACGACGTGCCAGCCGCGGTTGATCGACTCCCACGCCCGCGGCTCCGTCCAGCACTCCTGGCGACGCAGGGCCTCCACGACGTCGGACATCTGGGTGGTGGTGGCCACGTAGACCACGAGCACCCCCCCGGGGACCAGGACCTCGCGCACCGTGGGCAGGCAGTCCCAGGGGGCGAGCATGTCCAACACCACGCGGTCGACCTGTCCGCCTAGTGCCTCCACGGAGGTCTCCGCGAGATCGGCGACGCGTAGGTCCCAGTTCTCGGGGTGCTCACCGTAGAAGGTCCGGACGTTGCGTTCGGCGTGCTCGGCGTGGTCCTCGCGGATCTCGTACGACAGGACCCGGCCCCCGGGGCCCACCGCACGCAGCAGTGAACAGGTCAGGGCACCGGAACCCGCGCCGGCCTCGAGCACACGTGCGCCGGGGAACACGTCGCCCTCGTGGACGATCTGTGCGGCGTCCTTGGGGTAGATCACCTGGGCCCCGCGCGGCATCGACAGGACGTAGTCGGTGAGAAGCGGCCGCAACGCGAGGTAGTCGGCGTCCCCGGACGACCTGACGATCGACCCCTCGGGGGTTCCGATCAGATCGTCGTGGCGAACGGCGCCGTGGTGGGTGAAGAACTCGGCTCCCTCGACCAGGACGACGGTGTACTTGCGCCCCTTGGTGTCGGTGAGCTGGACGCGGTCGCCGACGACGAACGGGCCGGATCGCTGCACGGTGGACCTCCAGGGGACGACGGCCGGTTGTCCGACCGGTTGTCTACCCTGCCAGGTGTGACGGATCCCCTGGAAATCGGCAGCAGCGGTACCCCGGCCTCCCCTGCCGCTCCTGAGAGCGCGCCCCCGCCGGTGCGCACGCCCCTGGCGTTGTCGGCGTCGCGCGCCGCGGACTTCAGGCAGTGCCCCCTGCTCTACCGGCTCAAGGCGATCGACAGGATCCCGGAACCGAAGACCCGCGCCCAGGTGCTGGGCACAGTCGTGCACTCGGTGCTCGAGGACCTGTACGCACTGGAGCAGTCCGAGCGCGCCCCGGAGCGCGCCGCGGAGCTCGTCCCCACTGCGGTGGGACTCTTCTACGAGGGCGGGGGCTCCGAGGTGGTGCCGCTCAGCGGCAGGGCGGAGTTTCAGTCGGAGGTCGCCGCCCTGGTGTCCGCGCTCTACGGGATCGAGGATCCCCGGCGCTTCTCCCCCGCGGCGTGTGAGCAGTATCTCGTCACCTCCACCGCCTCCGGTACCCCGCTCCACGGTTACCTGGACAGGGTGGACGTGGCGCCGACCGGCGAGGTCCGGGTGGTCGACTACAAGACGGGCAAACCGCCCCGTCCGCGCTATCAAGACCAGGCGATGTTCCAGATGCGGTTCTACGCCCTGATGTACCAGCGCACCCACGGTGTGGTGCCCGCGCAGCTCAAGTTGATCTACCTCAGGAACGGCAGCTGGCTCACTCTGACCCCCGATCTCGCGACTCTCACCGAGACGGAGTCCCAGCTCGACTCGCTGTGGGCGGAGATCGAGCGGGCGGGTGAGACCGGGATCTTCCCCCCACGTACCTCCCGGTTGTGCGACTGGTGCAACCACCAGTCGTTGTGTCCGGCGTTCGGGGGTACCCCGCCGCAGTACCCGGGGTGGCCGGGGCGTCGCGTGATACCTCTCGAGGTCACGAACCCCGCAGCGGGGCACGCCGGACCGAGGAGCACATCATGACGGAGGCCTACTTCGAGCCGTTGGGCACTGATGACGGCTGGGAGGTCTTCCGGGCGACCCCGCACACGGTGAGCGCCTGGGGTCCGGACCTGCAGCACGGATCCCCGCCCTCGGCCGTGCTCACCCGCGCGATGGATCGTCTCGAACGGGCGGAGTCGACCAGGATCGCGCGCGTCACCGTGGACCTGCTCGGGCCCGTGCCGCTGGGCGAGGTCCGCACCCGGGCCCGCATCGTCCGGCCCGGTCGCCGGATCCAACTGCTCGAGGCGGAACTCGAGGCGGGGGGCCGGATCGTCGCCAGAGCGAGCGCCTGGCGGATGGCCGTCGGCGACACCGCCGAGGTCGAGCAGTCGGCCGACCGCCCGCGCGAGCTCCCGGAGGTGGATCACGACAGCGGCTTCTTCGACCGGTGGACCAGTGGCTACATCGACTCGCTGGAGATCCGCGGTGCGCAGGACGGGGTCGTCTGGGCCCGTCCCACCCTCCCCCTGGTCTCCGGGGAGGAGATGACGCCGGCGGAACGGGTCATGTCGGTTGCCGACATCGCGAACGGCGTCGGGGCCGTTCTGGAACCCGACGAGTGGCGGTTCCTCAACACCGACCTGGTCACCCACCTCCACCGGCGGCCCGTCGGCGAATGGATCGGGGTCACCGCGGACGCGTCGATCGGCCCCGACGGCGTCGGTGCCACGTCCGGGACCCTCTACGACGAGGCGGGCGCCATCGGGCACACGCTTCAGGCCCTTCTGGTGGAACGGGTCTGAGCGGGACTGATCGAAACTGAGCGAGCCGCACGGGCGGGCAGAACTGGCGGGCTCACCCCATGCGGCAGGACCGGATGTCCGTGGCGATGACCGCCTTGGCGCCGGCGGCGACGAGCTCGTCCATGATCGAGTTGACCTTCTTGCGCGGGACCATCGACCGGACCGCCACCCACGCCGGATCGGCCATCGGGGAGACGGTGGGTGACTCGATGCCGGGGGTGATCGCGGAGACCGAGTCGAGGAGTTCCCTGGGGCAGTCGTAGTCCAGCATCATGTACTGCTGGGCGAAGACCACGCCCTGGAGACGCGCCCTCAGCTGGGCCATCGCGGGAGTGATCGCCTCGCCGGCACGCGAGATCAGCACCCCCATGGAGTCGCACAGGATGTCCCCGAACGCCTCCAGACCGTGCACCTTGAGAGTGCGACCGGAGCCCACCACGTCGGCGATGCAGTCGGCCACCCCGAGCTGGATGGAGATCTCCACAGCGCCGTCGAGCCGGATGACCTCGGCCTCGATTCCCCGCCTCTCGAGGTCCTGTCGGACGATGTTGGGGTACGACGTCGCGATGCGGGCCCCTGCCAGGCGGTCCGTGGTCCACCCACTGCCCGCCGGGCCGGCGTACCGGAAGGTGGAGTGTCCGAACCCCAGGTCGAGGAGCTCGTCCACCTCCGCCATCGAGTCCATGCTCAGGTCCCTGCCGGTGATGCCCAGCTCGAGGCGGCCGGAACCCACGTAGACGGCGATGTCCTTGGGTCGAAGGAAGAAGAACTCGACATCGTTCTCACGGTCGATCAGCGTGAGATCCTTGCTGCCCTCGGTACGTCGGCGGTACCCCGCCTCGGAGAGCATCTCGGAGGCGGACTCGGACAGGGCGCCCTTGTTGGGCACTGCGACACGCAGCATGGTGGTGGCTCCAGGATTCGGTGCGGGCGGGGTGACGGCGGTGGCGGCTAGAGATGCCGGTAGACGTCCTCGAGACCGAGTCCGCGCTTGAGCATCATGACCTGGGTCCAGTAGAGGAGCTGCGAGATCTCCTCGGCCAGTTCCTCGTCCGACTGGTACTCGGCGGCGATCCACACCTCGCCCGCCTCTTCGTTGACCTTCTTGCCCAGATGGTGCACGCCCTTGTCGAAGGCGGCGACGGTGCCGGAGTCCTCGGGACGCGCGGCGATGCGCTCGGACAGCTCGGCGAACAGGGAGTCGAAGGTCTTCACGCGCCCGATTCTCCCACAGCCACGCCCACGGGCGTTCCCGAGGTGAGGGCGGTGAGACCGGACGCGGTCACGCCGGCCAGGCTCGGGTGGGTGTGTGCCCCGGCCACGTCCGGCTGTCCGTCGGTGGACGGAACATAGAGGACCCGGCACCCCGCGGCGACCGCGGCGGTGGCCCCGGTCACCGAGTCCTCGACGGCCACGGCGGCCGTCGCCTCGACCCCGAGCCGCGAGCAGGCCAGCAGATAGGGGTCGGGGGCCGGTTTGGGGTCGGCCACCATGCACCCCGTCACCACCACATCGAATCGCGAACGGTCGATGAACTCCAGCGGCACCGTGGCGACATCCGCGGTCGTGTTGGTCACCAGGGCGACCGGAGCGTTCGTCGAGGCGAGGTCGTCCAGCAGCTCCTCGGCGCCCGGCCGCCACCGCATGTCGGACCGCATGAGCTCGGTGACCCGCGAGTTGAGCCTGCGGGCCAGTCGATCGAACTCTGCCCCCTCGATGATCCGCCCGGTGTACTCACCCAGGATCGCGAAGAACCCCGGGAGCGAGTTCCCCAGGGTCCGCTCGCGGGTCGCCTCGTCGAGGGGCCGGCCCAGGTACTCGGCGAGTTCGTAGACGGCGATGTCCCACAGTCGCTCGGTGTCGACGAGTGTGCCGTCCATGTCGAGACACACGGCGGCGGGGACACGGTCGTACGAGATGCTGGTCACGGCCTACTGTCTACCCGACATGGGGAGACCGGGGGTACCGTGACCGGTCCCGTTTGCCACCCCGCCGATCGCGGTTCAGCGGCACGTCCCCGCCGGGACGAGGAAGCGCTCGGTGTGGGTGGCGGAGGCGAGCGGTGCGACGGACCCGGGGGCGAAGGTCGGTAAGGCGGACTTGCTGGTGGTGATGGTGACCGCCAGCCGCCCGTGCTCGGTGAACACGCCGCCGACACCGACTTCGGGTCCGGTCGACTGGACCGTGTGCACGCCCCTCGCATCGGTATCGATGTTGTGCCACTCCACCGTCGCGGAGTTGAACGGGAACAGGGTGGCCGAGAAGTCGAGAGAGCCGACGGGCTGGTCGAGGTCCCTGGCGTTCGCGCTCAGAGCCTGGTGGAAGCGCTCGTCGCCACCCAGCTTGCAGGTGGTGAAGGCGCCGAAACGAATGGTGTGCTCGCCGCCCAGCGGGTACGGCATGCGGACATCCCAGGCGGGCGACTCGCGCCACATCTGCGCTGACGCGACAGGGGATCCGGTCACGGCCATTCCCCCGGCGAGCAGGGTCGCCGCGCAGGTGAGCGCAACTGATCGACGGATAGTGCTCATGACTGTCTCCTCGACGACTCCTCGACGACTACGGCTCTCGGCGGATCCCCCCGGGGCACAGGTCCTACCGGGTTATCGGTGCGGGCGGGCAGGGCGTTAGCCGCGTCACCGCCGCCGGGCGGGCCATGCCTCCGGTGGTTCGGTCGGCGGCGCGTCGAAGTCGCTGAGCTTGTGCGGCGCGATCACCACGCGTGCCGAGTTGAGGATTGCGAGGACGTCGATGACCTCCTGCGCGATCGCTCCGGCGAGAGGGCTGAGCAGGCCGAAGACCGCGAGAAGCATCCCGATCACGGAGGCGGCAATTCCACCCAACGCCGACTGCAGGGCGATCCGACGCATACGCGCCCCGATATGGAGGAGTTCGTCGAGTCGCTCCAGGGACGAGTCCAGCACCACGGCGTCGGCGGCCTCGGCGGTCACGTCGGACGTGGAGCCGAAGGCGACCCCGGCCGAGGCGGCCGTCATCGCGGGGGCGTCGTTGATCCCGTCGCCGAGGTACAGGGTGGGACCCGCCGCCGTGCGCTCGCGGACGATCGCGAGTTTCCCCTCGGGACTGACCCCGCCGTAGACCTCGGTGATACCCACCCGGTCGGCCAACCGGCGGACCTCGGCCTCACGGTCACCGGAGATGATCATCATCCGTGTGACTCCGTGTGCGCGCGGGAGATGCGCGATGAAGTCAGCCGCGGTCGCCCGTGGTTCGTCACGGAATCGGAGGACCGCGGCGTACCGGTCCTCGATGAGGACGACCGCCTCCATTCCCGTCTCGGACCCCGGGAGCAGGCTGGACGCGCCCGGATCGACGTCGGCGAGCCCGCGACGGTTGGTCAGGCGGACCACGCGTCCACCCACCTCGCCGGCCAGTCCGGCGCCGGGCTTCTCCGCGACGGAGGTGGTGGGCGGGGTGCCGAGGTTCCGTTCGGCCGCTGCGTCGATGACGGCTCTGGCGAGCGGGTGGCGGGAGTATGCCTCGACCGCCGCCGCCGCGGCGAGCACCTCGTCGGGATCGATCCCGGGCCTCGCGATGATCTCCGTGAGGACCGGACGCCCGTAGGTCAGCGTGCCGGTCTTGTCGAACATCATCGTCTCGACGCGTCCGACGTCCTCGAGCATCGCCGGGTTCCGGATGATGATGCCCCGCTTGGCGGCCAGCGAGATGGCACCGATGATCGCGACGGGGACGCCGATGAGGAGCGGGCACGGGGTCGCGACCACGACCACCGCGAGGAAACGGGTCGGATCTCCGGAGAACGCCCAACCGAGGATGCCCAGCGCCAGCGCGATGAGCGTGTACCAGGCGCCGAGGCGATCGGCGAGGCGACGCATCGGGGGCCGGTTCTCCTCCGCCTCCCGAAGCACGCCGACGATCTGCGCATAGCGGGAATCCGCCGCGACCCGCTCGGCGCGGACGGTCAGTGGTGACTCGCCGTTGATGGCGCCGGAGAGCACCTGGGCCCCGGGTGTCTTGGGGACGACGTACGGCTCGCCGGTGAGGTACGACTCGTCCATCGCGCCTCTGCCCTCCGCCACCTCGCCGTCGACAGGGCACAGTTCGTGGGGAAGGACCAGCAGGAGGTCGTTGACCAGCACATCGTCGGCATGGAGGTCGTCGATGCCCTCGGACGCCGTGTCCCCGCGGAGGCGGTGCGCGATCGTCGGGCTGCGTCGGGCGAGAGCGTCGAGAGTCGCCGATGCCCTCCGGGACGCCGCGGCCTCGAGCGCCTCTCCCCCGGACAGCATGAGGACGATGATCGCGGCCACCAGCCACTCGGAGAGCAGGACCGCGGTGACGATCGACACCGCGGCGAGCATGTCCGCTCCCCCGGCACTCTTCACCGCCGAGCGGATGACCCCGATGATGAGGGGGACCCCACCGATCACCACCACGGCGACCAGCGGAGCGCGGATCACCCACTCCGTCGTGTCGGAGCCGTCGGGATCGGCCACCGCGCGGGTGAGCAGATGGACCGTGATCGCCAGGACGGTGGATAGGGCAAGGGCGCCCTGTCGAGAGGCGGCGAACGTACGCAGCGCCCCGTCCCGGCCGGTGTCCATGCACTTATCATCACCCGGAAGGACGGCCGCTACCAGCCAGGAGAGGCTGCCCTGGGTGCTCGGGTCACACGTTGAAGTACTTGGCCTCCGGGTGATAGAGCACGAACGCGTCCGTCGACTGTTCGGGGTGGAGCTGCAGTTCTTCCGAGAGTTCGACACCGATGCGCTCCGGCTCGAGCAGGTCCACCACGACCTTGCGGGACTCCAGGTCCGGGCACGCTCCGTAGCCGAAGCTGTAGCGGGCTCCCCGGTACTTGAGGTCGAAGTAGTCGTGGATGGTGTCGGGGTCCTCGTCGGAGACGGCGCCCTCGGGCAGGCGCAGTTCGTCACGTACTCGCCGGTGCCAGAACTCGGCCAGGGCCTCGGTGAGTTGGACCGACAGGCCGTGGACCTCGAGGTAGTCGCGGTAGTTGTCGGCCGCGAACAGCTCGTTGGCGAAGTCCGCGATCGGGGTGCCCATGGTGACGAGCTGGAAGGGCAGCACGTCGACGGTCCCCTCGGCCTCACAGCGCTCCTTGGAGGCCAGGAAGTCCGGGATGCTGAGGAACCGGCCCCGCTGTTGGCGGGGGAAGGAGATCCGGTGGAGCACCTCGGCGTCCGGGCGTGGCTCGGCGAGGACGCAGATGTCCTCGCCCTCCGAGTAGGCCGGGAAGTACCCGTAGACCACGGCGGAGTGGGCCAGGATCCTCTCGGTCGTGAGCCGGTCGATCCACGCGCGCATCCGCGGTCGTCCCTCGGTGGCGACCAACTCGTCGTAGTCGGGGCCGTCCCCGCTGCGGGTGCCGCGGAGTCCCCACTGTCCGAAGAACAGGGCGCGCTCGTCGAGGTGCCCGACGTAGTCGGCCACCGGGATCCCCTTGGCGATCCGCGTCCCCCAGAAGGGCGGGGTGGCGATGGGCTGGTCCGCCGCGACGTCCGAACGCTCCGGGACCACCACGGGCTCGGCCTCGGCGGCCCTCTTGGCGGCGATCCGCTCGCTTCGTGCGCGGCGCTCCCGCCGCTCCGCGGCCTTGGCCGACGCGTCCGAGGACTCGGCCATGGGGACACCGGTCCGCTTGGCCGTCATCACCTCGTCCATGAGGCGCAGTCCCTCGAACGCGTCCCGGGCGTAGAACACCTCACCCTCGTACATCCCGGCGAGGTCCACCTCGACGTAGGCACGCGTGAGGGCCGCACCACCCAGGAGAACGGGGAAGTCGCCGGCGATGCCCTCCGAGTTGAGTTCGGCCAGGTTGTCCTTCATCACCACGGTCGACTTGACCAGGAGCCCGGACATGCCGATCACGTCGGCCTTGTGCTCCCGGGCCGCCGAGATGATGTCGGCGATCGGCTGCTTGATTCCGATGTTCACCACGTCGTACCCGTTGTTGGACAGGATGATGTCCACGAGGTTCTTGCCGATGTCGTGGACGTCGCCCTTGACCGTCGCCAGGACGATCCGACCCTTGCCGTCCTCGTCGCTGGCCTCCATGTGGGGTTCGAGATGGGCGACCGCGGTTTTCATGGTCTCGGCGGACTGCAGGACGAACGGCAGCTGCATCTGGCCGGAGCCGAACAGCTCGCCGACCGTCTTCATGCCACTGAGCAGGTGGGTGTTGATGATCTCGAGCGGGGGGATCTCCTCCATAGCCGCGTCGAGATCGGCCTCGAGGCCCTTGCGTTCCCCGTCGACGATCCGCGCGGAGAGTCGATCCATGAGCGGCATCGCGGCGAGCTCTGCCGCCCTGGCATCCTTCGTGCTCGCGGTCGACACACCGTCGAACAACTCCATGAAGACCTGGAGGGGGTCGTACCCCTCCTTACGGCGGTCGTAGACGAGGTCGAGCGCGACCTCACGCTGGCGCTCGTCGATCTTGCTCATGGGCAGGATCTTGGAGCTGTGCGCGATGGCGCTGTCCAGTCCCACCTGGATGCACTCGTGCAGGAACACGGAGTTGAGCACCTGCCGGGCGGCGGGGTTGAGGCCGAACGAGATATTGGACAGGCCCAGGGTGGTGTGGATGTTCGGATGCGACTCGGTGAGCCTGCGGATCGCCTCGATGGTCTCGATGCCGTCCCGCCTGACCTCCTCCTGTCCCGTGGAGATGGGGAAGGTGAGGCAGTCGATGATGATGTCGTCCTCCGCGATCCCCCAGTTCTCCGTGAGGTCGGCGATGATCCGCTCCGCGATCGCCACCTTCCGGTCGGCGGTGCGTGCCTGGCCCTCCTCATCGATGGCCAACCCGACCACCGCGGCGCCGTGGCGCGAGACCAACTCCATGATCTTCTGGAAGCGTGAGTCCGGGCCGGCCCCGTCCTCGTAGTTGACCGAGTTGACCGTGCACCGTCCGCCGAGGTGCTCCAGGCCGGTCCGGATGACGTCGGGCTCGGTCGAGTCGAGCATGATCGGCAGCGTCGAGGAGGTCGCCAGGCGCCCGGCCAGCTCGGCCATGTCCCCCGACCCGTCCCTGCCCACGTAGTCCACGCACAGGTCGATCATCTGCGCCCCGTCGCGCATCTGCTCCTTGGCTATGTCCATGCAGGTGTCCCAGTCGGCCGCGAGCATCGCCTCGCGGAACCGCTTCGACCCGTTGGCGTTGGTGCGTTCGCCGATCATGAGGATGCCGGCGTCGGCCCGCAGGGGGGTCGAGGTGTAGAGGGAGGCGACGGCGTTGACCGGCTCGACCCGCCGCTGGGCCTTCGACCGCGAGAGCACCTCCTCGCGGAGTCGGGTGATGTGCTCGGGGGTGGTGCCGCAGCAGCCACCGACCATCGACAGTCCGAACTCGGAGACGAAGTCGGCCACTTGGGGGCCGAACGCGTCGGCGCCGAGCGGGTAGACGGCGCCGTGCTCACCCAGTTCGGGGAGGCCGGCGTTGGGCATGACCGAGACGGGGACACCGGCGTGCTGGGTGAGGTAACGCAGGTGCTCGATCATCTCGGCGGGCCCGGTGGCGCAGTTGAGGCCGATCATGTCGATCCCGAGCGGCTCGAGAGCGGTCAGCGCGGCGCCGATGTCGGACCCCAGGAGCATGGTCCCGGTTGTCTCGATGGTCACGTGCGTGATGATCGGCAGCCGGCGCCCCGCGGCCGCCATCCCGTCCTGGCACCCGAGCACGGCTGCCTTGACCTGGAGCAGGTCCTGGCTGGTCTCCACCAGGAACGCGTCCGCCCCGCCCCGCGCCAGACCCTCCGCCGCGCGGGTGTAGGCATCCCGCATCTCCTCGAACGTGCTCTGCCCGAGCGAGGGCAACTTGGTCCCGGGCCCGAGGGAACCGAGCACCATCCGCGGGGTCCCGTCCTCGGAAGGACCCATCTCGTCG
Organism: Dietzia sp. UCD-THP; assembly: GCF_000349585.1. Classification (NCBI taxonomy): domain Bacteria; kingdom Bacillati; phylum Actinomycetota; class Actinomycetes; order Mycobacteriales; family Dietziaceae; genus Dietzia; species Dietzia sp. UCD-THP. The sequence continues at coordinate 40,859 of NZ_KB714650.1, forward strand.
GCGACGCCCCGGGCGATCGCCGCACCCTTCTCGGCCAACTCGCCGATGCGGTCGACGATGTCGTAATCCCCGAGGTTGGACAGGTTGCACCCGAAGGTGTTGGTCTCGACCAGGTCCGCGCCGGCCTCGAAGAACGCGCGGTGGATGTCCGCCACGACGTCAGGTCGGGTGGCGTTGAGGATCTCGTTGCATCCCTCCAGCCCGAGGAAGTCCACATCGACGTCGAGGTCCACGGCCTGCAGCATCGTGCCCATCGCCCCGTCGCTGATCAGCACTCGCCGACGGGCGGCGTCCAACAGGGGCGAATCGAAATCGGCAGACATGGCCCCAGTGTATGGGTGCCCCGGAAGTCGCCGTCCGTAGGCTGTACTGATGACTGTCGAATGGACGCCCGACGGGCCTCTCGATCTCGAGAGCCCCGTCATGATCGTGGCCTTCGAGGGCTGGAACGACGCCGCCGACGTGGCCACCGGCACGGTTGAACACCTCGCCCTGACCTGGGAGGCACGACAGATCGCGGAGATCGGTGGCGACGAGTTCTTCGACTACCTCGACCAGCGACCGACGGTCCGGCACTCGAGAGGGGTGTCGAGGTCGGTCGAGTGGCCGCAAATCCTGGTGTCCGTGTGCCGACCGGACGGGGTCGATCACGACGTCGTGCTGGTCCGCGGCCCCGAACCCGGCCTGAAGTGGCGCCGGTTCGCCTCCGAGTTCGTGGACCTCGTCGACACGCTGGCCGTCACCGAGGTGGTGCTGTTGGGTGCCTACCTGGCCGATGTCCCCCACACCCGCCCCGTGCCCCTCACCGGGACGGCGTTCAACCGCCAGCGGATCGCCGACATGGGGGTGCGGGCGTCCGACTACGAGGGGCCCACCGGGATGACCGGTGTCCTCCAGCAGCTCCTCACCGAGGCCGGTGTCCCGACGGTGAGCCTGTGGGCGGGTGTCCCCCACTACGTGGCCGCCCCACCCAACCCGCGCGGCACCGAGGCCGTCCTGTCCTGGCTGGCGGGGAATCTCGGGGTGGCCGTCCCGATGGACGCGTTGCGGGTGCAGTCCCGCACGTGGGTGGCGAAAGTCGACGCCGCGGCCGGCGAGGACGAGGACCTGCGCGACTACATCCAGTCCCTCGAGGACCGGATGGACGAGGAGAACGGGGTCGGTGCGGGTGTGGATCCCGAGCCCGACCGTGGGCGTGCCGCAGACGGTGAGACGATGCCGCTGGTCGACGGCGACTCGATCGCCGCCGAGTTCGAGCGCTTTCTGAGAGGGGACCGGGACGAGCCCGACACCGGCCAGGTGTGATGGCCGGGCAGAGGGGCGCAGAGGCGGGCCGTCAGGTGCCGGGGGCGAGCCCGAGCAGGGCGTCGAGGGCGATCGCGACGGAGGGTCCGGCGGACGGGTCCGACTCGTCGCCGTCCAGGGTCGCCTCCGCCCAGTCGTCGACCGCGGCCAGGGCGCCAGGGGTGTCGAGGTCGTCCGCGAGACGGTCGCGCACCGCGGCGATGGTCGCGGCGGAGTCGGCGCCCGCTTCCCGGGCGATCGCACGGACCCACCTCTCGCACCGGGAGCGGGCCTCCGCGAGCAGTTCCTCCGACCATGACCGGTCCGTCCGGTAGTGTCCGGCGGCCAGCGCGAGCCGGATCACCGCCGGGTCCACCCCGTGCTCGCGCAAAGTCTTGACCCGCACGAGATTGCCCAGTGACTTGCTCATCTTGACCCCGTCGAGGCCGATCATCGCCGCGTGCACGTAGAAGCGCGCGAACGGGGAGCGCCCGGTCGCGGCCTCCGCGTGGGCGGCGGAGAACTCGTGGTGTGGAAACGCGAGATCGCTGCCCCCACCCTGGATGTCGAACTCCATTCCCAGTCTGTTGCGTGCGATGGCCGAACACTCGATGTGCCAACCCGGCCTGCCCGCTCCCCAGGGTGAGGGCCAGGACGGCTCCCCGGGCCGTGCCACCCGCCACAGCAGCGCGTCCAGTGGGTGCTCCTTCCCGGGCCGGTCCGGGTCCCCGCCGCGCTCGGCGAAGGCGTCGGCCATCTGCGCGGCGTCATACCCCGACTCGTACCCGAACTCCGGGGTGGACCGGTGTCGGTAGTAGACGTCGGGGTAGCCGTCGACCCCCGGGTCGATCGTGTAGGCGTGGCCGCCGTCGACGAGTTCGGCGACCATCTCCACGACCTCGTCGACGGTCTCCGTGGCGGCCACGTAGTCGCGTGGGGGGAGCACACGGAGCGCCTGCATGTCGGCGCGGAAGAGGTCGGTCTCGCGATCGCCGAGTTCTCTCCAGTCCACGCCGTCGCGCTCGGCGCGCTCGAACAACGGGTCGTCGACGTCCGTGGTGTTCTGGACATAGTGGACCTCGTGCCCGGCGTCCAGGAGGAGCCGGTACACCAGGTCGAAGGTCAGGTACGTCGCGGCGTGACCGAGGTGAGTGGTGTCGTAGGGGGTGATGCCGCACACGTACATGCCCGCGACGGGCCCGGCGGACACCTCGCGGATCTCGCCACTCGCGGTGTCGAACAGTTTCAGCGGGGCGCCGTCACCGGGTACGGCGGGGACGACGGGCGGGGGCCACGAGTGCATGCGGCCGAGTCTAGATACCGCGGGATCTCAGAAGAGCGGCCAGGGTAACGGGTACCCCGGCCCCGGCGCGGGGAACACCTCTCCCTCCACCAGCGCCGCGACCCGCTCCCCCAGCGCGCCGACCTCGGCGGGCGCGAGCAGGTCTCTCAGAACGCACGCCAGGGGGCCGTCCGCGGCCAGGCCGTCGCGCACCGTCTCGAGGGCCTCGAGATCCTCCGGTGGCAGGGGCTGACCCGCCCACCCCCACAGGACGGTGCGCAGTTTGTGCTCGGTGTGGAAGGACAAGCCGTGGTCGATCGCCCAGATCTGACCGGAGGTGTCGACCAGGACGTGACCGCCCTTGCGGTCGGCGTTGTTGATGACGAGATCGAACAGCGCGATGCGGCGGAGTCGGTCGTCGAGGGCGTGCGCCACCACCACGTCCTGTCCCCCCGAACCCTGTCCGCGCAGAACCGCCACGCGGCCGGCAGGCAGCGCGTCGACGGGATGGACGTCGACCGGGTCGTGGCCGGGGATCTCGGTCCGGTCGATCTCGTCGACCCACCGTTGCGCCATCCCCGGGCCGCCCGGGCCGTGCGCCCCCACCGTCTCCGGCACCAGGTCCCACCCCAGCGCGACGGACACCGTATATGCCGCGACCTCCCGGGCCGCCAGGCTGCCGTCGGGGAAATCCGAGAGCGGCCGCTCTCCTGCCGAGGGCTTGTAGACCCAGTGTTCCCCCAGTGTGTCCACGCAGCGGTAGACCGCGTTGCTGCCCGAGGGGATCCGGTGCAGAACGGTGAGTTCGGGGCCCGGCGGGCGGGCGTTCACGGATCGACGAGGTCGGCGAGTGCCTCACCGGAACGAGGGAGGTACCCGTTGAGGCGGATGCACAGGTGTCCCGTCGTGTCGATCGGTTCGCCGCACAGCGGACACGGGGCACGGCCGGCGGAGACCACCTTCTCGCTGCGCAGGACGAACTGCCGTGCGCGTTGCGGGCTGAGGAAGACGCGGAGTGCGTCCGGGGCGTCCTCGGCATCCGAGAGGACGACCGACTCGTCGGTGGCGGAGGGGTCCGCCGCGAGCAACTCCACGACGATCTGGCTCTTCTCCCCGTCCCAGCCCAGACCCATGGTCCCCACCTGGAACTCCGCGTCGACGGGCATCTCCAGTGGCGCGAGATCGTCCACGACACCCGCGGCCGGCGGGACGGGGACGTCGGATTTCGCGGCGATCTCGTCGAGGAGGTCACCCATCCGCTCGGAGAGGATCTGGGCCTGCTGCTTCTCGCACCGGACGGAGACGGTCCGGCCGCCGCCCGTGGCCTGGACGAAGAACACGCGCTCGCCGGGCTGGCCGATCGTGCCCACCACGAACCTCGCCGGGTCGCGGAACTCGTGGACTTCCCTGCTCATGCCGGTCGTCTCCTCGGTGCTGTGCTGTGAAGTGTACTGACGGGTGGTGCCGGGCGGTCCTGGGCGGAGGTGCGGTTCACAAGGGTACGTTCCCGCCGGGCACCGCGTCCGAGCTGGCGTCGCCCGCGGTGGCCCGGCCCACGTGTCCGGCGGGTTCCCCCCGGAGACTCGCCAGGTCCCCGCCGGTGTCGTTGACCCGGAGGACGAACGGTCGGTGAGGGGTGTAGCGGACCACCGACACCGATCCCGGTTCGACCACGATGCGCTGGAAGTGGTCGAGGTGCATTCCGTACGCGTCGGCGATCACCGACTTGATCACGTCCCCGTGGCTGCACGCCACCCAGAGGACGTCGCGGCCCGCATCCTCCGCCAGGCGTCGGTCGTGTGCCCGGACGGCCGAGACGGCGCGCGTGGCCATCTCCGCGAGGGATTCGCCCTCCGGGAAGACGGCAGAGGACGGGTGCTGCTGCACCACCGACCACATGTGCTCCGACGCGAGTTCGCTCAGGGTCCGTCCGGTCCACGACCCGTAGTCGACCTCGACCAGGCCCTCGTCCACGACCGGCTCGACCCCGAACGCGGCGGCCAACGGCTCGACCGTCTCCCTGCAGCGCATGAGCGGCGACCGGATGACGGCCTCGACGGGCAGGCCCGCCAGGCGTCGGCAGAGATCCTGTGCCTGCGCGCGGCCCGTCTCGTCGAGCGCGACCCCGGAGGTCCGGCCGGCCAGTGTGAGCGCGGTGTTGGCGGTGGAGCGGCCGTGACGCAGGAGGATGACGGTCATGACCGCAGGTTACCGACGCCGCGCCGCATCCGTGGTGCGGTCAGGTCGCGGGGATCGTGCCGGTGGACAGCAGGACGATCACGACCAGACCGAGGATGATGCGGTAGCCGGCGAACCAGGCCAGGGAGTGCTTCTGGACGAAGCGCAGGAGCCAGGCGATGGCGATGTATCCCAGCACGAACGCGATCACCGATCCCACGACCAGCTGGATCCCGGTCGCGGACTGCCCCACGGACGGCTCGAACGCGTCGGGGAGGCTGAACAGTCCTGAGGCCAGCACCGCCGGGATGGCCAACAGGAAGGAGAACCGTGCGGCGGCTTCGCGGGACATGTTGAGGAACAGGCCCGCGGAGATGGTGCCGCCCGACCGGCTGACGCCGGGGATGAGGGCCAGGCACTGGGCCAGGCCCATGACCACGGCGTCCCTGAACTTCAGACCCTCGAGCGACTGGCCGTCGACCGGACGGTCCTGCTTTCCGACCTTCTCCGCGATCAGGAACACGAAGGAGAACGCGATGAGGACTATGGCCGTGATCCAGAGATTGCGGGCCGCGTCCCGGATGAGGTCTTTGCCCAGGAAACCGATCACCGCGATGGGGATCGACCCGATGATGACGTACCACCCGAGGCGGTAGTCCGGGTCGTCGCGATGTGCAGAGTCGAACACGCCCCGGAACCAGGCGACGACGATCCGCACGATGTCCTTGAAGAAGAACACCAGAACGGCCGCCTCCGTGCCGAGTTGGATGACCGCCGTGAACGAGGCGCCCGCGTCCGCCCCGAACATCCAGGTGGAGAAGATCCGCAGGTGCCCGGAGGAGGAGACGGGCAGGAACTCCGTGATCCCCTGGATCACGGAGAGCACGACCACCTGGAGCCAGGACATGCCGTCCGCGGCGGGGGCGGCCAGGACCGTCGGGTTCACGGGCGCTGCTTTCTGTCGGGGACCGTGGGCACGGGAGCGGGTGGTCCCCGCACCGACGTGAGGGTAGTCGCCCGGACCTGGACGGAGGCTGAGGACCCGCGTGAGGGACACTGTGGTCACGTCGAAAGGAACACAGTGCCCCTTCGTGCCCACCGCCGCACCGCGGTCACCGCCGCCGTCCTCTCCCTCGTCGTCGGGCTCACCGGTTGCGCGTCGACCACCGGCCAACTGGAGGACTACACCGGGATCGAACAGGGCAACGCCAGCCCGGCCTCCGCGCCGTCGGCCGCCGACCCCGAGGGTGGCGAGGTCGTCTCGGCGCCGGGTTCCGTGTCCGCACTGGTCGCCGTGGGCGACCGGGTGCTGGCACAGGTCGACGGACCACCGGCCCTGGAGATCGCCCGGGTGGAGGGCACCCGGTGGATCCCGGAGACGACCCTCGAGCTGCCCGCGGACGCGGGGACCGCCACTACCGCGCTCGACGGGACGGTCCTTGTGCCCTACGGCGACGGCGTCGTCGTCGTCTCACCGGACGGTGACTCGCGCGAGATCGCGGGGCTCGGACCCGTCACCGCGGCGGCCGTGACCACCGACGGTCGCCTCCTCACGGGCGCCCCGGGTGGCGAGGTGGTGGTCCGTGACTCCGACGGGGCCGAGCAGCATCGCGTCCGGGGCCTGACGTCGGTCGATCGGATCAGCGTGGCCCGGGACGGTTCGGTCACGGCGTTCAGCCGACCGGACACCGTCATCGCGAGCATCGATCTGGACGAGTCCGGGGCCGGGCCGCTCCTGCGCGCCGGCAGAGGAGCCGGGATGCTCGGCGAATACGGGGACGTCACCATCGTCGCCAGCGACACCGTGGGGGACACACTGCTGGTCTACTCGACCTCGCCGATCCGGCTCCATCAGCAGTTCCCGGTCGCGGCCGCACCCTGGGCGGTGGCCGGGGACCCCACCCGGGACGTCGTCTGGGTCACCTCCACCGGGACCAACACCATCCAGGCGTACGATCTCGGCGACGGGACAGGAGTACGGCGGGCTGAGATCGCGACGGTGCGCCAACCCGATTCCCTGGTGGTCACCGAGTCCGGGACGGTGGTCGTCGGATCCGCCGACGGTGCGGGACTGCACCTGGTGCGGCCGGAGCTCCCGGAGCCGTCGAGCTGATCGAAGGACCACCCACGTCCCATCGAGGAGGACCGTGTACTCGCTGATGAAGAGTGTGCTGTTCCGCTTTCCCGCGGAACGGATCCACCACCTGGTCTTCGGCTTTCTCAAGCTGTTGACCCTGGTTCCGCCGCTGGGCTCGCTCGTGCGCCGGGTCCTCGGCGTCCGGGATCCGGTCCTGGCCCAGGATGTCCTGGGGCGCCGGTTCCCCGGGCCGCTCGGGCTCGCCGCCGGCTTCGACAAGAACGCCGCGGCCGTCGACTCGTGGGGGGCGATCGGGTTCGGGTTCAGCGAGGTGGGCACGGTCACCGCGTCACCCCAGCCCGGGAACCCGGCGCCCCGTCTGTTCCGGCTGCCCGAGGACCGGGCGATCCTCAACCGGATGGGGTTCAACAACCATGGCGCGGGCAACGCGGCCAACAATTTGCGCAGGCGCCGCAGCAGCGACCCCGTGGGGATCAACATCGGAAAGACCAAGGTGGTGCCCGCGGAGGATGCGGTCCGGGACTACGTGGCGTCCGCCAGCATGCTCACCGGGCTGGCCGACTACATGGTGGTCAACGTCAGCTCCCCCAACACCCCCGGCCTCAGGGATCTCCAGGCGGTCGACTCGCTTCGCCCCATCCTCACCGCGGTCCGTGACGTGGCGACGATCCCCGTGTTGGTCAAGATCGCGCCCGACCTGGACGACGACGACATCGACGCGGTCACCGACCTCGTCGTGGAGCTCGGGCTCGCGGGCATCGTCGCCACCAACACCACCGTCTCCCGCGACGGGCTCAGGACACCGGCTGACCTCGTGGAGGCGATGGGGGCGGGAGGGATCTCGGGGGCGCCCGTCGCGGCCCGGTCCCGCGAGGTGCTCGCCCGGATCCACCGGCGGGCCGGTGACCGGCTCGTCCTCATCTCGGCGGGCGGTGTCGAGACGCCGGAGGACGTGTGGGAACGCATCACCCACGGCGCCCACCTCGTCCAGACCTACACGGGCTTCGTCTTCACCGGCCCCGGGCTGATCCGGGGAACCAACAAGGTGGTCGCGCGACGGCTCCGCCAGGGTGGGTTCACCTCGCTGGCGGAGGCCGTCGGCTCCGCGGTCGACTGACCCTACTGCTCGAAGACCGCCGTGGTGGTACCGCGGGCCAGGCCCTGGCCGAAGAGGTTGAACCCGACGAAGGCGCAGGAGGCGTCCTCCCCCAGGTCGATCCGGTCACCGACGGCGTGGACGGCGAGGATGTAGCGGTGCGGGCCGTGGCCCTCCGGCGGGGCCGCGCCCACGAACCCCTTGAACCCCGCGTCGTTGCGGACCACCACGGCCCCCTCGGGGAGCCCCGAGGTGTCCTCCCCCGTGCACGCCCCCTCCGGCAGCGAGGTCACGTCGGCCGGGATGTTCGCCACCGACCAGTGCCAGAACCCCGAGGCCGTCGGCGCGTCGGGATCGAACACGGTGACCACGTAGGTCCGGGTACCCTCCGGTCCGGCGCTCCAGCTCACCTGAGGCGACTTGTCCTCGCCTCCCTCCACGCCCATCTTCCCGCCGAGCTGCGCGGGCGAGAGGCTGGCCCACTCGTCGAAGGACTCGCTCGTCACCTCGAGAGCGGGGAGATCCGGAAGGGCGTCGTAGGGGTTCGGCACACGGAAGTCGGTCATCGTCATCCTCCTGGGTCGGACGGTGCGGGGAGGAGTCCCCGGCCGGTCACGTCCTTGTCTACCAGCGATGACCGGACGGCGTCGGGTGGGAGTGGGGTCCGATTTGGCCCCCGGTTCGCGCATCGGCTAGTGTCATTCCTCGCACGACCAAGCCGGGTACGAACCGGTGCAGGTCACCAGTGTGCGAGCGCGAGTGGCGGAATGGCAGACGCGCTAGCTTGAGGTGCTAGTGTCCTATTAACGGACGTGGGGGTTCAAGTCCCCCCTCGCGCACACTGTGTCGAGACAGTAGAAGTGGCCCCGGATCCGTGAGGATCCGGGGCCCACTTGTTTTCCCGGGAGGTCTCCCGATGGCCCGCACACCGCCGACCCCGGTCCGTCAAGTGCTGGGAGCGGCCGCCGGACGGGCGACGGACACGCTGGGGTCGCTGATCGGCGCCGCCGCTCGCGCCGTGGACCGGCGACTCGACGCCCTCGGGCTGGCTCCCCCGCCGCTCGACCTGCCCTCCGGGGTCCGCGACGACCTTCGCGCGTTCTTCGGCCACACCATCGACCCGTCGGAGGTGACGATCCGTCGGGGCCACGTGCCCGGAGTGCCCCACCCGCGGGCGTTCGCCCTTCCGGGCCTGATCTATCTGGGCGTCGACGCCGGGATCGTGCGCGCGGGCGGCGGGGGCGACCAGCAACTCAGGGCCACACCGACGCTGGTGCACGAACTGGTCCACGTCTGGCAGGGCCGGGTCGTCGGACCCCGTTACGTGGTCATCGCGCTCGTCGAGCAGGCGCTGAAGGGGCGCCGGGCCTACGACTGGCGCGCGGTCCTCGACCGGGCTGCCCACGACCATGCCCCCCAGGACCGGGCTCCACTGAACCGAGTCCCGTGGATGTTCCCGGTGGAGGCCCACGCCCAGCTGGTCTCCGATGCCTACGCCCGCCGCCACGGGTTCACCCGACTCACCGTTGACGCGGGGCACGACCGGGAGCCGCGAGCCGTGGAGGAGGTGCTCGCCGGGCTCAGGGCAGGTCGCGCGCCCACCCTGCGGGCGCGAGCGGTTTAGGGACCGGCGGCCTCGTCGTCGTACCGTGTCCTGGTGACAGGCATCGATCCGGACGACCTCGAGACCCTCCAGCGCGTCCTCGACCAGGCTGCGGCGCTCGGGGAGGACCACCCCGATTCAATCCGTGTACAGCGCTCGGTCGGCCATATGTTCAAGCTGCTCAAGAAGTCTCGCCGCAACGAGGTCCGGCGCGCCCGGCAGGAGGCGGACAAGGCCGTCATCGAGGCCACCGCGACCGGTTCGCCCACCCGGATCGATGACGAGACGGCCGGGATCCGCCTGGTCTCGAACACTCCGGGAGCCGTGGCCGGGCACCTGCAGCGCGCGGTGGCCTGTTACGTCTGCAAGCAGCTCTACACGCAGGTCGACGCCTTCTACCACCAGCTGTGCCCGGAGTGCGCGGCGGCCAACCGCGCGAGACGGGACCCGGACATGGACTTGACCGGGCGGCGGGCCCTGCTCACCGGGGGGCGCGCGAAGATCGGCATGTACATCGCTCTCATGCTGCTGCGGGCGGGGGCTCACGTGACCATCACGACCCGGTTCCCCCGCGACGCCGTCCGACGGTTCGCCTCGATGCCCGACCACGCGGACTGGGCCGACAGGGTCCACGTGATCGGTGTGGACCTGCGCGATCCCGCCCAGGTCGTGGCACTGGCCGACGAGGTCGCCGCCGCCGGTCCGCTGGATATCCTCATCAACAACGCCGCCCAGACGGTGCGCCGCTCCCCCGGGTCGTACTCCGGACTCGTGGACGGCGAGTCCGCGCCCCTCACCGGACGGGCCGCCGACATCCCCATGATCACGATGGGCCGCACCTCGGAGCTGCATCCGGCCGCGTTGATGGGCGGCGAATCCGCGCTCATCGGCACCGATGAGGCCGAACGCGAGGCCGGACACATCGCCGAGCAGGCGCTCCTGGCAGGGTCGGCGTCCCTGGACCGGGTCGCCGCCGGCACCGCAATCGACGCCGGCGGGCTGCTGCCGGACGTGGTCGACCACAACAGCTGGGTGGCGACGGTCGAGCAGGTGGAGCCCATGGAGATGCTCGAGGTGCAGCTGTGCAACTCGGTCGCGCCGTTCATCCTGGTCTCGCGCCTGCGGCCCGCACTGGCGGCGTCGGGCGCCCGCCGCAAGTACGTCGTCAACGTCTCCGCCATGGAGGGGCAGTTCTCCCGTCGCTACAAGGGTGCCGGCCACCCGCACACCAACATGGCCAAGGCCGGCCTGAACATGCTCACCCGCACCTCCGCCGAGGAGATGTTCACCGAGCACGGCATCCTCATGACCGCCGTGGACACCGGGTGGATCACCGACGAGCGGCCGCACACGACCAAGGTCCGGCTGCACGAGGAGGGCTTCCACGCGCCTCTCGACCTGGTGGACGGGGCGGCGCGCGTGGTCGACCCGATCGTGCGTGGCGAGGCCGGCGAGGACCTCTACGGGTGTTTTCTCAAGGACTTCCGCCCCAGCCCGTGGTGAGTGGTCCGGACACCGGGCAGTCCGGGCACCCGGCGGTCCCGACTGAAGGCGGCCCGGACGATAGGCGGCCCGGACAATAGGATCGTCGGCATGGACTCACCCACCTCGGCGGCCGTGCACCTCATCCTGACCACCGAGCTCCTGCCTGCGCTGCGCGCAGTGGTGACCGAACTCGGCGGGGACGGCCCGGGCACCCTGGTCCATTCGCGGCCCACGGCGGTGGGTTCGGCGCATCCGACCAACTCCGCAGGCGCGACGGTCCGTCATCTCTGCGGGGTCCTCACCTCATGGGGAGCGGCGTGCCTCGGGGGCGAGGAGGTCCGCCGACACCGGGAATCGGAGTTCGCGTACGACGGGCCGGTCGAGCCCGAACTCGACAGGCTGTCCGCACTGGCCGACCGGGTCCCGGACTGGACCACGGCGGCTCTGCGACGGGGCGAGCTCGCTCACCCCGCGGGTACGGCGTTCCCGGTGGAACGGGCCCGTGCTGCCGGCACCCTGACCGTGGAGTGGGTGCTGGCGCACATCCTGCACGACGTCGCCACCCACCTCGGTCACCTGGAGGTCACCCGCGACGTCCTGCTGTCCGCCGGCTCCCGGTGAGCTCCTCACGCACCGGGGTTGACTCCGAGCGGAGCGGCCGGATCCCGGTCCTTCTCGACTGCGACCCGGGGATCGACGACGCCTTGGCGATCGCCTATCTGGTCGCCGAGCACCGAGCCGGGTCGATCGACCTGGCCGGGCTCGTGTGCACGGCCGGGAACGTCGGCATCGAGGACACGGTCCGTAACGCCCTGGTCTGGCTGGACCTGGCGGGCGCTCCCCCGGTCCCCGTGGCGGCCGGGGCCGCCGGTGCGACGGTCGTGCCCCACGCGTTCACGCCCGAGACCCACGGCCCCCGCGGTGCGGGACACGCGGGGCTGCCGACGACGACGAGGGTTCCGGATCCGCGGACCGGGGCCCGACTCTGGGTGGACGCGGCTCGCGCTGCTCCGGGTAATCTGGTGGGGATCGTGACCGGTCCCTCGTCCACGCTCGCCCACGCGCTGGAGCTCGAGCCCGCGCTCCCGCGGTTGCTGCGTCGGCTTGTGGTGATGGGCGGGTCCTTCCGCGGACACCCGGGTAACACCACGCCGGTGAGCGAGTGGAACGTCGACGTGGACCCCGAGGCCGCCGACCGGGTGTGCCTGTCGTGGGAGGCGGCACGGTCCACGGACCCGGCGGTGCCGCCCGTGATGTGGTGCGGACTCGATCTGACCGAGCGCGCGGTGTGGACCCCCGAGCATTCCGAGCGGCTCCTGGCGGCCTCCGGGACCCCGCTGGCCAGACATCTGGTCGACGCACTGCGCTTCTACTTCGAGTTCCACGAGTCCGTGGGCGAGGGCTATCTGGCGCAGGTGCATGATCCCCTGGTGGCCTGGCTGGCGCTGCACCCCGAGGCGGCCGTGACCGAACCCGTCCATCTGCGTGTCGAGTGCGCGGGAGAGCACACCCGGGGGATGACGGTCGAGGACCGCCGTGGCCACCGGGGGCGGCCGGCGAACGCCGAGCTCGTGGTGGATCTCTCCGTTCCGGGTGGTGCGGGTGCGGTGCTCGAGGAGGTCACCGTCTCGATCGCGGGCCTACGCTGAGATGACCTCCACCAGTGCGATCCTGTGTCACGACCAGCACCTGTGAGCGGTCGACCACCCCTGGGGTCGCCGGGTGGAACCGGTGCTAATCTCGTCCGGATGCCCTGACGGCGGCACCGCCGTCGCCGGACGACGGACCGTCGTCTCACGTGAAGTAACCCCAGGAGAGTCCATGAGGCCTGTCGCCGCCGTCGCCCTCGCTGGTGGAGCTGTCGCGGCCGGGTTCGCCGCGCGACGCCTCGCGCACCCCGTCCGGCCGACGGCGGCGGCTCCGGCCCCGGTCGACGCGCCCGACACCGCCGCTTCCGAGACCGCCGCTTTCGAGACCTCCGCAGCCGAGGCGACCGGCGAGCAGCAGACGCGGCTCGCCGGTGCGCGCGGTCACCTCCCCGCACTCGAGGGTCTTCGCGGCCTCGCGGCGATCGGCATTATCACCACCCACGTCGCGTTCGTGACCCGGATGTCTTACGGGACGCCGGTGCGCCGCCTCTACGGCCGGTTGGACATGCTGGTCGCGGTGTTCTTCGCCAAGACCGGTTTTCTCCTGTGGCGCGCACACTCCGACCACGCCCGCCGCGACCGGCCGGGAACGGCCCGGGCGGTGATCCCGTACCTGCGGGCCCGGTTCGTGCGGATCATGCCCGCCTACACGGTGCTCGTCGCCATCGCGATGGTGCTCCTGCCCCAGAACAGGGTCAACGGCCCCGTGGTCTGGCTGCGCAACCTCACCCTGACGCAGATCTACCAGAGGAAGTTCCTCGTCTCCGGGCTGACCCACGCCTGGTCACTCGCGGTCGAGATGGCCTACTACCTGGCGCTCCCGGCGCTGTGGACCGGGATGAAGAACCTGCGCGGCGACCGGGCCCGATTGCGGCTGCCCGTCGTCGGCGCCTTCGGACTCTCCGGCCTGCTGTTCCCGCTGATCCCCTGGCAGCGGCTGCGACTCCTGCCCAGGGGCGTCAACGACCAGATCCTGCCGCCGTCGTTCTCCGCCTGGTTCGGCTCCGGGATGCTGCTGGCCGAGCTGGCCACCGCCCGCCCGGGACTGCTCGCCCGACTGAGCCGGGCACCCTACGCGAGGTGGGGTTGGTGGACGGCCGGCGCCGGGGCGCTGCTCGCCACCACGTCGACCCGCTGGTTCTCCGAGGGCTTCCGCCATCCGAGCGGCCGTGAGTACGCCGCGCGCAACGGGCTCACCGCCGCGATGGCGTTCTTCTTCCTCGGACCGGTGATCCTCGCCCCGGCGGGGACGCGCTTCCGCGTCCTGGAATCGGCACCCCTGCAGGCGATCGGTCGCTGGTCGTACGGCATCTTCCTCTGGCACCTGATCGTGCTGCACTACGCGTTTCCGCTCACCCGCACCTCGCTGTGGACCCGGCGGATGGGCGTGATCTGGCCCGTGACCGTGGCCGGGTCGATCGCCGTGGGCGCGGCCAGCTACCGGTTCATCGAGGAGCCGGCGCGAAAGCTCCTCTCTCCGCACGCCTGAACTCCGCGCCCGGTTCTCGTAGGGTGAGCCCACGACCGCCGACAGGCGCGCGGTCACGACGAAGGAGATACAGCCATGGGTTACATCGGCGGCGGAGTGGTCCTTGTGGTGATCGGCGCGATACTCATGTACGCGGTCGAGGTCACCATTCCCGGAATCGACTCGAACACCCTCGCGGTGATCCTCATGGTGGCCGGTGTGGTGCTCTTCGTGATCGGTCTCCTCTTCGCGATGCGCTCCCGGGGGCGCCGGGTTCCGGACGAGCGGTACTGAGCCCGAGGACATCCCCTGCGCGACATCCCCTGCGCGGACGCTCCGGGAGCGGAATCCGCCAGAGCGCGGAGATTTCTTTTCGCGGTCCTGTCGATCTCCCGGCGACTGTTCGTCATCATGGTGTCGGCGCTCTCGCGGCCGACTTCCACCACGATCGGTCAGGAGATCGACATGAAGTACGTACTACTGCTCTTCGCAGACCTCGATGCCGCCCGCTGCGGCGAGGATTCGGCCACCGGTGCGGACGAGGGACCCGGCGTCGAGGAATTCATGGCCTTCGATGCAGAGCTGGAGAAGGCCGGGGTGCTCGCCGGTGGGTTCGCCCTGGAGGATCCGGACACGGGGGTCATCGTCTCGCTCCCGCCGGGCGCGACCGAACCCGTCGTGACGGCGGGGCCGTTCGCCGAGAGCCGGGAATTCGTCGGTGGGACCATCATCATCGACGTCCCCGATATCGACGAGGCACTGTCGTGGGCGGCCCGGTGTCCCGGGGTCCACGGCGGGCGGGTCGAGGTCCGCGCCATCGCGGAGTTCTAGATGCACGTCCGTGTACCCCGGGGAGGAGGAGCGGGGGCCCACCCGTGACCTCCCCGGGGTCCGCGGCGTCCGACGCGCTGGCCGGGATCAGGCGTGAGGAGCGGTCCCGGCTGCTGGCGGCGCTGGTGTCCCGGTTCGGAGACCTCGAGCTCGCCGAGGACGCCGCGCAGGACGCTCTCACCGCAGCGCTGGAGACGTGGCCGAGAACCGGCGTCCCCCACACCCCGCTGGCCTGGCTGATGACCACCGCGACCCGCAAGGCGATCGACCGGCTCAGGCGGGAGAAGGCCTTGACGGAGCGGCTGGCGAGGTTGCGGGTGGAGCAGGAGAGGCGGTCCCCACCGCCGCCGAGCGTGTCACCCGTGGATCCGGACGAGATCCCCGACGAGCGGCTCGAGTTGTTCTTCGCCTGCTGCCATCCGACCCTCGGAATCGAGGAACAGATCGCGTTGACCCTGCGGTGCCTGGCCGGACTGACCACGGTCGAGATCGCCCAGGCCTTCCTCGTCCCGGTCCCCACGATGCAGCAGCGCCTGGTACGGGCGAAGAAACGCGTGCGGGTGACCCGGATCCCGGTCCGCGTCCCGGAGGCCGCTGACCTCCCCCGGCGCCTACCGGCGGTTCTCGCGGTGATCTACCTGATCTACACGGAGGGCTACGCGGCGACGGCGGGAGCGGATCATGTGCGCACCGAACTCACCTCGGAGGCGATCCGCCTCGGACGCATCGTCCACCGCCTGATGGCGGGCCAGAGCGAGGTGGCGGGCCTGCTCGCGTTGATGCTGCTCACCGAGGCGCGGACGCCGGCGCGGATGGACCGCGACGGGATGCCGGTCCCCCTCTCGGACCAGGATCGCAGCAGATGGGACCGGCTCCTCGTCGAGGAGGGGCTCGCCCTGGCACGGACCGCTGCCGCGGGAGGTCCGGGCCGGTACAGCGTCCAGGCGGCGATCGCCGCACTCCATGCCGAGGCCGAGGACGTCGACTCGACCGACTGGGCCCAGATCGTGCTGCTCTACGACGTCCTGCTGAGGCTCTCCCCCGGGCCGGCCGTGCGGGTGGCCAGAGCGGTCGCTGTGGGGCGTAGGGACGGGCCCCACGCGGGTCTGGTGGCACTCGACGCATTGTCCCCGGATCCGGGACTGCGGGAGCACCACCCGTTCCACGAGGCCCGTGCGGTCACGCTGGAACTCCTCGGCCGGAGCGAGGACGCGCGCCTGGCCTGGGCCCGGGCCTTCGAGCTGTCGAGGAACGAGGTCGAGCGTGCCTATCTGACCCGCCGGTGGTGGGAGGCGTAGCCGGCCGGGCGCCGAGTGCGCCGCTCGGGTCACTCGCTACGAGTGACCCGAGCGCTATGAGTGCTCCGAGCGCTGCGAATCGAAGGCGTCGATGATGGCCTGGGCCGCGAGAGCCGCCGTCAGCGTCCCTTCGCTGACGCGTCGCTCGACATCGGCCGTGACCCGCCTCACCTCCGGGTCGGCCGCCAGTCGCGCCATGAGCGTGTCGTGCACCATCGACCGGGTCCACTCGACCTGTTGGCGGGCGCGACGGGCCTCGACCTCGCCGATCTCCCCCATCGTGTCCTGGTGGGATCGCACGGCGTCCCAGAAGTCGTCCAGACCCTCGCCCTCGAGCCCCGACATGGTCAGGACCGGCACCTTCCACACCGAGTCCGCCGGTCGCACGAGCCGCAGCGCCGCGCCGAGTTCACGCGCGGCGCGCCGGGCGTCCTTGACGTGGGGGCCGTCGGCCTTGTTCACGGCGACCACGTCCGCCAGCTCCAGCACACCCTTCTTGATGCCTTGGAGCTGGTCCCCGGTGCGGGCGAGGGTGAGGAACGTGAAACAGTCGACCATCCCGGCGACGGTGACCTCGGACTGGCCCACCCCGACGGTCTCGACGAGGATCACGTCGAATCCCGCGGCCTCGAGGAGGACCATCGTCTCCCGGGTGGCCTTGGCCACGCCCCCGAGAGTCCCGGAGGTCGGTGAGGGCCGGATGTAGGCGCGGGGTTCCGTGGCGAGCGTCGCCATCCGGGTCTTGTCGCCGAGGATCGAACCGCCGGTTCGCGTCGAGGACGGGTCGACGGCGAGCACCGCGACCTTGTATCCCTTCTCCACCAGATACAGCCCGAACGACTCGATGAACGTCGACTTGCCCACGCCCGGTACCCCGGTGATCCCGATGCGCAGGGCGCCCCCGGCATGCGGCAGAGCTCCCAGCAGCAGTTCCTGCGCCTTCTCCCGGTGCGCGGGATTCGTGGACTCCAGCAGCGTGATGGCGCGCGCGAGCACGGGGCGGTCGTCGTGGAGCACTCCCTCGAGGAGGGCCCCCACATCGATCTCCCGGCGCGGCCGCGCGCCCGTCGCCGAGGGGACCGGACCGCGGACCGCACCTGTGCCGAGAGTCGTCGACAGGCTGCCCGAGGTATTGCCCGAGCCCGCGGGATCCGGACCGGAACCGAGGCGGTTCAGGACTCGGCCCCCGCGGAGGCCAGCTCGTGTCCGAGCTCCCGGGCGAGTGCCTCGAGCAACTCGATGGCCGCGTCCGAGATCACGGTTCCGGGCGGATAGATGGCGGTCGCACCGGCGTCGTAGAGCTCCTGGAAATCTCCGGGCGGGATGACGCCTCCTACGGTGACCATGATGTCGTCGCGTCCCACCTCGGCGAGCGCCTCCCGCAACGCCGGGACCAGGGTGAGGTGACCGGCGGCCAGCGACGACACGCCGACCACATGCACATCGGCGTCCGCGGCCTGTCGGGCGACCTCGTCCGGGGTCTGGAACAGCGGACCCATGTCGACGTCGAAACCGAGGTCCGCGAACGCGGTCCCCACGACCTTCTGGCCGCGGTCGTGGCCGTCCTGGCCCATCTTGGCCAGCAGGATGCGGGGCCTGCGACCCTCCAGCTCGGAGAACTCCTCGGCCATCTTCATGGCCCTGGTGACGTTGTCCACGGCGCCCTCCTTCGAGACCTCCTGCCGGTAGACGCCGGACAGCGTCTTGATCTCGGCTTTGTGTCGACCGTAGACCTCCTCGAGCGCGTCCGAGATCTCGCCGATGGTCGCGTGGGCGCGGGCGGCGTCGATGGCGAGCGCCATGAGATTGTTCTCCAGTCCGCTCCCGGCTCCCCCGGCCGCCGCCTCGGTGAGCCTGGCGAGCGCCGCCTGACACGCGGACTCGTCCCGTTCCGCACGGAGCTTGTCCAGCTTCGCCAGCTGCTCTGCGCGCACGCGCGAGTTCTCGACCTTGAGGACCTCGATCTCCTGGTCCTCGGTCACGACGTACTTGTTGACCCCGATGACCGGTTGGCGCCCGGAGTCGATCCGCGCCTGGGTGCGGGCCGCGGCCTCCTCGATGCGCAGCTTCGGGATCCCCTCGCCGATGGCCTGCGCCATCCCTCCCGCCTCCTCGATCTCGATCAGATGCAGGCGGGCCTTGTCGGCGAGCTGAGCGGTGAGCCACTCGATGTAGTACGACCCGGCCCAGGGGTCGATCGGGCGGGTCGTGGCCGACTCCTGCTGGAGCAGGAGCTGGGTGTTGCGCGCGATGCGCGCCGAGAAGTCGGTGGGCAGGGCCAGCGCCTCGTCCAGTGCGTTGGTGTGCAACGACTGCGTGTGCCCCTGCGTCGAGGCCATGGCCTCGACGCACGTGCGGGCCACGTTGTTGAACACGTCCTGGGCGGTGAGCGACCACCCGGAGGTCTGGGAATGGGTACGCAGCGACTTGGACTTCTCGTTCTTCGGCCCGAACTTCTCCACCAGTTCGCTCCACAGCAGACGGCCGGCCCGGAGTTTGGCGATCTCCATGGAGAAGTTCATCCCGATCGCCCAGAAGAAGGACAACCGGGGTGCGAACTTGTCGATCTCCAGCCCGGCGTCCAACCCGGCACGCAGGTACTCGACGCCGTCCGCGAGCGTGTACGCGAGCTCCAGGTCCGCCGTCGCGCCGGCCTCCTGGATGTGGTATCCGGAGATCGAGATCGAGTTGAACCTGGGCATCTTGCGGGAGGTGTAGGCGAAGATGTCCGAGATGATCCGCATCGAGGGCGTGGGCGGATAAATGTAGGTGTTGCGGACCATGAACTCCTTGAGGATGTCGTTCTGGATGGTCCCCGCCAGTTGCTCCGGCGCCACCCCCTGCTCCTCGGCCGCCACCACGTACAACGCGAGGATCGGCAGGACGGCCCCGTTCATGGTCATCGACACGGAGACGGCGGACAGGTCGATGCCGTCGAACAGCTCCCGCATGTCGAGGATCGAGTCGATCGCCACGCCCGCCATCCCGACGTCGCCGGCGACGCGGGGGTGGTCGGAGTCGTACCCGCGGTGGGTGGCCAGGTCGAACGCCACCGACAGGCCCTTCTGGCCCGCCGCGAGGTTGCGGCGGTAGAAGGCGTTGGACTCGGCCGCGGTGGAGAAGCCGGCGTACTGCCGGATCGTCCACGGCTGGTTGACGTACATGGACGGGTACGGGCCGCGGAGGAACGGCGCCGCTCCCGGGACGGTGTCCAGAGGGAAGGGGGTCACCCTCTCGCCGTCGTCGGTCGGGGCGTCGCCCGCCTCGACCGCGTCACGGTCCGCCTTGGTGAACACCCGCTTGACGTCGATACCTTCCGGGGTCTCCCACCGCGGGCCGGCGTCGACGTCCCGGTCGACACCGCCGACGGCGTGGTGGTCGACGGCGGTCTCGACACCGTCCGGTAGTGGAGCACCCTCGCTGGTCTCGCGTAGCGGGGCGATGCTGAAATCGGGGAAGACGGTCATCTCACTTCACTCCCAGCTGGTCGAGGAGGGTGGTCAGGGCGGCGACGGCGTCGATCCCGGTGGCGAGGTACCCGTCCGGCCGGTCGGTGGCCTCGGCGGGGAAACCCTTCTCGGCGCCGGCGAGGTAAACCGTTCCCACACCCGCCTCACGCAGCGCACGGACGGCGTCCGGGCCCTCGGTGGCGTAGCGCTTGTCGGCACCGCATAGGACGGCGATGTCCTCTGTCTCCCGGACGCCGGCGTACTGGTCTGCCGCGGTCGCCAGGGGGTTCCGGGCGTCGATGCCGCCGGCCGCGAGCAGGTTGGCGACAAAGGTCACCCGGCCCGTGGTCTCGGCCATCGGGCCGAGCCCCGCGAGCAGGACCGTCGGTCGGGCCCCGGTGGACTCCAGGTGTGCGTCCGAGCGATCACGCAGCGCTTCGAAGTCGCGGCCGTACCGGTAGTCCTCCCCGCCCCGACGCGTGGCGTCGAGTGGTGGCTCGGCGAGGTTCGGGAACTCGGAGACCCCGGTGACGGGTGCCGTGCGGTGAGCGATGTCGGCATCACGGGCCTGGCGGACACGGGCGATGGCGTCGGCGACGCTTCCGGAGGCGATCGCGGCCGTGAGCCCGCCTTCGGACTCGACGGTCTGGAACGCGGACCAGGCCGCCTCGGCGAGCGAGTCGGTGAGTGACTCGACGTACCACGATCCACCGGCCGGGTCGACCACGTGCCCCAGGTGCGACTCCTCGAGCAGCAGCAGTTGGGTGTTACGAGCGATCCGCTCGGCGAAGGCCGGGGAGGTGCTCTCCAGTCCCCCCGGTAGGGAGGCGTCGAACGGCAGGACGGTCACGGAGGTGGCGCCGCCGACCCCGGCACCGAACGAGGCGAGAGTGGTCCGCAGCATGTTCACCCAGGGGTCACGCCGCGACATCATGGCCGCGGAGGTCACGGCGTGCTGGGGCGCGTCGCCGGCCTCGGGCGCGCCCAGCAGTTCCGCGACGCGGGCCCACATCAGACGCCCGGCACGGAACTTGGCGATCGAGACGAACTGGTCGTCGGTGGCGGCCAGCCGGAACGAGATCTGGCGGAGGGCGAGGTCGACGTCGAGCCCCGACGAGACCAGTGCGCGCACGTACTCCAGGCCCGCCGCCGTGGCGTAGGCGAGTTCCTGGGCGTCCCCGGCGCCGTCGGCGTGGAAGACCGTGCCGTCGGCCACGAAGGTACGGACGGTCTCCTCCCGCTCGGTCACGCGTGTGGCCAGGGAGACCGCCGCGCCGAGGTCGATCGATCGCGACGACCCTCCGTCGGCGTACGCGGCGGTGACCGGATCCGCGCCCAGGTCGGCGATGATCGCGGACCGGTCGGTCACCCCGTCGCCCTGGGTCCTGCGCTGGTCGAGCAATTCGAGGAACGCGTCGGTGACCTCGACGAGGTCGGCACCGGCGTCGAACGTCACCGGGGCGAGGTCGAGGTAGACGTCCTTGAGGACGGCACCCACCTGGGAGGCGGGCACCCGCAACCAGAGGGCGGACGCCCCCTGGCCGAGGAGGTCCAGGACGGCGGTGTTGACGTCGCTCGGATCGCCGTGGGCGTCGACCCGGACGCACACGTGCCAACCGTTGTCCGGCAACCCTGACCGGTCCCCTCCTCGTACGAACGGGAACGAGCCCGGCGCGGAGCGCTCAGACGTCTCGTCGGCGCGCGTGTAGAGGGGGTTCACCTCGATCCCGTCCCGGGTGGTGGCCACGAGGGCGCGCCACGCGTCCTCCGGCATCTCGGACGGATCCTTGCGGGCGGCCTTCGCGAGAACGGCTCCCACAGAGGCGTACCAGGACTGAAGGTCGGGGCCTGTGGTCGGACTGGACACCGGTACCTCGTTCTCTTGTGGAGTGAAGGGGGTCACCTCGGACTCTAATGCAGCATCTTCGCCCGCCGGAACGTGACCGTGTGTGCGGGGTCACCGATGCGGGTACGACGGAACCCGGGGATTAGAGTCGACGCGTGCGAGGACGGGTGGCGGGGTGGGCGGCGGTCGTCCTGCTCCTGGTGTTGCTTGCCACCGTCATCCCGACCCCTGGCCTGGAGCAACTACGTGACTGGGCGGAACAGCTGGGACCGTGGTTCCCGGTCGCGTTCTTCACCGCTTACGCACTCGTCACGGTGGGCCCGATCCCCCGGTCGACCTTCACGTACTCGGCCGCGGTGCTCTTCACCCCCGCCGTCGCGATTCCTGCGTCGTTGGTGGCCTCCGGGACAGCGGCCTCGCTGGCGTTCGTCGGGGTCCGCCGGCTTGGCCACCGCCGCACCGCCTCGTTGCGCTCTGACCCCCGCATCGCCGCGGTGGACGCACGTCTCCGACGGCGCGGATGGCTCTCCGTCGGGAGCCTGAGGTTGGTCCCGGCGGTGCCGTTCTCCGTACTCAACTACGCGGCCGCCCTCACCTCGATCCCGTTCCGTCAGTTCCTTGTCGCGACGGTCCTTGGCAGTGCTCCGGGGACGGTCGCGGCGGTCCTGCTGGGGCACTCCCTCACCGAAGGCGACGGAACCGCCGCACTGTGGGCGACCGTCGCGTTCGCCGCGGTGGGGCTGGTCGGCATGATCCTCGACGCCCGCCTGCCCGTTCGGGGGGACGAGGACACCGAACCGGGGAACGACACCCTGCCGGGGAGCGACACCCTGCCGGGGAACGACACCGCGGCGCGGTGACCCGCCCCCGGGGCGATCAGACGGGCTCGGTGACGAAGTCCACCAACCGCTCGACCGCCCCGAGCAGGGCGGGTTCGATGTCGCGGTAGGAGCTCACCGCCGCCAGGACCCGCCGGAAGCCGTCCGCGGGTTCCCCCCAGCCCAGACGGTCACAGATGCCCGTCTTCCAGTCCTCCCCCCGCGGGACCACGGGCCACGTGTGGATACCCACGGCCCGGGGCTTGACCGCCTGCCAGATGTCGACGTAGGGGTGGCCGGTCACCAGCACGTCGTTCCCGAGCCCGGCCACGATGCGCGACTCCTTGCTGCCCTGCACCAGGTGGTCGACCAGGACACCCAGGCGCGCCTGCGGCGTCGGCCCGAACTCCGCCACCAGCGCGGGCAGGTCGTCGATCCCGTGGAGCGGTTCCACGACGATCCCTTCTACACGCAGGTCGTGGCCCCAGATCTTCTCGACGAGGGCTGCGTCGTGGATTCCCTCGACCCAGATGCGGCCCGCGCGCGCGGTCCTGGCACGCAGGCCCTCGACCTTCCGGGACCCGGACGCGGTGACCTTCGGGCCCGCCTTCACGACCGGGCCGGGCCGCCGCAGCGTGACCGGTGAGCCGTCGATCAGGAAGGCCGAGGGGGTCATGGCGAAGAGGCGGACCAGGCCGCGACGGTCCTCGAGCTTCACGAAGTCGCCGTCGGGGGTGTGGCTGAAACCCACCACGGCACCGCAGAAGCCGGAGTCCGCGTGCTCCGCCACCAGGTCGGTCTCGGCGACGACGACGGGGATCTCCGGCCGGCGGCGCCGCGCGGTCCCGGACAGGATGTCGGATCCGTACATGTCTGTCATGGCCCGACAGGCTAGCCGGATGCGCGCACCGGGAGGGGGCGGCGCACCGACCGGTAGGATCGATCGGCATGTCACGCCCCCTCACCCGCGGCGCCGCGCTGTCCCCCGCGTGGCCGTTGCCGCTCTTCCTGCTGCGCACCGCCTGGGGAGACCAGCCGTTCGACGCCCTCACCGGATATGTCTCGGGTCTCGCCGGGTCCCACCTTGTCGAGGTGACGGGCGATCCCGTGCGGATGCTGGACGGGGTCTCCCCCGCCTCGGGGCCGACCGCACTGCTCCCGGGCCTGATCACCTCTCTCCGGCGATCGGGTCGGACGTATCCCGCCCCGGAGTCGTTGGCCCTGCTGACCGCCGCGCCCGGGGACTCGTCCAGCCTGCCCGCTGTCCCCGCGGTCCGGGCCGACGTGGCGGCGGCGGGGTGGGGGGTCCTCGTCCGCGATCCGGCGACCCGCGAGGCGGTCTGTCTTACGTGCGTCCATCCGCATGCGGACGTCCTGCGGTGGCGTGCCCGCGGCGTCGCGGACTGTCCTGTGCCGCCCCAGCCCGACGGGCCCTCCGGGGCGTTGTTCGCGCTGGGTCAGGCGGTGCTCGAGGCGGCGGAGTCGATCGAGCGGACCACCACGCGGGTGGGCCAGGTGGGAGGACCGGATCCCGACTCCCCCGTCACCCGGTTGCCCGGCGGTCTACCGTCCCGCGTGATCGAGCTCGTGGACAGGATCGACAGGGTGGAGGCGATCATCTCGGTCGCGTTGGCACATCCCGACCTGGGCGTCGACCCGGCCACCCGCGAGCCCGTCCTGCGGCGCCTCGTGGCCGTGAAGGACGCCGCGCGCCGGTCGGCGGTCGCCGCCGCCGGGATCGCCGCCGCGGGGGGTGCGGCTAAGGGGGACGCGCCCCTGCGCGGGCCCTGACGCGGGCCCGGCCCGGGCCAGTCCTAACGAGCGCAACACCCCACCGCGCACCGGGCACCGTCCCGGTTGCAGCCCAGCGCGGGCACGCCACCGAGCCTGTCCCCGGCCGCTCCGGTCTCGACCTCATCGAGGAGTTGGAGAACCATCCGGGCGAACTCCGGGCTGGGCCCGGGCGTCGCGGTCCGGGTGACCGTCACGCCGAGGTCGCGCACCTCGTCCACCAACTCGGTGTCCAGGTCCCAGATCACCTCGACGTGATCGGAGATGAACCCGACGGGGACCACCACGACGTCACGGACGCCCTGCGTTTCCGCGAGTTCCCTGACATGATCCACCACGTCGGGCTCGAGCCACGGCACGCTCGGGGGGCCCGAACGGGACTGCCACACCAGATCGTGGTCTTCGACCCCCGCGGCCTCGGCGACCAACCGCGCCGCCTCGGCGACCTGACGGCTGTAGAGGTGGCCTCCGAGTGCGGGCGGCCCCGCGACGGCGTCCGCCGCCTCGGGAACGGAGTGCGCGGTGAAGATGACGCGGGCGCCCGGGGCGGCCGAGGCCATCGCGGCGCGAAGGTCGCCGGCGAACCGCTCGATGAACAGGGGATGGTCGTAGAACTGGCGCAGGCGCACCATGGTCGGTGCACCGGCGACCTGCTCGCGCGCACGGGCGATGTCCTCCTGGTACTGCGCGCACCCCGAGTAACCACCCCATGCGGAGGTGGCGAACACCGCCGCCGACCGGACGCCGTCCGCGGTCATCTGCCGTACGGTCTCCTCGATCATCGGCGTCCAGTTGCGGTTGCCGAAATAGACCGGCAGATCCCTGCCGCGCCGCGTCAACTCGGCGCGGACGTTCGCGATGATCTCGCGGTTGAGGTCGTTGATTGGGCTGCGACCGCCCAGCTGTCGGTAGTGGGTGGCCACCTCCTCGAGTCGCGACGCCGGGATCCCGCGGCCGCGGGTGACGTTCTCGAGGAACGGGATCACGTCCTCCTGTCCTTCGGGCCCACCGAAGGACAGCACGAGAAGGGCGTCCACGGGACCCGTGTGTTCGAGGGCACCATCGGTCATCTGGAGTTCTCCTGTCCGCTGAACGAGACGGTGCCGGCGCCACCGTCCGCGTAGATCACGGTTCCCGTCGTGGCGGACATGAGGTCCGAGAGCAGCGCCACCGCGGTGGTCGCGACCGAGGTGGGGTCGTCCACGTCCCATCCGAGGGGCGCACGCTCGGCCCATTCCTCCTGCATCAGGTCCAGTTCTCCCCCCGGGCCGAGTGCGTCGCCGGCGATGGCCTTGGCCGCGAGGGTCTTGACGGGGCCGGCGGCGATGAGGTTGGACCGCACCCCCTCGGGGCCCAGTTCGCGGGCCACGTAGCGGTTGACCGCTTCGAGGGCGTTCTTGGCCACCGACATCCAGTTGTAGAAGGGCATGGAGAACCTCGGGTCGAAGTCGAGGCCGATGATCGATGCGCCGGGCGCGAGCAGTGGGCGCACCGCCCGGGCGAGAGCCGCGTACGAGTAGGCGGAGACCTCCACGGCCACCGAGACGTCCTTCCACGGGGCGTCGAGGAACGGATCGCCGAGGCAGCTCGGGGGCGCGAAACCGATCGAGTGGACCACACCGTGGAGTGAATCGGCGTGCTCCCTTACCCTGCCCTCGAGGGCGGCGAGCTCCTCCTCGCTCTGCACGTCCAGTTCGATCACCGCGGGTCTGTGCGGCAGTCGCTTGGAGATGGCCTTGACCAGTGACGGCCGACCGAACGCGGTGAGGATGACGGTGGCGCCGTGGAGCTGACAGTGCTTGGCGATGTGGAAAGCGATCGAGGCGTCGGTGATCACCCCGGTGACGAGGATGGTCTTGCCCGCCAGGAGCCCGGTGCCGGTGTCGTCGTTCATGATCAGTGCCCCATTCCCATTCCACCGTCGACGGGTATGACGGCACCCGAGATGTATCCGGCGTCGTCTCCGGCGAGGAAGCTGACTGCCCCCGCCACGTCGTCGGCGCTCCCCTTCCGGCCGAGCGGGATGGCCGCCACCGCGAGGGCCTGCGTCTTGTCGTCGAGGCCGGCGGTCATGTCGGTGTCGATGAAGCCGGGGGCCACGACGTTGGCCGTGATGTTGCGCGACCCGAGTTCACGGGTCAGAGACCGGGCCATCCCGATGAGTCCGGCCTTGGACGACGCGTAGTTGACCTGACCCGCCGTCCCCGACTGGGCGACCACGGATCCGATGAAGATGAGCCGGCCGAACCTGGCGCGCAGCATCCCGCGGGACGCGCGCTTGGCCACCCTGAACGCGCCGGACAGGTTGGCCTCGACCACCCGGGTGAACTGCTCGTCCTTCATCCGCATCAGTAGGGTGTCATCGGTGATCCCGGCGTTGGACACCACCACCTCGACGGGGCCCAACTCGGCTTCGACCGCGGTGAACGCCGCCTCGACGGAGTCGGGATCGGTGACGTCGCACCTCACCGCGAACACCCCCTCCGGTGCGCCCGACCCCCGATGGGTCACCGCCACGCGGTGGCCGTCGGCGGCGAGTCGTTCGGCAACGGCGCGTCCGATGCCGCGGTTGCCCCCGGTCACCAGGACCGTCCGGGGCGTGGGGGTGGTCGTGCTGTCGGGAACCATGAGCACCAACCTATCGAACGGGGGCGGGTGGCCCGATGGCGGTGCACCGACCGCTCATGGGATCCGGCGGTGCGCCACCAGTGAGCCGGCCGCGGCCAGCATCGCCATCAGGGAGCCGATCACGAGCCACGGACGCGAGGCGTCCGCCTTCTTCCACTCGTACCCGATCTGTTCCTCGAGGGTGCGGTAGACGGAGTCGAGCTCCTCGAGGCTGGAGGCGGTGAAGAAGTCACCCCCGGAGATCTCGGCGATCGTGCGCAGCGAGGCGTCGTCGACGGGGACCGGTTGTGGACGGCCCTGGATGTCGACGGTCCCGTACAGGGTGCCGAAGGAGATGGTCGAGACCGGGATGCCGGCCTCCTCGGCCCGGGCGGCGGCGGTGAATCCACCCCGCTCCTCCGTGGGGTCCGCGGGAACGGTCTCCTTGCCGTCGGAGAGCAGGACGATTCGCGCGGGCGGGGCCTGGTCCGGTCCACCGAGGCTCTCCGTGAAGGTGGTGATCGCCTGGAGGGCGGTGTAGATCCCCTCGCCCGTGGCCGTCCGCTCGTCCAGCCTGAGCCGCTCTATCGCCCGGGTGACCGGCCCGCGATCGGTGGTCGGGGCGACGAGCATGGAGGCGGTGCCGGCGTACGAGACCAGTCCGAGGTTGACCCCCGGTGTGAGGTTGTTGGCGAAGGTCGTGGCGGCCTGCTGTGCGGCCTCCAGGCGGGAGGGTGCGACGTCGGTGGACTCCATGGACAGGGACACGTCGATGACGAGCATCACCGTCGCGCGGTTCCGTGGCACCTTCTGTTCCTGCTGCGGGCCCGCCAGGGCCACCACCAGCGCGAGTATCGACAGGATGAGCAGGACGGCGGGGACGTGCGTGAACCATCTCCGTCCGCCGCGGTCGACCGTTCGCAGGACCCCGAAATTGCCGAAGCGCACGGTGCGTCGCTTCTTGGAGCGCAGGGCGATCACGTAGCCGATCGCCAGGGTCAGCGGCACCACGATCAGGGCGAGCCACAGCGGGTGCTGGAACTCCGACAGGCTCATCGGGGCGTCCCGCTCGTCGACGGGTACTCGTCGGGCAGGTCTCGGACGAGGCTCTCACCCGTGGGCAGACCACCCTGGCGCCGTGCGCCGACGTAGTCGATCACGTCCCTGATCCAGTCCCTGTCGGTGCGCAGGGCCAGGACCGGTGCGCCGCAGCGGCGAAGCGCAGAGTGGACCTCCTGGCGATGGGCGTCCGCGGCGCGCCGGTAGTCGGCGGCCAGCGCGTCGTCCACGTCGAGCTCGAGCACCTCTCCGGTGGCCGGGTCCTGCAGGAGTGCGGCCCCCACCGCGGGTAGAGCGATGTCGAGCGGGTCGGCGGTGTGGACCGCGAGGAACTCGTGCCGGGTCCCCAGGACACGGAGGGACCGCTCCCAGTCGACCTCGGAGAGGAAGTCGGAGACCACCACCACGAGCCCGTGCCGGCGGGCCGCGTTCCGGACGGCGCGCAGTGCATCGTCGAGGGTGCCGCCCGGCGAGATCTCGGTCCCGGACCGGGAGATCTCCTCGAGAAGGCGCCTGACATGGTCGCGCCCGCTCGTGGCCCGGAGTACCCGGGGCCGACCGGAGCCGGTGAGGACCATTCCCACACGACTGCCGCCCACTGCGGACAGGAACCCCACCGTGGCCGCCGCGGCCTCGACGAGCCGACGCTTGGTGCCGTACCGCCCTTCCACATCGAGACTGGGCGTCATGTCCACGACGATCCAGGTCTCCAGTTCCCGGTCGGCGATGGTCTGACGGATGTGCGGCACGGTGGTCCGGGCCGTCACGGACCAGTCCATGGTGCGGACGTCGTCACCGGGTTCGTAGGCACGTGCCTCCCCGGGCTCGGTACCGGGCCCGGGGAGCAGTCCCCGGTGGTCGCCGTTGAGCACGCCGTCCAGGCGGCGGGTCACGAGTAGTTCCAGCTGCGTCAGGGCGGCGCGGGACGCCGCCGCGACCGGGTCGTCGCGGGTCCCCTCGTCTGCCCGGGTCACCGTGCGGACGGCGGCCCGGGCTGTGCGGGAACCGCGCTGATCTGTGGGAGAGGGACGGCTTCGAGGACGCGGCGCACCACGGTGTCCGCGGTGATCTCGTCCGCCAGCGCGTCATAGGTGAGCACCAGCCGGTGGCGGAGCACGGCGGGCAGCACGTCGACGACGTCCTGGGGCACCACGTAGTCGCGACCCCGGACCAGGGCCAGTGCCCGGGCCGCGGTGACGGTCCCCAGGGTGGCGCGGGGGGACGCGCCGTACGCGAGCCATCTGGCGACGTCCTCGAGGCCGTGCCTCCCGGGTTCGCGGGTCGCGACGGTCACGCGGACCACGTAGTCGACCAGCGCGTGGTGGACGAAGACCTCACGCACGGCGCCCTGGAGCCGGAGCAACGCGTCCACGCCGAGGACGCGCGAGGGCTCCGGCGGCCGGGTCCCCATCCGGTAGACGATCTCCCGCTCCTCCTCGGGCCTGGGGTAGTCCACCACGAGCTTGAAGAGGAACCGGTCCCGCTGGGCCTCCGGCAGTTGGTAGACCCCCTCGCTCTCGATGGGGTTCTGGGTGGCCATCACCAGGAACGGCGCCGGCATCGGGAAGGTCTGCCCGCCGATCGAGACGTGACCCTCCGCCATCACCTCGAGCAGGGCCGACTGGACCTTGGCCGGGGCGCGGTTGATCTCGTCTGCCAGCACGAAGTTGGCCAGGATCGGACCGAGTTCGACCTCGAACTCCTCGCGGCCCTGGCGGTAGATCCGCGTTCCCACGATGTCCGCCGGGACCAGGTCCGGGGTGAACTGGAGGCGGCGGAAGCTGCCCCCCACCACGGTGGCGAAGGTCTCCACGGTGAGCGTCTTGGCGACCCCCGGCACGCCCTCGAGGAGGATGTGGCCGCGGGAGAGCAGCCCCACCAGGATCATCTCGATGAGTCGGTCCTGGCCCACCACGACCTTCTTGACCTCGTACACCGCCTGCTCCAGGAGCCTGGCGTCCGAGGCCGCGGAGGATGCGGAGGACGCGGAGGACGCGATCACCGCGGGGTCGGAACCCGGGTCGGCCGGGTGGTCGGTTCGGGGATCGCTCACCGCGGGGGGCTCCTTCGCGAGGTCGGGATCGGGGTCGGGGGTACCGGGTTCGGTGACACTGGGGCCGGGCCGTCGGGACGGCCCGGGCTTGACAGTACCGGTGTCCGGCCGCGCCGGGTCCGGCCGACTCGTCAGGTCAACCGGACGACCATGGGTGAGATCCCCGCCATCCGCACCGGTGAGATCTTGACGACATCGCCGGACTGGGGAGCCTCGACCATCCGGCCGTCGCCCAGGTACAGGGCGACGTGACCGGGCCAGAAGAGCATGTCACCGCGCTGGCGGGTGGCCACCGGGTACTGGGGGCCCGCCGTGTACTGGTAACCGGTGAAATGCGGGAGGGCTTTCCCGATCCCGGCGAACGCGTAGATCATCAGGCCGGAGCAGTCGAAGCCGATCTTGTTGTAGTCACCGTGACTGTCCGCGACGCCTCCGTCCCGGATGCCACGAGTGGGCCCCTTCGCGTCACCGCCTCCCCAGGCGTAGGGGACGCCGAGTTGGGACAGGGCCCGGTTGACGACCGTCTCCACCCGGGCCGAACTCGACGGCGTGCCCGAGTTGCCGCCCCCCTGCCCGGGCGCTGGGGCAGGTGCTGCCGGGCCCTGCTGGATGGACCCGAAGTCGGCCCGTCCGATCGCGTCGGCCACCTGTTGGATGATCGCCTCGGTGTTCCCGTTGACACCCGCGTCGATCGCGGCTCCGACGCTGCCGGCGTCGATCGTCCCGCCGATCGCCCTGGTCGCCCCGTCGGAGGAACCCGCGGCGAACTGGCGTACCGCGCCGAGGTCGAGATGGCCGGGGAGCGCAGAGGCGATGTCCGCCGCCTGGCGGCCCGCTCGGGGGTCCGAGGCGAGGGCGCGGACCGCCTCGTCGCGCATCGCGTCCTGGTCGACCGTGTACGGGTCGGCGGTCTGGGGTCCGGCGGGAGTGGCTCCGGACTCCGCGAGCGCGCTCTGGTTCTGCTCGAGCGCCCGGGTCAGGTCGGCGACCTCCGCCTCCAGGTCGGTGACCTCGGCGTAGACGGCCGCCACCTCGGACTCCGCGGCGTCACGTCGTGACGAGGCGTCGGCGTAGCGCTGTTCGGCTTCCGTCCTCGCGAGTGCGGCGTCGGACTCCCGGCGGGCCGCGGCGTCCACCGCGGCGACCATGTCCCCCACGACGTGCTGCTGGTCCGCGGCCGCACGTCGGAGGAACTCCTGACGTCGCCCGGCATCGGCGGGGCCGCCCGGGTCCAGGATCGCGGAGGCCGCGCCCGGAGCCGTTCCCTGGCGGTGCAGCAACCGGGAGTACTCGTCCAGGGTGCTCCTGGCGGACTCCACGCCGGATTCCGCCTGTTCCCGCTCGGCGATCGTGCGGTCGGCCTCCGCTATCGACCGGTCGAGGTGGAGCCGGGCCATCTGCAGGTCGACGAGGGTCTTGTTGACCCCCTCGCGCTTGACCGCGATGTCCTGGCGGGTGGCGTCGAGCCGCGCGGACGCGTCCGCGACCGCGCGGATCAGGCTGCTGATGTCCTCGGGCGAGGCCGCGGGTTCCACCTGCGCCGCCACGACGGGCGCCTGGACCACAGCCGACGCGGTGCCCAGGACGAGAGCCGCAGCGAGTAGGGCGCGTCCGCGCGCCGGCCCCGGACCCCGACGTCTCCGCGCTCCCGGAGCGCGGCTTGATGAATGGTCAGGCTTCACGTTTCACCTTCCGATAACCGCACGAGGATGCGGTCGACCGCGCGACCCGCACGGCGGGACGCGTCACCGAGAAGGGTGAGGTGCCGGTGATGCCTTCCCCTGCGCCACTAGAGCCTCATACCAACTCGGCAGAACCGATGGTTCCTCTAGCACCGTAGGTCACAGAAGCCCCGTCTGGAACATCAGGCGGCAAAATACACTGCTGTAACTCGAATAGCCCGAGGAAACTCGGCGTGTCGGGCGGTGATGCGGGGCCGCGACCGTCAGCGGAGGCGACGCCGGAGCGCGACCGCGAACGCGACCGCGACCACGATCGCGAGGACGAGCACGATGGCGGAGAGCGCTCCCCAGGGCGGAGCGGGAGCGGTGACCTTGTGCGCGAACACCGCGGCGGAGGCAACGGGGTCGAACTCTTCCCAGGCGTCGTCCTGACCTGCCTCGAGAAGGTGCCGCGGAATCGTGTCGCTGGAACTGCCGACGAAGGCCGGGGTCCGGACCAGGATCGTCCCCTCGTACTCCTCGTTCAGCAGGGTCGCGAGGTCACGGGCGTCCGTGTAGACGAGCGCAGGGGCCTCGGTGTAGACCACCTTGAGGTCGAGCCCACGGTCCCCCGCTTCGATGACCACGGTCCGCAGGCCCTCGACGAACGGCTCCGGAGCGGAGACGCCGTCGTCGGCGAGGTCCCGTGACACCGCCTCGTAGTCCAGCCACTGCGGGACCTCCCCCTCCTGCAATGACATCACCGGCTCGGCCTCGTAGGCGAGCGTGGTCACGGAATCGTCGGAGTTGTCCACGGGCGATATGGTGCCATCTCGTCGTCGTCGAACCGAATACGCGCGCCGTACGGCGCGACACCCACTCCGCGCCCCCCACCTTCGGGCGTGCCGGGACCTATACAGAACGACCGTACTGGTAAATTGGTGACCGCAACCGGGCGCGAGGGTCCACAATGGGTCCTGTGTCCGCCCCCGGCGTCGCCGCCCGAGACACGCGGTGACACCGGGAGGGATGACGAATCGACATTCACACCACGAGTGGAGCTGACGTGACAGCAAGCATTGACAGCTTTGGCGCCAAGGGAACCCTAGAGGTCGGCGGCCAAGCCTACGAGATCTACCGCCTGTCGGCGGTCGACGGAGCCGCCAAGCTCCCCTACTCCCTCAAGGTCCTCACCGAGAACCTGCTGCGCACCGAAGACGGTAAGAACGTCACCAAGGCGCATATCGAGGCGCTGGCGGGCTGGGACCCCTCCGCCGAGCCCGATACCGAGATCCAGTTCACGCCCGCCCGCGTGATCATGCAGGACTTCACCGGTGTCCCCTGCATCGTCGACCTCGCCACCATGCGTGAGGCCGTCAAGACCCTCGGTGGCGACCCCGACAAGGTCAACCCCCTCGCGCCGGCCGAGATGGTCATCGACCACTCGGTCATCATCGAGTCCTTCGGTGGCCGGGATTCATTCGACAAGAACGTCGAGATCGAATACCAGCGCAACGAGGAGCGGTACCAGTTCCTCCGCTGGGGCCAGGGCGCGTTCGACGACTTCAAGGTCGTCCCCCCGGGTACCGGCATCGTCCACCAGGTCAACATCGAGTACCTCGCGCGGTCGGTGATGGTCCGCAACGGCCAGGCCTACCCCGACACCTGCGTGGGAACCGACTCGCACACCACCATGGAGAACGGACTGGGAGTCCTTGGTTGGGGCGTCGGCGGTATCGAGGCCGAGGCCGCGATGCTCGGCCAGCCCATCTCCATGCTCATCCCCCGCGTGGTGGGCTTCAAGCTCACCGGCTCGATCAAGCCGGGCGTCACCGCCACGGACGTCGTCCTGACGATCACCGAGATGCTCCGCAAGCACGGCGTCGTCGGCAAGTTCGTGGAGTTCTACGGTGCCGGTGTCGCGGCCGTGCCGCTGGCCAACCGCGCCACGATCGGCAACATGAGCCCGGAGTTCGGCTCCACCTGCGCCATGTTCCCCATCGACGGCGAGACGATCGACTACTTGCGTCTGACGGGTCGCGACGACGAGCAGCTCGCGCTGGTCGAGGCGTACGCCAAGGAGCAGGGCATGTGGCTCGACCCCGAGGCGGAGGAGCCCGTCTTCTCCGAGTACCTCGAGCTCGACCTGGGCGATGTCGTGCCGTCGATCGCCGGGCCCAAGCGTCCGCAGGACCGCATCGAGCTGGCCGACGCCAAGAGCGCGTTCCGCAAGGACATCCACAACTACGTGGATGCCGGTGTCGATCCCCTCGGTGACACCGAGAAGGGTCGGATGCAGTCCGAGGGCGGTGCCCCCTCCGACAACGTCGGTACGGCCACCCTGTCCCACGCGGAGGAGGGCTCGGTCCGTGCCGACGCCTCCGCCGGTGCCGAGGGCCGTCCCTCCAAGCCCGTCGAGGTGTCTGTCGACGGCACCGAGATGGTCCTGGACCACGGCATCGTCTCCATCGCCTCGATCACCTCCTGCACCAACACGTCCAACCCGTCGGTGATGATCGGCGCCGGACTCCTCGCGCGCAAGGCGCACGAGAAGGGCCTCAAGGCCAAGCCGTGGGTCAAGACCTCCATGGCGCCGGGCTCCCAGGTCGTCACCGAGTACTACGAGCGCGCGGGACTCTGGCCGGACCTCGAGGCCCTCGGCTTCTACCTGGTCGGCTACGGCTGCACGACGTGTATCGGT
Organism: Dietzia sp. UCD-THP; assembly: GCF_000349585.1. Classification (NCBI taxonomy): domain Bacteria; kingdom Bacillati; phylum Actinomycetota; class Actinomycetes; order Mycobacteriales; family Dietziaceae; genus Dietzia; species Dietzia sp. UCD-THP. Next base: position 75,116 of record NZ_KB714650.1, read on the forward strand.
AACTCCGGCCCGCTGCCGGAGGAGATCTCCGAGGCCATCCAGGAGCACGATCTCACCGCCACCGCGGTGCTGTCCGGTAACCGCAACTTCGAGGGCCGGATCAACCAGGACGTCAAGATGAACTACCTGGCGTCCCCGCCGCTGGTCATCGCTTACTCCATCGCCGGGACCATGGACTTCGACTTCGAGACCGACTCCCTGGGCAAGGACTCGGACGGCAACGACGTCTACCTCAAGGACATCTGGCCCTCCAGCGAGGAGATCGAGGAGACCATCAAGGCCTCCATCTCGTCCAAGGAGTACACGTCCAAGTACGCCGATGTCTTCGCCGGCGACGACCGCTGGCGCGGGCTCAGCACCCCGGACGGCAAGACCTTCGAGTGGGACGAGAAGTCCACCTACGTCCGTAAGCCCCCGTACTTCGAGGGGATGCAGATGGAGCTCACCCCGGTCGAGGACGTCAAGGGCGCCCGCGTGCTGGCCAAGCTCGGTGACTCGGTCACGACCGACCACATCTCGCCGGCGTCGACGATCAAGCCGGGTACCCCGGCCGCGCAGTACCTCGACGCCAATGGCGTGGCCCGTCAGGACTACAACTCCTTCGGGTCCCGTCGCGGCAACCACGAGGTCATGATCCGCGGCACCTTCGCCAACATCCGTCTGCAGAACCAGCTGCTGGACGGCGTGACGGGCGGCTACACCCGCGACTTCACGCAGGAGGGCGCCCCGCAGGCGTTCATCTACGACGCCGCGCAGAACTACGCCGCTCAGGGCACCCCGCTCGTCGTGCTCGGCGGCAAGGAGTACGGCACCGGGTCCTCGCGCGACTGGGCGGCCAAGGGCACCAGCCTCCTCGGCGTCAAGGCGGTCATCACCGAGTCGTTTGAGCGCATCCACCGCTCGAACCTCATCGGCATGGGCGTCATGCCGCTGCAGTTCCCCGAGGGCGAGTCGCACGAGACCCTCGGACTGGACGGCACGGAGACGTTCGACATCACCGGGATCGAGGAGCTGAACAACGGCACCACGCCCAAGACGGTGAAGGTCGTCGCCACCAAGGAGGATGGCGTAACGGTCGAGTTCGACGCGAAGGTGCGCATCGACACCCCCGGCGAGGCGGAGTACTACCGCAACGGCGGAATCCTGCAGTACGTCCTGCGCAACATGATCAAGGGCTGATCACCTCCACCCCGACGGCGGTGCGCGGTAACTCCTGGTGAGACAGGGGGAACCGCGTACCGCCGTGGTGTATCCGTAGGAAGGTTGTGAGATGCCCAGGGTCAGTCAGGACCACATGGACGCCCGGCGTCGGGAGATCCTGTCGGGGGCGCGCGAGTGCTTTGCCGAGTTCGGGTTCGAGGGCGCCACCGTTCGTCGCCTCGAGGAGGTCACAGGTCTGAGCCGCGGTGCGATCTTCCACCACTTCGACGACAAGGACGCGCTGTTCCTCGCGCTCGCCCATGACGACGCCGCGGCGATGGCGGCCACGGTGGCGGAGCAGGGGCTGGTCCAGGTAATGCGGGAGATCCTCGCGGATCCCCACGAGTTCTCCTGGCTCGGAACCCGGCTGGAGATCGCGCGACGGATCCGCACCGACCCGGCCTTCCGCGAACGGTGGACCGACCGGCAGGTGGAGCTCGACGACGCCATCCTCACCCGCCTGCGGGAACAGAAGGACTCCGGCAGGATGCGGACCGACGTGCCGGATGACGTACTGCGCGTCTACCTCGACATCGTCCTCGACGGGCTCATCACCCATCTCGCCACCGGGCGGGGTACCGAGCACGTCAGTGCGATGCTCGATCTGGTGGAGGCCTCGCTGCGCACCGGTCGCGAGTGATCCCGGAACCGGAAGGTCCATCGCGCCTCCGGGCGCGCAGTTCTACGGGCAGTGGACGGTGAAGTTCCAGTCGGTGCCCTGGATCGGCGCGATCACCTCGACCTGGACCGCGGTGGACGCCCCGGGCGGCACGTCGATGTCGACCCACCGGTTCCCGCGGGTGCTCGCCTCCGGGTCGATGAAGATCCGCCGCCCCTCGTAGAGCACCGTGATCGTGTCGGGGATGCTGTAGGTCTCGTACCGGAGACGGAAGACCGTCGGGCCCGGCCGCCCCAGTTCGACCCGCCGGTAGACGCCTCCGAAGCCGCCGGACTCACTGAGATCGTTGCAGTACTGCAGCGGTGCCCCGATCGCGTTGAACTGGCGCCAGACGTCCTCGATGGTGGCCTGCCCCGCGATCGCTCGCATGCAGGTCTGAGCGAAGTCGTTCAGGCCACCGGGGAGCCCGGCGAGGACGGCGAACGCCCCCGAATCGAGCGCGCTCGACATCGCGTCGACCATCTGCATGGCGTTGAGATCCCCCTCGGCGACCCCTGAGAGGCTCCCCAGCAACCCCGCGATGTTCCCGAGGTTGCCCTCGCCGCCCTGCAGCTGCGTGCTGGTGTCGAGCAGGGCGAGGCTCGAGTCGAGGGACCCGCCGGATTCTCCGGTCTGCGAGTGCGCTGGCCCGCCGGTCAGGGCGAGAACTGTGGCCGAGGCGGCCGCGACGGCGGTGGCCCGGGCGAGATGGGTGCGGAGAGTGGTCGTCATGAGGTGTCGGCTCCATTCGGGAGAGAATGACGGTGGGAGAGACCGTGTGGGTTGACCGTAAGAGTCCTGCTACCGGATCGCTGTCGGGCGAACTCATGATTTTCTCCCCCGCGAGCGCGCGTACGGTGGGGCGCATGACCGCCTCCACTCCCCAGATCCCCCTGATCGACCTCAACGACGGCCGTGCGATCCCCCAGCTCGGCTTCGGGACCTATCAGGTCCCCCCGGCTGATACCGAGAAGGTCGTCTCGGACGCGCTCGAGGCCGGATACCGGCACCTCGACACCGCCCAGATGTACGGCAACGAGGACGGGGTGGGTCGTGCGATCGCGGCATCGGGTATCCCGCGCGACGAACTGTGGCTCACCACCAAGCTCAACAACTCCTTCCACGAGCGCGCCGCGGCCCGCGACTCCGCTGAGCGCTCTCTCGAGGCACTCGGTGGCCGGATCGACCTGTTCCTTGTGCACTGGCCGCTGGCCATGCACGACGACGTCGCCCGCGTGTGGGAGGCCATGGAGGGCATCCGCTCGGACTTCGCGGTGGACTCGATCGGCGTCTCCAACTTCACCCCCGCCAACCTGGCGCGGCTGTCGGAGGCGGGACTCAGCACTCCCACGGTCAACCAGATCGAGTCGAACCCGTATTTCGTGAACGACGAGGTGCGCGCGGCGTGCACCGACCGCGGGATCGCGGTGGAGGCGTGGAGCCCGCTCGCGCAGGGCGCTGTCTTCGACGACCCCCAGCTCACGGCCCTGGCGGACCAGGTCGGCCGTTCCATCTCGCAGGTGGTCCTGCGGTGGGTGCTCCAGCGCGGGGACATCGTCTTTCCGAAGTCCTCGAGCCCGGGTCGGATGCGCGAGAACCTCGACCTCTTCGACTTCGAGCTGAACGACGAGCAGATGGCCTCGATATCGGCCCTGCACAACGGCACGCGGTCGGGGCCGGACCCCGACACCTTCGACTGGCGCGGCTGAGGCGGGCCCGGCCCGGCCCGGCCCGGCCGCAGTCCGGCCCCAGTCCGGCCCCGGTCCGGGTGAGCCGTCACTCCGGTCAGCGTTTTCCCTCGTGAACCTGCGGCGGAACGTACCGGACCGACGGTTCGCCCACTTCGCGGCGCTTTTCGGCAATGAACGCGGTCGACTGGAATTAGAGTCCGTTCATGTCCACCACTCGAGCGCACGGTGACGCCGCGCGCGCTGACGGCTCGTCCACCGGGGGGCCCTCGGGTCGGATGCTCGCCTCGTACGCCGCCGGCAGCGTGGGCACGGGGGCGTTCAGCACCCTGCCCGGGTTGGTGCTCGCCTACTATCTGACCGACTCGATCGGGGTGGCCGCCGCGGTGGCGACGGTACTCGTGCTGGTGCCCAAGGTGATCGATGTCTTGGCATACCCTCTGATCGGGGCGATCTCCGACCGCGCCTCGCACCGCACCGGTTACCGCACGGGGCTGATGCTGTTCGGTGCGCTCGCGCTGCCCCTGCTCTTCGTGGCGACCTTCTCGGCGCCCACCCAGTGGGGCACCGCCCTGGCCGGCGTCTGGGTGATGGGATTCTTCCTCCTGGCCTCGCTGGCCTTCTCGTGTTTCCAGGTCCCCTACCTCGCCCTGCCGGCGGAGCTCACCGGCGACTCGGGGGTGCGGGTGACGATCCTCGCGTGGCGCGTCGCGGTGCTGGCCGCGACGATCCTCGTCGTGGGGGGCGGTGGTCCGGCCCTGCGTGAGGCGGCGGGCGGTGGGGCGACGGGGTACGTGGTGATGGCCGTCGCCGTGTCCGCCCTGATGCTCGGCGGCATGCTGTGGGCGACGCTCGGATCCGGTCGGCGCACGGTCCTGCGGGCGGACGCGCAGGTCGGCGACCTGGGCCGCCAGTACCGCGACGGCCTCGACGCGCTGCGGGTGACCCGGCCGTACCGGTTGCTGGTGGGCTTGTTCTGCCTGCAGGCGGTGGCCACGGCCGTGATGCTCGCGGGTGGTCAGTACGTCGCCACCTACATCCTGGGCAACGAGGCCGCGCTGACCGGACTGTTCCTCGCGCTGATCGCCCCCGCCCTGCTGGTGATGCCACTGTGGGCCCGCCTGGCGCACGCCCGGGGCAAGGTCCCCGCTCTGGCGACCGCGACGATCCTGTTCACCGTGTCGGCTCTCATGCTCATCCCCGCGGGTGTGTGGCCCGGGATGTGGGTGCACGTCCCCGTGGCGCTCGCGGGGGTCGCCTACGCCGGGATGCAGGCCCTACCGATGTCGATGCTCCCCGACACCACGGACATGGACCGCGAGCTGGGCGGCCGTCGTCGCAGCGGGGCGATGAGCGGGCTGTGGACGGCGTCCGAGACGGGATCCATGGCGCTCGGGCCCGTCGTGGTTTTGGCGCTGCTCGCGGTGACCGGCTTCCGCTCGGGCGGCGTCGCCGATCAGCCCGAACCGGCCCTGTGGGCGATCGTCCTGGGTTTCTCCCTCGTGCCGGCCCTGCTGACCGCGGCCAGTTTGCTCGTCATCCGCGCACTGGGCCGGGAACACCCGAATTGGACTCAGCCCGCATGACGGATCCAACCCGCATGACAGCTCGAGCCCGCATCACCGAGCCCGCACGACGGACGGAGCCCGCATGACAGTCGAACCACCGGACACCGATCCCCTGGACGCCCTCATCGCCCGGAGAGGCGAGGCGGCCCTCGAGACGCTGGCCGCGCTGCGGGCGTCGGATCCGCCCACGACCGGCGGCAGGGTGCTCTCCTACGTCTACGACTCGGGAATCGTGGGCGTGGACCGGGTGGCCGTGCGCGCGGCCGGTCTGGCACACGGGGTCAACGGCCTGGACCCGACCGTGTTCGGGTCGGTCGCATGGATCCACGGCGGGATCGTCGCAAGGGTCCGCACGATCCTGGGCGGGGACCCCGGGGACGGTCCGGGCGACGACGACGAGGTCCACGGTGTCGTGACGTCGGGCGGCACCGAGAGCTGCATCCTGGCGTGTCTGGCGGCCCGGGAGGTCGCCGGGAGAGTGCCGGGCAGCGGCGGGACGATCGTCGCCCCGGTGACCGTCCACGCGGCGTTCCGCAAGGCCGCCCACGTTCTGGGGATGCGCTTCGTCGGCGTCGAGGTGGACCCCGCTTCGGGCCGCGTGTCCGCCGCGGACCTCCTGGGTGCCGTGGATCGGGACACCTGCCTGGTGGTGTGCTCGGCCTCCTCCTACCCCACCGGTGTGATCGACCCGGTGGAGCAGGTCGCGGCCGGGCTCAACGCGTACCACGACCCGCGGATCGGGCTGCACGTGGACGCCTGCCTGGGCGGGCTGGTCCTCCCCTTCTGGCCAGGTGGGGTGGGATCGACCTGGGATCTACGGATCAAGCGCGTCACCAGCATCTCGGCCGATCTGCACAAGTACGGGTTCGCCCCCAAGGGCACCTCGGTCCTGCTCAGCCGGGGCCGCGCCAGGCACCGCGCATCCTGGTTCTCCACCGTCGACTGGCCGGGCTACCCGGTGGTCAACCCCACTCTGTCCGGGTCCAAGCCTCTCGAGCCCGCGGCCGCCGCGTGGGCCGTGCTCGAGGCATTGGGCGACGACGGCCAGGCCGAACTCGCCGCGCGCACCGCCAGGGCAACCGCACGCCTCGTGGAGGGCTTGTCCGGCATCGAGGGACTGCGGGTGATCGACTCCGATCCGGGCCCGCTGATCGCCGTGGTGGCCGACGGCTCCGTCGAAGATGCCCGGCGGGTCCACCCCCACCTGTGGGCGGACGAGTGCGGTCGGAGGGGCATCGCGGTGCAGGCGCAACCTGCCTACCGTCAGGAGCGGGGTGAGTTGCCGTCGTCGTCCCACCTCACCATCACCCCGGTGACCGAACGCCTGACGGACGAGATCCTCACCGTGGCCCGGGCGTCCGCCGACGCGGTACGCGGGCTGCCGGATCCGTCGCCTCCGGCGGCGTTCGCCGACGTGCTGGCCGCGCTGGAGGCCGGCGCTCTCTCCCCCGGTGATCTGCTGGCCCTCCCCGAGGACGACGTGCACGCGATGGTGTCCGGGGTCCTCGGCGAGACAGGTGGCGACGACGACGGCATGGCGCCGCTCCTCGCGGCGATCGAACGCCTTCCGGCCGAGGTGGGTGCCCGGCTGGTGCGCGCGTACCTCGCCGCCGTGATGGAGGGGTGAAGTCATCCGTTGATGGGACAGGCGTCGATCCGGCGTTGTGAGAAGATCCTCGTCTACGTCTTCTTCGAGAAGGGACCACTCCTTGCGCGCCGGCCTACCTCTTGTTCTCCTGGCCTCGATCGGTCTCGTTGTGGGGTGTGGGGTGAACGAGGAACAGGCGGCGCCACCACCCGAACGGTCACCGAGCATCTCCAGTGCGCCCGAGACCTCCCGCACGTCCGAAACCGCTACGCCCACGGCGACAGTGGTCGCCAGCGGAACCCGGGTGGAGATCAGCCGCCATGACGAGCCCGGTCCGGCGGGTGTCGTGATCAGGAACTGCCACTCGATCAACGATACTGAGGTGTTCGACTACGAATCCGGAGAGTTCGTGCCCGTGGAGTATCCCGAGGTTCCCGAGGGCGAGGTGCTGAAGGAGTGGGGCGGCGAGTGCATCGGCATCATGAGCGCGTCGGGACCCGCCATGCTCACGACGATGCGCACCAAAATCGAGTCGACCGGGCTCGACCCGGTTCGGAACTTCACGCATCTCTACGCTCTGGAACCGGGTTCGGATGAGCCTCTGTTCACCGCGACGTTTGAGAATGACCGCAACGAGGAGGCCGGGTTCAAAGGAATCCTCGCGGCGTCGCCCACCAAGTTCGCCGTGGAAGAGGGACCGTACTCAGAGTGCGGCGAGATCACGGTGTTCGACAGCTCCACGTTCGAGCGGGCCGGGAGCTTTGGTGAGTGGTGCAGTCCGGCTTACTTCTACGGTCACTTCCTTCCCGTCAGCGGGGACGGCTGGGAGAGTGCCACCATCGACCTGGAGAACGTGCGGGAACTCCCGGGTGCACCGCTGTCGAGCGACCAGTTGACACGCGGCGACTGCTGGCTCACCATTCCGAGCGGCAGCGACCTGACGCCAACGAAGATGCTCTGTCCCGGCCACGGGGAAACCCCGTTCAAGGTGGACGAATACTTTTCAGAGATCGTGAGCGCTTCAGCCGACCACGTCCTGGTGAGGAACGGCAACGACCTGGCAGTCGTCGACGCCGCGACCGGGACATATCTATTCAGGATCACCAAGGATGAGCTGAACGATCTCGAGGCGAACAACCATCTCCTGGATGGGGATGGCCGCCTTATCATCAGGAAGAGCAACGAGACCATCGCTCTGAGTTTCCCCGGGGCGACGGTCGAGACCCTGGCAACCGATGAGCCCCTCTACATGGGGTCGCCCGTCGAGGGGTGGTCGCTGTACTACTCGGACGTGAGCGCTTCGACGGTCTATCTGGAAAAGGACTGACAGGTCTGCGCTCTCCTCACAGGCGACACACGAACCGCCCCCCGACCGGAGTCGGGGGGCGGCGCGGGGCGTGGAGTCCCGGTGTCAGACCAGGACCGTGTCAGACCAGGACCGCGATGGCGACGTTGACCACGCCGAGGACGCCGGCGATGGTCGCGAGGGTGCCGGTGCTGCCCGCCGCCCTGGCCTCCTTACGGACGCCCACCACCGCGACGACCAGGATGACAACCGCGACGACGAGCTTCATCCCGATCTTCATGTGATTGAGGTCCACGTCCTGCATCTCGCGCAGACCGACGAGCAGCAGACCGGTGACCACCTGGAGGATCGCCCCGTGCAGGATCGCCTTGTTCATGTGAGGCGCCTTGATGGTGGCGAGCCACCCGCCGATGATGCCGGCCAGGCCGATGAAGTGCAGGATCAGAACGATGTCGAAAACGATGTCCATGTGGACAAGTGTCTCAAACGCACTGGTCACAGTAGTTGCTAAGGATCACCTAACCGGTGACGGAGGGTCAGCGGTGCACGAGAGTCGCGAACACCAGCAGGGCGATCCCGCCGAAGACCATCACGCCGAATGACACCCACCGTGTGTCCCACCCGAGCATGCGTTCGTACACATCGGTGACCTTTCGTGTGGCGACGGGGAATCGGGACCACACCCACGCGAGGAGGACGAACGGTGCGACCAGGGCCAGCACGAAGACGAGATAGGCGCACAGCCTGAGTACGGGATCCGAGCTCACGCTCTCGACCAGACGGCCGGTGAGATACATGATCGGGAGGGTGGTCAGACCGATGATCGCCGAACTGAACCCGAGCACGAACAGGGCTGCCGGCGGGGAGTTCTGATCGGGTGCGCGCTCGGGACGCTGCGGGCGCACGGGCACGACCCGCAGCCACACCACCATCGCACACGCCGCCACCAGCAGGACCACACCCACGACCAGGTCGACGACGTGGTTCTCCACCACCGCGTCCCCGCGCTGGCGCACCTGATCCACCAGGTTGGCGGGATTGACGCCGTGGAGAAGCAACCCGAGCGCGGTGGCCCCCGACGCCAGACCCGAGAGCAACCATGTCAGACGCGCGCGCACGTTCCGGTTCCTCGCGAGGATGTCGGCGGTCGCCCCATACAGCGCGGGGCTCAGGCCCAGCGCCAGACCGAACCCGACGAGTGTCGGGACGGCCGCGATCCATCTCGCCACCTCGTGCATGTGCTCCCATTCCGTCGTCTCGACAGTAGTACCGATTGGGCGCCGTCCCGTCTGCGGCCGTGATTAGGATAAGCGGACGGTCACCAGACCCGAGAGGACCATGATGCGCGTACTCGTCACCAGCTCCAGGAACACCTTCGCCCTGGACATCATCCGCAAGCTCGGGAGCCGTGGCCACACCGTGGTGGCGAGCGACACCTATCCGGGCGCGACGGGCAGTCACTCCAAATACCTCGCGGGTCACGCCGTCACGGCCTCCCCCCGCTACGACACCGACCAGTTCATCCGGGACGTGAGCCGGATCGTCTCCGAATACGACATCGACCTCATCATCCCGACCTTCGAGGAGGTCTTCTACCTCGCCGCCCGGGTCGCGGACCTGCCCGAGGGGGTGACGCTGTTCGGCGGGAGCTTCGCGAAACTCGCGCAACTGCACGACAAGGCGAGCTTCCAACGCCTGGTGGAGCGGTCAGGGGTGCCGATCCCCGAGACGACCGTCGCCACCGACCACGCCTCGCTCGTGGCCGCGATCGAGAAGTACCCGCGCTACTTCGCCCGGGCGGCGTTCTCGCGAGGCGGCGTGGGTCTGTTGACCAACACCGGGCCGCTGGCGGGGAAGATGTCCGTCGACGACTGCCACCCCACCGAAGAGCAGCCGTGGCTGGTGCAACCGTTCGTCGACGGCCCGATGGTGTGCACCTACAGCACCATCGTGGACGGCCGGGTCACCTCGCACTGCACCTACCGCGCGCCCGAACAGTGGGCGCACAGCACGGGGATCACCTTCCTCGCCGTGGACAGCACCGACACCCTCGACTACACGCAGCGCATCGTCGACGCGCTCGACCCGGGGTTCACGGGCCAGCTCTCCTTCGACTTCGTCGACAACGACGGTCAGCTCTACTCCATCGAGTGCAACCCACGCCCGACCAACGGCGTCATCCTGCTCGAGGCGGAGCAGCTCGAACAGGCGCTCACCGGCCGGAACCCCGAGGCGTTTGTCGTCGAACCGGGCGTCGAACGTCAGATCAGCCTGGCTGTCCTCGCCGACGCGTTCGCAGAGCCGCTCAAGCACCTGCCCACGTCGCTGCACGACCTGCTCCACGTGAAGGACGTCGGTTCGGGGTGGCACGACTCCTTCGCCATGATGTGGAGCCCCGCGACGCTCATCCACGGTGCCAAGCTGAGCCACGGTCAGCGCAAGGAGTTGTTGGGCGCTCTGGGCGACGACATCGTGTGGAACGGAGAACCCATCACCGGGATGAGCGCGGCTGACGCCGCGGCGCTCGAGGATGTCCACGAGCAGCGGGTCTGACAATCGCGCGAGCGGCTGCCATGGCCGCGCCGGTGCTCCGGTCGGTGCGGAGGTGACCCGGGGCCGAGGGTTGGTGTCGGCGCTGGCCCGCGGCACCGCGGGGATCCGCCGCGTCAGGCGGCCAGCCGACGACACCGGGCCCGGGTTCGACCTGACCTACGTGCGGACCGGCCCGCACGCCCGGCGGCCGACCGTGGTGGTCCCCGGCGGCCCGGGCCTCGGGTCGGTACTGCCGTATCGCGGCCTGCGTCGATGGGCGGCCGGCCTCGGGCACGACCTGATCATGGTGGAGCACAGAGGTGTGGGCTTGTCCCGCACCGATACCGCCGGCCGGGACCTGCCGGTGTCGGCGATGCGCATCGCCGCTGTCGCCGGCGACATCGCGGCGGTTCTCGACCGGGAGGCGGTGGACTCGGCCTACCTGGTCGGGTCCTCCTACGGCAGCTATGTGGTGTCCTACTTCGGCGCCCTGTATCCCGAGCGCGTCGCGGGCATGCTGTTGGATTCGGCGCTGCAGTCGTCGGCGGACATCGACCTCGAGCGACGGGCGGTGCGCTCGGTGTTCTGGGATGCAGACACCGCGATCGCGGCGGATGTGCGGCGCCTCTACCTCCGCGGAGAGGACGGCCGACGCCTGCTCGACGTGGTCCGCGCGGCCTACGAGTTGGGCGGGCCGGAGCTGCTCGGTCCGTTGCTGCGGGGCCGGGTGCGCGGTCGGGCACCGGGACGGCTGCGGGTGCCGGCGGGCGCAGCCTGGCGACTACTCGAGGCCTACGCGACCAGGGAAGGCACGCTCGCCCGCGTGCCGGGCGTCTACGAGTTCGACATCGCCGGAGCGATCGGCTTTCGCGAACTGGGGTACGGCGCCCCGGCGGACGGCCAGCCCCTCGACCCCGCACTCACGTATGCGCCGCTCGCACCTCTGTTTCCTGGGTTCGACGCGGAACCGGTCGACCTGGGTCGAGAGGTATCCCGCTTCACCTGGCCGATGGTCCTCCTCAGCGGCACCAGGGACCTCCGCACCCCTCCGGACATCGCCGACCGCGTGGCGTCGATCGCCCCGGACGCGGCGGTCACCCGAATCGAGAACGGCCACAGTGCGCTGGACACCCACCCCGCGGCGCTGATGAGGGCACTCGACCACCTGGTCACGGGTAGGCACGCCGCGCTTCCCGGTCAGGGCGAGGCGTTGAGCACCCTCCCCCGCCGGGGCGTCTCAGCCCGGTTCCCGACACTGCTCGAGGGTCTGGTGGGACACACGGAGACCTGATCCGTCCGTGGAGCGGCAGGGACCCGTCATGTTCGTCGTGCGTCGTGCGTCGTGCGTCGTTCGCCGCGCGACGCCGACCGCGCTCAGGCGTCGTCGGCCTGACGCGGCAGGACCACGACCGGGGACCGCGAGTGCGCGACGACGTGCTGGCTCACCGAGCCCATGAGCAGTCCCCGGAAACCACCCCACCCCCGGCTCCCCACCACCACGAGCCGGGCATCCCGCGAGGCCGCGACGATCGCCTCCGCAGGGTGGCCGCGGAGGACGGTCTGGTCGACGCGGGCGTCGTCACCCAGGGTGTCGCGCACCGAATCCGAGAGCATGGTCCTCGCCCTCTCTTCCAGAATCGACGGGTCCACCCACCCGGCCATCGCGTACGGGCCGACGACGGCGGGGGTCTCGACGGCGGCCAGGGCGATCAGGGGCGCCCCGACCGTGTTCGCGTACTCGGCGGCCCAGGCCAGGGCTTTCAATGAGTCGGGTCCCCCGTCGACTCCGACTACGACCGGCTGTGCGTCCATTGGTCGACCTCCTCGGTGACACCGTCGTCGGTGCACCCGGCGTCCGGCCGAATCCAGCGACACTCCCACCGTAGCCCCACGGCCACGATGCCGCGCGGTCGTGGGCGAGAAATCCAGGCCGACCGTGCAGGTCGCCGACGACACGAGCCCTCGCGCCGCTCGGCTCACGCGAGCTCGACGATCTCCATGTATTCCTGGCTCCACAGGTCCTCGGTACCGTCGGGCAGGATGATGACCCGCTCGGGCTCAAGGGCCTCCACGGCGCCCGGGTCGTGGGTGACCAGGACGACCGCGCCCTCGTAGCTGCGCAGGGCGTCGAGGACCTGCTCGCGCGAGATCGGGTCGAGGTTGTTGGTGGGCTCGTCGAGCAGCAGCACGTTGGCCGCCGAGGACACCAGCCCGGCCAGCGCCAGACGCGTGCGCTCACCACCGGACAGGGTGCCGGCGGGCTGCTCGAGCTGGGGGCCGGTGAACATGAACGCGCCCAGCAGGCCGCGCAGGTCCTGTTCCCCGGCGTCGGGGGCGGCGTGGCGGATGTTGTCCCACACGCTGGCGTCCATATCGAGGGTGTCGTGCTCCTGGGCGAAGTAGCCCACCTTCAGGCCGTGGCCGGAGACGACGCCGCCCTCACCGTCGGTGCGCTCGACACCCGCGAGAAGCTTGAGCAGGGTGGTCTTGCCGGCGCCGTTGTAGCCCAGCACCACCACCCGGCTGCCCTTGTCGATCGCCAGATCCACCCCGGCGAAGACCTCCAGCGAGCCGTACATCTTGGTCAGGCCCTTGGCGAACATCGGGGTCTTGCCGCACGGGGCCGGGGTGGGGAACTTGATGTGCGCCACCTTGTCCGCCACCCGAACCTCGTCGAGCTGGTTCATCATGGTCTCGGCGCGGCGGATCATCTGCTTGGCCGCGGCGGCCTTGGTGGCCTTGGCGCCCAGCTTGGCGGCCTGCGTCTTGAGGGCGGAGGCCTTCTTCTCGGCGTTCGCGCGTTCCCGCCGGCGCCGGGCCTCATCGGTGGCGCGCGCATCGAGGTACTTCTGCCAGCCCATGTTGTAGGCATCGATCTCCCCGCGCACGGCGTCGAGGAACCACACCCTGTTGACCACGGCCTCGAGCAGTTCGACGTCGTGGGAGATGATGATCAGCCCGCCCTCGTGCTTCTCGAGAAACGAGCGCAGCCACGTGATCGAATCGGCGTCGAGGTGGTTGGTGGGCTCGTCCAGCAGCAGCATCGTCTGGGACTTGCCGGCTCCGTCGGACGCGGCGAACAGGATCCGGGCCAACTCCACGCGCCTGCGCTGACCTCCTGAGAGCGTCCCGAGGTTCTGGGTGAGGATCCGATCCTCCAGCCCCAGGCTGCTGCAGATGCGGGCGGCCTCGCTCTCGGCCTCGTATCCGCCCCGGGCGGAGAACTCGTCCTCGAGCCGACCGTACTTCCGCACGGCCTTGTCCATCGCCGCGTCGTCGGGCGCCTCGACCATCTGCTCCTGGGCCTCGGCCATCTGGAGCATCAGTACGTCCAACCCGCGGGCCGAGAGGACCCGGCTGCGGGCGAGCTGGTCCATGTTGCCCTCGCGGGGATCCTGCGGCAGGTACCCCACGTCGCTGGTCGAGACGACCTTCCCGGCGTACGGCTCACCCTCGCCGGCGAGGATCCTCATCGTCGTCGTCTTACCGGCGCCGTTCCTGCCCACAAGGCCGATCCGGTCGCCGGGCTGGACCCGCAGCGAGGACCCGTCCATGTGGAGCAGGGTGCGCACGCCGGCGCGCACCTCCAGGTCGTCGATGGTGATCACGTGCGCGGGTACCTCGTCTGTTCTCGGGTGGGTTCTGGCCGACCAGCCACTCTACCTGCGGCGCGAGACGCGGGACGACTCCGGTGACCTGGGTCTCCGCGACCAGAGCGACCACGCCGGGTCGGCGTTCGAGCGGATTCTCCTGCCGCGCTCCGTTCGCTGCGGTCTGTGGGCGGCCTGCTGGCCGCGGTCCTACCGCTCTGTGCAGCCGCTCCTGGCCCTGGCGCCTCGCTCCCGCCCGTGCATTCCCGCCCCGCGCGGCCATGTCACACGTCCGAGCAGACGCTCCTCTGCCTGACGTCTCGCGTCTGCAGATGTCCACGACAGCCCTCCTCGCTCCTCACGATGGCGTCTCGCCCGCGCATCGGGGCAGGCCAGACGCCATCGTGAGGGGCGGCTGCGAAGAGTTCGGCCGACCGGCTGGCCAGCCAACCCGCCAACCCGCTGGCCCGCTGGCCCGCCATGTCCTAGTGCCCGCTCGGGGGCCGGCTCAGGCCGCTGGTGCGACAGGTGCGGCCAGACTGTCAGACAGGCAGCGTGACCCCGCTGGGATGCGCTGGCGCTTCGGCTTATGCGGCCGCAATGGTCCATTCTCCCAGCGCAACCCCGTCTGGTGCGTGCATTCTCCCAGCGCGGGACAAAGGGGCAGCGGATCTGGAGGTGGATGCGCTGCGGGAGTGCTCACCCGGCCCGGGATGCGCTGCGGGAGTGCTCACCCGGCCCGGGATGCGCTGCGAGAGTGCTCACCCGGCCCCGGGGGAAGGCACCTACGCCCACCCGAACTCAGCCCGCGCGTCGACCGTAGAGATTCTGCACGCAGCGGCCGAGCCGCCCGCGATCGTCCGAGATCAGCGTGTCGGTGAGCACTCCCTGACCGGGCCCGCCGACGGTCTCGCTGTCCAGCTGCACCCAGCCGGGCTCGGGGTCGCGGTGCAGCGAGACCACGAGGTCGCAGTTGACCGCCGGGTGACTCAGCGGGTCGCTGGCCAGGGACACCCCGCTGGCGGAGTCGGCCACCACCACGGTGTGCTGCCACCCGGTCATGCGCTCCCCCTCGACGAGATCGACGCGCGCACGCCCCCAGGCCTGCGCGGGCCCGAGCTCGTCGCCGCCGCCGGAGACGAAGGAGAAGTCCACGACGGACAGGTAGCCGTCGGCGTGGGCGAAGCTCATCATCGGTCCGCGTTCGCGTGTGGCGGGCACGGGCGGCCCGTCGTGGGTCCCGACCGTCGGGAAGTCGTCGGGTGTGCGGCGCATGCGCCACCCGCGGGCGACGAGCGCGGGCCGGCCGGCCACGGAGGCGCTGGCCTCGAGCAGTTCGACGCTGCGTCCCGGGCGCACGGTGCGGACCTCGATGTCGAGCGGCGCGATGGGAACGGGGCCCAGCACGTCCACCGAGATCCGCGCCAGCCGCAGCGTCGCGTCCGCCTCGAACCTCTCCATCGCCCTCACCAGCAGCGCACTCGGCGGCCCGGCGTGCTGCGATTCGGCGGACCACGGGCCTGCGGTGAGCGCGGTCGACTCGAAGCGACCGTGGTCCATCTGCTGGTAGAACGCGCCTGACATGGGTTCCTCTCGCGCGACGGTAGTGTCGGTCCGTATGAATGCTACGGGTGACGAGTTGTTCGACGTCGCCGTCGTCGGGCTCGGCCCCGCCGGCCGCGCGCTCGCCTCCCGCTGCGCCGCAGACGGTCTCACGGTCCTGGCGCTCGACCCGCGGCCCGACGCGCCGTGGCATCAGACCCTGTCGGTGTGGGCCGACCAGGTGCCGCCGTGGCTGCGTCCGGAAGTGTGTGGGATCGACGTGCTCGCGCACAGGGTCTCCTCCCCCGCCCTGTACGCGCCCGGGCGCGCGGTGCTCCACCGCGAGTACGCGGTGCTGGACAACGACGCACTGCGGCGCGCCCTCCCGCTCGGGGCGGGGGTCACCGTGGAGCGGAAGGCGATCGACGACGAGGCACTGCCTGCCCTGACCGCCCGGGCCCACCGCGTGGTGGACTGCCGCGGCGCGGGGGGCCGGCTCAACTCGGGCCCGCTGCAGACGGCCTACGGCATCGTGCTGGACGCCGCCGATGCCGCCCCCGCGCTGGGTGGGGAGGCGGCCCTGTTCATGGACTGGCGCACCGATTACGCGCGTGACGGGAACGACGACGACGAGATCGGCACCAGCTTCCTGTACGCGATCCCCTTGTCCGCGGATCGGGTTCTGCTGGAGGAGACGTGTCTGGCGGGGCTGCCCGCCCCGGATCCCGCCGTCCTGGCGAGCCGGCTGCGCTCGCGCCTGGCGGGCCGGGGGGTGCCCAGCGCGGCGATCGACGACCCGCTATCGGTCGAGCGGGTGCACATCCCGCTCCTGCCGCGGCCGGGCGGGTCCGGGAACCCGCTGGTCGAGGCGTTCGGCACCGCGGGCGGGCACGGACACGCGGCGACGGGGTATTCGGTGGCCGCGATGCTCGCGGCCGTCCCCGCGGCCGTCCTCGCGCTCGGGGCCGGCTACCCGCTTCCCGAGCCGCGGTCCCCCCTGAGCACGACCCTTCACGGTGTTGGCCTGCGGGCGCTACTCCGTGCGGACGACCGGACCCTCCGGGCGCTGTTC
Organism: Dietzia sp. UCD-THP; assembly: GCF_000349585.1. Lineage (NCBI taxonomy): Bacteria > Bacillati > Actinomycetota > Actinomycetes > Mycobacteriales > Dietziaceae > Dietzia > Dietzia sp. UCD-THP. Next base: position 91,860 of record NZ_KB714650.1, read on the forward strand.
GCGGCGTTCGGGCGCCTCGACGGCCGCCGCCAGCGGTGGTTCCTCGACGGGGCGAGCCCCTCGTACCAGGTCGCTGCCGCGATGTGGGACATGTGGGTGACCATGCCCGTGCGCGACAAGGCCGGGATGGTGGCCGCGGTCCTGCGGCGCTCTGCCCGCGGTCCCGCGGCGCTGTCAGGCGTCGCGCGATCGAAACCCGTCGAACGTGAGTAACAGGCCGCCCGGGCGGCGAGCGACGCGGAACATCGACGACAGCGCGACCGCGGCCCCCGCAACGCCGAGGAGCTCGAACGTCTCCTCGATGTACATCAGTGTGAGGTAGAGAGTCGACGACGCGCCGATCTCGCGGTCGACGAGCCCGGTGAGGCTCTCGATCACGAGCGAGCCGGACAGGAAGACCACGGCCGCCGCGATCAACGAGACGGCGACGCGGCGGTGGAGAGCGAGGACCAGCCTGATGAGCAGACCGCCCACGATCAGGGCGATCACGGCGCCGGGGATCACCCAGTTGTAGTAGGTGTCGAACGGCAGGTACGGGGCCAGCCGGTCCCCCACCACGAAGAGCCGCTCGTGGAGGGCGCCCGCCTCGTCCACGGAGGCGGTCACGGCGACCGCGGAGAAGAGCCACCACGACGAGCGGAAACGGGAGGTGGTGACGGCGGCGAGGGCCGCGAAGGCGCCCACGAGGAGCCAGACCGCCGAGGCGAACCACACGGCCGCGTTGCCCTCGGCACCGATGTCGAAGGCGGTCCACAGCAGGTTCCAGACGTGCCACGGCTGATCGCTGCCAGTGGCGTGCACCATGTAGAGCAGGAAACCCGACAGCGGGGCTAGCAGAAGCGACGGGGGGAACACCAGCCACGCCGTCGCCCGGGTGAGGCGGGTTCCTTCGATGACACGCCCGCCCCCACTCTCGGCCTCAGACCGGTCGCCAACAATGTGATCAGCGGATGCGGACATGTCCCCCAGCGTAAATGTCGGCCGAACGGAACCGTAATCGCCGGCGACGACGCGGAGACGCCCGCCCCGTCCGGAACGGGGCGGGCGCTCTAGCGGGCACGCGGATCGCGGCGGCGGCGCCGCGAGGAGGGCTACACGGTGAAGCCGATGGCCCTCAGCTGCTCGCGTCCCTCGTCGGTGATCATCTGGGGTCCCCACGGCGGCATCCAGACCCAGTTGAGCTCGAGGTCGTTGACGAGGTCGGAGCCGACCGTCGCAGAGCGAGCCTGGTCCTCGATCACGTCGGTGAGCGGGCAGGCCGCCGACGTCAGCGTCATGTCGACGCGGGCGATCGTGGAGCCCTCGGTCTCGCCGGGGCGGACCCAGATGTCGTAGACCAGACCCAGGTCCACGACGTTAATGCCGAGCTCGGGGTCGACCACGTCACGCATGGCCTCCTCGAGATCGGCGACCAGGGCGAGGTCCTCTTCCGACTGCTCGGGCCGGTTGGGGTCCGGGCGGAACTCCCCGTTGTAGGCGGTGCCCGCGGGCGTGTCGTTCTCGGTGGCCGACATGGGGTCGTCGACCGTCGGATCGTTGGCAGGTGTCATCTGCTCGGTCATGTCTCATCACTCCTGATGGTGTTCGGTCTGTCGGCCGAGGGCGTCTTTGAACGCCATCCAGCCCAGCAGGGCGCACTTCACCCGCGCGGGGTACCGCGACACCCCGGCGAGGGCCACCGCGTCGTCGAGGACCTCTTCGTCCCCCTCGTCCTGGCCACGGGAGGAGATCATCGCCTGGAAGGCGTCGACGACATCGAGTGACTCCCCCACGGGTCGACCGACCAGGAGGTCGGCCATCATCGAGGTCGAAGCCTGGCTGATCGAGCACCCCTGTGCGTCGTAGGACACATCCTCCACGGTGGCGAGATCATCGGACAGGCGCAACCGCAGGGTCAGCTCGTCGCCGCAGGTCGGGTTGACGTGGTGGACCTCGGCGCCGAAGGGCTCCCGCAGCCCGCTGTGGTGCGGGTGGCGGTAGTGGTCGAGGATGACCTCCTGGTACATCTGCTCGAGCTTCACTTCACTCCACCCCTGTCCACTCCGAAGAACTCCTGGGCACGGCGCAGGGACCGAGCTAACGCCTCGACCTCGTCGAGGGTGTTGTACAGCGCGAACGACGCCCGAACCGTGGACTGGACGCCCAGGCGCCGGTGCAGCGGCCACGCGCAGTGGTGACCCACCCGGACCGCGACGCCGTCGTCGTCGAGGACCTGGCTCACGTCGTGGGCGTGGATGCCGTCCACCACGAAGGAGACGGCCCCGCCGCGGGAGACCATGTCCGTCGGCCCGGCGATGCGGATGCCCGGGATCTGCTGCAGCGCCTCGAGGGCGGCCACGGTCAGCGCCTCCTCGTGGCGGGCGATGGTCTCCATCCCCACCGCCTCGAGGTAGCGGACGGCCGCGGCCAGGCCGACCGCCTGCGAGACCATGGGAACGCCCGCCTCGAACCGCTGCGGCGGCTCGGCGAACGTCGACTCCTCCATCGTCACGGTGGAGATCATCGACCCCCCGGTGAGCACGGGCGGCATCGCGTGCAGCAGTGCGCGACGTCCGTAGAGGACGCCGATCCCGGTGGGGCCGAGCATCTTGTGGCCGGAGAAGGCGGCGAAGTCCACACCGAGCGCGTGGAAGTCCACCGCTATGTGCGGCACCGACTGGCAGGCGTCCAGCACGACCAGCGCGCCGACCGCGCGGGCCGCGTCGACAACGCGGGCCACGTCGGTGACCGCGCCGGTCACGTTGGACTGGTGCGTCACGGCGACGACCTTGACGGCGTCGGTGAGCTCGAGCGAGTCGAGGTCGATCCGGCCGTCGTCGGTCACGCCGTACCAGCGCAGGGTCGCGCCGGTGCGCCGGCACAGCTCCTGCCACGGCACCAGGTTCGCGTGGTGCTCGAGCTCGCTGATGACGACCTCGTCGCCGGGGCCGACGGCGTGCGCGCCGAACCGCTGGTCCCCCAGGGCGAACGCCACGAGGTTGAGTCCCTCGGTGGCGTTCTTGGTGAAGACCAGCTCGTCCACGTCGGCTCCGACGAATCGCGCGATGTCGGCGCGGGCGCCCTCGTAGGCGTCCGTGGCCTCCTCCGCGAGTTGGTGCGCGCCCCGGTGGACCGCGGCGTTGGAGTGCAGGAGGAAGTCCCGCTCGGCGTCGAGCACCTGGGTCGGGCGCTGCGACGTCGCCCCGGAGTCCAGATAGACCAGGGGCTTTCCGTCACGGACCGTCCGCGACAGGATGGGGAAATCCGCGCGGACTGCTGTCAGGTCGAGGGTCGAGGTCATGGTCTCCCAGCTGTTCCGATCAGGCGGTGGCGGGCGTCAGGTACTTCTCGTACCCGTTCGCCTCGAGCTCGTCGGCCAGCTCGGCGCCCCCGGAGGCGGCGATCCGGCCGTCGACGAAGACGTGCACGCGGTCGGGCGTGATGTACCGCAGGATGCGGGTGTAGTGCGTGATGAGGAGGATGCCGCCGTTCTCCTCGGCCTTGTAGCGGTTGACGCCGTCGGACACCACGCGCAGGGCGTCCACGTCCAAGCCGGAGTCGGTCTCGTCGAGCACGGCGATCCTGGGCTTGAGCAGATCCAGCTGGAGGATCTCGTGGCGCTTCTTCTCGCCACCGGAGAAGCCCTCGTTGACGCTGCGCTCGGAGAAGGCCGGGTCGAAGTCGAGGTCGGACATGGCCTCCTTGACCTCCTTGACCCAGTGCCGCAGCTTGGGCGCCTCGCCGCGCACGGCGGTGGCCGCGGTACGCAGGAAGTTGGCGGTCGAGACCCCGGGGATCTCGGTCGGGTACTGCATGGCCAGGAACAGACCGGCGCGGGCCCGCTCGTCGACCTCCATCGACAGCACGTCCTCACCGTCGAGGGTGACGGTGCCGCCGGTGACCTCGTACTTGGGATGGCCGGCGATGACGTAGGCCAGGGTCGACTTGCCGGAGCCGTTCGGCCCCATGATGGCGTGGGTCTGCCCGGACTCGATGGTCAGGTCGACACCTTTGAGGATGTCGACGGTCTCGGCCGAGTCGGCGGTCGCCGCGACGCGGGCCGTCAGGCCCTTGATCTCGAGAATGGTCATTGGTGTGCTCGCAATCTTCGTGAAGTCTTCGGGGTGGTCTCTCGGGCCCGGGGGTCAGATCCCGGAGGACTGCAGTTCCAATTCGACGGCCTCGGCGATCCGCTCACGCACCTCGGGCACGCCGATGCGGTTGATCACCTCGCCGAAGAAGCCCCGGACGACCAGGCGGCGTGCGGTGTCCTCGGGAATCCCCCGGGACATGAGGTAGAACAGGTGCTCCTCGTCGAATCGGCCCACGGCGCTGGCGTGACCGGCACCGGCGATCTCGCCGGTCTCGATCTCGAGGTTCGGGACGGAATCCGCGCGTGCCCCGTCGGTGAGGACGAGGTTGCGGTTCATCTCATAGGTGTCCGTACCCTCGGCGGCCGCGCGGATGAGGACCTCGCCGATCCACACGGTGTGGGCGTCGGGCAGGTTCGACGACGCGTCACCCTGCAGGGCGCCCTTGTACAGGACCCGCGAGGTGCAGTTGGGCACAGCGTGGTCCACCAGCAGACGGTGCTCGATGTGCTGTCCGTCGTCCGCGTAGTACAGGCCGTTGACGTTCACCGTGCCCCCGGGGGCCGTGAACGTCGTCAGCGGCGCGATCCGGACCAGCTCACCGCCGAACGTCACCGCGGTGTAGGTCAGGGTCGCGTCGCGACCGACCTGCAGGTGGTGGTTGGCCAGGTGCAGGGCGTCGTCGTCCCAGTCCTGGATGAGGACGACCTCGAGGTGCGCCGAGTCGCCGACGACGAACTCGACGTTCTCGGCGATCGTCCCGCCGCCGCGCTGGTCGACCACGAAGGTCGCGTTGGCGAACGGCTCGAGTCGGATCTGGGCGTGGCCGTAGGCCAGCTCCCCCTCCCCCGGGCCGTCGACGGTGACGTACACGGGGTCGTCGAGGACCGTCTCCGTGGCCACTGTCAGCACCGTCGCTTCGGCGACGGAAGTGAAGGCCTGCGCGGCGACGCGGTCGCGGGGGGCCCCGGCCTCGCCGATCCGCTTGTCGTCGGTCCCGACGCTCTCGACCGTCAGGCCGTCACGTTCGGCGACGGAGACGAGCAGGTTCCCGGTGGCGGTCACATTGGATCCGTCGTGGATCCCGCGGAGCCGCTTGAGCGGGGTGAAGCGCCAGATCTCGTCCTTGTGGCTCGGCACCTCGAACGCGTTCACGTCGAAGGAGGAGAACTGGTCACCCTTGGTGGCGGTGACGGGGATCCCGTAGCGATCCGTCACCGGGGTGGGGCCGGATCCCGTGGTGGCAGTAGTGGTGTCGGTCATGACTGTCAGCCCACCGATCCTTCCATCTGGAGTTCGATCAGGCGGTTGAGCTCGAGGGCGTACTCCATCGGGAGTTCCTTGGCGATCGGCTCGACGAAGCCGCGCACGATCATGGCCATCGCCTCGTCCTCGGCCAGGCCGCGGCTCATGAGGTAGAACAGCTGGTCCTGGCTCACCTTGGACACGGTGGCCTCGTGCCCGAGCGTCACGTCATCCTCACGGATGTCGATATACGGGTAGGTGTCGGACCGGCTGATGTTGTCCACCAACAAGGCGTCGCACTCGACGTTGGACTTGGAGCCCTTCGCGCCGGGGTTGATCTGGATGAGCCCACGGTAGGCCGACCGGCCACCACCCCGTGCCACCGACTTGGAGACGATGTTCGAGGAGGTGTTGGGGGCCAGGTGCAGCATCTTGGACCCGGTGTCCTGGTGCTGTCCCTCACCTGCGAACGCCACCGAGAGCACCTCGCCCTTCGCGTGCTCGCCGGTGAGCCACACCGCAGGGTACTTCATGGTGACCTTGGACCCGATGTTGCCGTCGATCCACTCCATGGTCGCGCCCTCCTCGGCCCGGGCGCGCTTGGTGACGAGGTTGTAGACGTTGTTCGACCAGTTCTGGATGGTCGTGTAGCGGCAGCGGCCGCCCTTCTTGACCACGATCTCGACGACGGCGGAGTGCAGGGAGTCCGACTTGTAGATCGGCGCCGTGCAGCCCTCGACGTAGTGCACGTAGGCGTCCTCGTCCACGATGATCAGCGTCCGCTCGAACTGGCCCATGTTCTCGGTGTTGATCCGGAAGTAGGCCTGCAGCGGGATGTCCACGTGGACGCCCTTGGGCACGTAGATGAACGAGCCGCCCGACCACACGGCGGTGTTGAGCGCGGAGAACTTGTTGTCACCGGCCGGGATCACCGAGCCGAAGTACTCCTCGAAGTACTCCGGGTGCTCCTTGAGCGCGGTGTCGGTGTCCATGAAGATGACACCCTGGCTCTCGAGGTCCTCGCGGATCTGGTGGTAGACCACCTCGGACTCGTACTGGGCCGCGACGCCCGCCACCAGGCGCTGCTTCTCCGCCTCCGGGATACCGAGCTTGTCGTAGGTGTTCTTGATCTCCTCGGGCAGGTCCTCCCACGAGGTGGCCTGCTTCTCCGTCGAGCGCACGAAGTACTTGATGTTGTCGAAGTCGATCCCCGACAGGTCCGAGCCCCAGGCGGGCATGGGCTTCTTGTAGAAGGTCGACAACGCCTTGAGTCGCTTGGCGAGCATCCACTCGGACTCGTTCTTCTTGGTGGAGATGTCACGCACCACGGCCTCCGAGAGGCCACGCTGTGCGGTCGCACCGGCGGAGTCGGAATCGTGCCAACCGTAGTTGTACTGGCCGAGCGAGGCGATCCGCTCCTCGTCGGTGGTCGGCTCGTGCACGGTGACGTCGGCCGTCACCTGATCTGGGGTGATGGTCATCGCACAGTCCTTTCGGGGGTCGGAACCGACGCGTCTGCGTCGGCCGCTGCGGGCATGGTGGCCGCCAGGTCGCCGGCGGTCACCATCCCCGTGGGGATGTTCGTGGTGCAGGCGCAGTGTCCGCCGGCGATGGTGGCGAGGCGCTGGACGTGGGTGCCGACTATCTCGGACACCACCTCCTGCTCGGCCTCACACAATTCGGGGAACCGGGACGCGACGTTCCACACCGGACAGTGGTGCTGGCAGATCTGCAGGCCCGCCCCGGCGTCCTCGATGGATGCCGCGTACCCCGATTCGGTCAGGGCCGCGGCGACATCGGTTGCCGCGCGTTCGACGTCCTCCGGCCCGTCCGCGGGGCGGACGTGCCCGACGATCGACCGGACGCGTTGGCGGGCGAAGTCCGCCACGG
>NZ_KB714650.1:99180-290589 GCF_000349585.1 Dietzia sp. UCD-THP
ACGCCACGGCGGTGGCCCCGCCGATGCGCCGCAGGGCCGACAGGGCCTCCACCGCGAGGTGGTCGTACCCGTGCTGAGCCGAACTGCGGCCCCTCGCGGTGACCCGGAAGGCCTTGGCCGGGCGCCCACGGGTGCCCGCCGGGCGGGTCCGGGTGGCCTCGACCTGTCCGGACTCGACCAGGTGATCCAGATGGCGGCGGACGGCTGCCGCCGTCAACCCGAGCTCCTGCCCGATCTCGGCGGCGGTGAGAGCTCCTCGTTCCAGCAGGAGTTCACGGACGGCCGAGCGGGTGTCGGGTCGCGTGCTGTTCTCGTAGACGTGCTGCACGCTCAACTGACTCTCCCTTCCGGCTATGCTCGGTGCGCCCCGTCCGGGACGTACCACGTCATATTACGCAACACCTTCGTGACGGAAATATTCCCACCCCCGCGAGCCCGGCATTGTCGGCCGGACGCCGTCCTCCTACACCCACCGCGGAGAGAGGCTGAGGCCAGTGGCACCCAGATTCCCGGTCCGCGGCGCGGGAGCGGTCACCGCCCGGCTGCACACCGAGGAGCGATCCACCGGGACACCACCGTCGGCGGAATTGGCCCGCCTCGGACGGATCCGCACGATCGGCACCACCGCCGCCGTCGCCATGGCGGTCGGCGCCCTCGGCGCGGGCGCGCTGCCCGTACTGCAGAACCCCGTCGCCGGCGAGCGGTTGATCGGACTGTGGCTCAGGTTGCAGCAGTCCTCCATGACGGTGGTGATGACCGGGATGGTGGTCGTGACACTGTGCTGGTTACTGCTGGCCCCGTACGTCCTGGGCAGGGACCGCCGGGGACGGTTGAGCGGCCGGATCGACCGCGCCACGCTCGACCGCATCATCGCCTCGTGGGCCCTACCGCTCGCCCTCGCCCCGCCCATGTTCAGCAAGGACGTCTACAGCTACCTGGCCCAGGGCGCCATCGGCAACACCCTCGACGACCCGTACGAACTGGGCCCCGTGTCGGCGCTCGGGACCTCCCATGCGTTGACGGTCAACGTCCCGGACATCTGGCGGGACACCCCCAATCAGTACGGTCCGCTGTTCCTCGGGGTGCAGAAGGTGATCCACGCCCTGACGGGGGACGACGTGGTGGCCGGAACGATCCTGCACCGGGTGGTGGCGATCGTCGGGATCCTCATGCTCGGGTGGGCGGTTCCACGACTGGCCGAATACTGCGGCGTGTCGGACGTGGCGGCACTCTGGTTGGCGGTTGCCAATCCCCTCGTCCTATTCCATCTCGTGTCCGGGATCCACTCCGAGTCCCTCATGATGGGACTGCTGGCCGTCGGGCTCGTCCTGGCCCTGCGCGCCGTGGACTCCCTCGAGTCCGGGCCGCGGACCACCGTGCTCTTCGTCGTCGGGACCGTCCTGGTCACCGGTTCGGCGCTGGTGAAACTGCCCACCGTCGTCGCTCTGGGCTTCGTCGGGATGGCGCTCGCCCGACGGTGGGGTGGCGGCGCCGTCGCCACCGTGCGGGCCGCTCTGGTGATGGTCGTGATCAGCGGTGCCACCACCGGGCTGGCCATGCTCGCCACCTCCTCCGGCCTCGGGTGGATCACGAAGCTCGGGGCGGCCACGTCGCTGCGGAGTTGGCTCTCACCACCCACCGCCACGGGTGTGATCGTCGGCGGGATCGGGCAGTACCTGGGGCTGGGTGACCACACGGCCCAGATCCTGGTGATGGTGCAGACCGCGGCGCTCGTGATCGCCGGCGTGGTCACCATCCGGATGCTGTTCGCGGTCTCCGCGGGACGGATCGATCCGGTCGGCGGACTCGGAGTGTCGATGGCCGCCATCGTCCTGTGCTTCCCCGTGGTGCAGCCCTGGTACGTCCTGTGGGCCCTGGTGCCCCTTGCGGCGTGGGCGTCGACGGTGGGGTTCCGGGTTCCCGTGGTTGCGGTCAGCGCCGTGCTCGCCTGCTTCACCCTCCCGCCGGGTGCGGGCCTGCCGCCGTTCGTCACCGTCCAGGCCTGGGTGGCCACCGTCGTCGCGGTGTCGATACTGCTGATCGCGATGTTCCGCTGGCCGGGGCTGCTGCGCTTCCGGTCGTCGGAGCGACCTAGAATGCTCCCGTGACCTCACCCACCGACTCCCCCGCGCTACTCGTCGAGGGACTCGTCAAGAGGTTCGGGCAGACCACCGCCGTGGCAGGACTGGACCTTCGCCTCGACCGCGGTGAGGTGATGGCGCTCCTCGGTCCCAACGGAGCCGGCAAGACCACCACGGTCGAGGTCTGCGAAGGGTTTCTGCGGCCGGACGGCGGAACCCTTCGTGTGCTGGGTCTGGACCCCGTGTCCGATCGTCAGCGCGTTCGCAGTCGCATCGGGATGATGCTCCAGGGCGGCGGGGCCTACCCCGCCGCGCGTGTCGGCGAGATGGTCCGTCTGGTCGCCTCGTACTACGCGGACCCCCTCGACCCGGACTGGCTGCTCGACGAGCTGGGACTCAGCGATCACCTCACCACCCCCTACCGGCGTCTGTCCGGTGGCCAGCAACAGCGGCTCTCCCTCGCCATCGCGGTGATCGGCCGACCTGAACTGGTATTCCTCGACGAGCCCACCGCCGGACTCGACGCACAGTCCCGGCGGGCGGTGTGGGACCTGGTCCGGGCACTGCGTCGGGACGGCGCAGCCGTCCTGCTGACAACACACCTCATGGACGAGGCCGCCGCCCTGGCCGACGAGGTGGTGATCATCGACCACGGTCGCCGAGTGGCTGCCGGGACGCCGACCGAGCTCGCGCGGGCGGGGACCTCCGAGGGCGTGACCCTGGTCGTCGACGGCGAGGCCTCGCCGACGCTTCTGAGCCGCGCCCTCGGACCGGACCACACGGTGACGGCGGGGGCCGCGGCCGGGATCCTCGAGGTCCACGGCCCGGTGTCCCCCGCACTCATGACCAGCCTCTGCGCGGCACTGGAGGACTCCGGAGTCCAACTCACCTCCCTGGCCACCCGCGCCAGGAGCCTCGAAGAGGTCTTCCTCGACCTGACCGGACGGGATCTGCGATGACCGACACCCCCACGGGAACCAACCGCTTCGCGCCGGGGACGTTCGCCCCACCGTCCGCACCCGCCCCCCTCCCCCGGATGGCGGCGTCGCAGACCCGCATGGAGCTGACGCTCTTCCTGCGTAACGGCGAGCAGCTCCTGGTGGCCCTCGTGATTCCCGTCGCGGTCCTGTTCGCGCTCACCGCGATCGAATTCGGCTCGATCCCGCAGCCGAGGATCGACTACGCGATCACCGCGGTGTTGACACTCTCCGTCATGGGTACCGCGTTCACCGGCCAGGCCATCGCCGTCGGCTTCGATCGTCGCTACGGTGCCCTGAAACGACTCGGTGGTACTCCTCTGCCGACCGCCGTCATCATCGGGGGCAAGATCCTGGCCACACTGATCCTGGTCGCCGGCCAGGCCGTCCTTCTCGGCGTGATCGCGGCCGGGCTCGGGTGGCGCCCCGGCGCCGCCGGCCTCGCGGTGGGCGCGGTGATGATCGCACTCGGATCCGTCGCCTTCTCCTCGATGGGGCTGCTGCTCGGGGGCACTCTGCGTGCCGAGATCGTGTTGGCGCTGGCCAATCTCATCTGGTTCGTCCTGATCGGTGCGGCCGGTCTGGCCATCGGGGTGGCGACGCTGCCCGGCTGGCTCCACGACATCCTCGTCGTCGTGCCGTCATACGCCCTGACCAGCGCGCTCGTGACCTCGATCGAGGGAGGGTTCCCCGCCCTGGCGGCCGTGGTGCTGACCGGGTGGACCGCGGTCTGCGCCGGTCTGGCCGTGCGGCACTTCTCCTTCACCTGATCGCGGGTTGCCCGGAGCGCCCGCCTAGAATCGGGTGCGTGACCTCGACTTCGCGCGCCCCGAAATCCGGCAGCCCGGCCACGAGCGAACCCCCCGGACCGAGGGGGCCGCTGGCCCGGCTGCCGCTCCCGTCGATCCGGCTGCAGAAGGGCCTCGCGCTGGCCAACGTGCTCGCCCAGATCGGCATCATGACCACCGGGGTGACCGTCCGGGTGACCGCGTCGGGTCTGGGCTGCGAGACGTGGCCACGGTGCAATCAGGACAGCTTTGTCCCCGTCGCCGGGGCGGGCCCCGCGCTGCACCAGGCCATCGAGTTCGGGAACAGGCTGCTCACCTTCGTGTTGGTCGCGGTGGCCGCCGCGCTGCTGCTCGCGCTGCTCCGCGCGGGGCGACGCAGCGAGCTCATCTGGCTCGCCCTCGCCATGCCCGCGGGGATCGTGGCGCAGGCGGTGATCGGAGGCATCACCGTCCTGGCGGGCCTGGTGTGGTGGACCGTCGCGCTCCACCTGCTGCCGTCCATGATCCTGGCCTGGCTCGCGGCCGTCCTGTTCGTGCGGGTCGGTGAGTCCGACGACTCCCCCGCCCGCCGCGTCCTGCCCCCACCGCTGTCCTGGCTCATCGTGCTCTCCGCCGTGCTCCTGGCCGGGGTGTTGGTGACCGGCACCATGGTCACCGGAGCGGGCCCCCACGCCGGTGACGCCCGGATCGGGGCCGCGGACCGTCTCCAGATGCCGATCCAGTGGCTGGTCCACTTCCACGCGGAACTGATGGTCGGGTACGTCTGCCTGCTCATCGGCCTCGCGTTCGGCCTCCTCGCACTGCGTGCGGAGGGACCGGCGATCCGGCGTTGCCTGATCCTGATCGCCCTGATCGCGGCGCAGGCGGTCGTGGGGATCACCCAGTATCAGCTGGGTGTGCCGGAGATGCTGGTGGTGCTGCACGTGACGCTGGCCGGGGCGATCACCGCCGTGACCGGAGCCCTCTGGGCCTCGGCCGTCATCCGGGAACCCGCGGTCGCGAGCGCACGGGCCGCGTAGCCCGCCCGAGAGGCGGGCTCGCACCCGCGGACACGATCACACGGAGAACGGCCCCGCCCCGGGCGGGGCCGTTCTCGTCCTATCGGAGCCTTGTCGTCTTACCGGGGCGTCAGAGCAGGGATCCGGAACCGGCCATCCGCTTCCAGTGGCCGGCGGGCACATCGGTGTGCGAGACCAGCTCGCGCGTCCAGTCCGACCCGGTCAGCCCGGGGACCCCGTCCCGTACCGCCTCGGCCTCGGCCAGGGTGTCGACCATGTAGTCGTCCATGACGCCGTCGGCGCCCACGAACGTCAGGCGGACGCCCGTCCGGCCGGTGGGCTGGAGGACCAGGTCGGCCTTGCCGCCGTGTCGGGCGAGGAACTTCTCCACGAACTTCACGGCCGCGGGGGGCGGGGTGGGTCCTGCGGGGACCTTCTCGACCGTGATCGGATCGATCTTCTCCGCCGACGCCTTCTGCGCAGCGGCCGCCTCGGGGGACTTGTCGTCGGGAGCCGGCTCGTCCGCCGGGGGTGTGGCGACCGGCTGAGACGCGGCCGGGGCGTCGGCGGGTCGTGAGGCGGCGGAGGGCGCCGTGGTCTCCTCGGGTGCCTCGGCAGCGGCGGATTTCGTCGCGGGGGCCTCGGTCGTGTCCGCTGAGGGAGCTTCGGATCCGCCACCCAGGGTCAGGCCCGCGGACCCGCCCCCGGGGGCCTTGGCCTTGGATCCGCCACCGAGCGTGAGTCCACCCTGCTTGCCGCCGCCGGGGGCCTTGGCGCCCGAACCGCCGCCGAGGGTGAGCCCGCCGGACTTCTTGGCCGCCGGCGCCTGATCGGTGCTCGCCGCTGCCTCCTCGGTCGTCTCAGCCGCGCCAGCGGCCTTGACCTCTTCGGCCTTGACCGCATCTGTCTTGTCGCCGGCTGGCGCGGCGGCGTCGGGGGCCTGCGTGGTGGCGGGCTCGCTCGACGTCGCGGCCTTGGATGCGGCGGAGGCGGCCGCGGCACCCGCGCCGCCGCCCAGGACCAGTGAGCCGGCGGACTTTCCACCCGGGGCCTTGGCCGTCGTGCGGCCACCGAGCGTCAGGCCGCCACCGGCGGGTGCGGCGGGGCCGCCCTCGGCCGCGGGCTCCGAGGCAGTGGGTTCCGAGCTAGTGGGCTCCGAGTTGGTGGACTCTGTGACCGGGGTATTCGCCTGGTCATCCGCGGAGTCGGAGGCGCCCGCCTCGGACGCGGCTGCGGGCTCGGGTGCGGCGGACGTGGGCGAGCTCGCAGGGGCAGGAGTCCCGCTGCCCTCGATCTCCTTGATCCGAGATCCGTGCAGGGACGATGCGCCGCCTCCCGGGGCCTTGGGGGCGCGGCGTCCCAGGCTCAATCCGACGGAGGGAGTCGCGGCTGCTTCGGCGGGAGCAGTGCCGGAGGGCGCCGACCCGGCCGGCGACGAGCTGGCGGCGGCCTCCTGCGCTGTGGCGTCCTCTGCCGGTGCATCCTCGGACTGTGCTGCGGCTTCTTCCCCGGCGACAGCCTCGTCGGCCGCGGGTGCCTCGTCGGCGGCGGGTGCCTCGTCGGCCGCGGCGGGTGCCTGATCGGCTATCTCGTCGACGGCGGCGGGTGCCTGATCGGGTTCCGAGACGGCACCGGACCCACCGATGGTGACGGCGGACCGACCGGTCGCCCGGGCTCGCGGTCCCCCGGCGTACTGGGAAAGGATCTGCAGGCTCATGGTGGTACCTTATCGCCTCCGGTTCCCGCGACCGCCTGCCGCTCCCGGGGAGCTGCCATATGGCTCGGCGATATCCGGGCTGCGCCGCCCCCGGTCGTCCCGGATACTGGGAGCATGCGTGCGATCCGGATCTCAGAACACGGTGGCCCCGACGTCCTTCGGCCGGCCGAGGTCGAGACGCCCTCGCCGGGTCCCGGCGAGGTCCTCGTCCGGACCACGGCCATCGGCGTCAACTTCATCGACACCTACTTCCGGGAGGGCGTCTACCAGTCCGCGTTGCCGTACATCCCGGGAAGCGAGGGAGCCGGGATCGTCGAGTCGGTCGGCGAGGGCACGCCCGACATCGTGGCCGGGGACCTGGTGGCCTGGTGTCAGATCCCCGGTTCCTACGCCCAGTACGTGGTGGCTCCGGCCGAGGCGCTGGTCACTGTCCCCGAGGAGGTGCCCGATGGTGTCGCCGCGTCGATGCTCCTCCAGGGGCTCACCGCCCATTACCTGATCACCGACACCCATCGCGCGCATGGAGGGGACACCGTGTTGATCACCGCCGGCGCCGGAGGTGTGGGTCAGCTCCTCATCCAGATGGCGGTGGCGCGGGGTTACCGGGTGATCACCACGACCTCGACGGAGTCGAAAGCCCGGATATGCAGGGACCTGGGTGCACATCAGGTGCTGCTCTATCCGGAGGCCACGCCCGATCGGATCCGCGAACTGTCCGGCGGTGGTGTGGAGGTGGTGTTCGACGGGGTCGGGCGGGACACCTTCGACACGAGTCTGGCGTCACTCGCGCGACGCGGGACCCTGGTCCTGTTCGGCGCCGCGAGCGGTCCCGTACCGCCGGTGGATCCGCAGCGACTCAATGCGGCCGGCTCGGTGTTCCTGACCCGTCCCACGCTCGGCGACTTCATCGCGACCACGGAGGAGTACCGCGAACGTGCTGCGGAGGTGATGGAAGGTCTGGTGGGCGGTTCGCTCGTCCTCGACGTCGGTGCGACCTTCGGGCTCACCGATGCGGCGCAGGCGCACCGTGCCCTTCAGGCCCGGCGCACCACTGGGTCGATCACACTCGACCCCTCCCGGTAAGGGTCAGAACAGGGCCAACGCCCCCGACAGGGTCTCGAGGCCGAGAACCGCGTCGATGGACAGGGCAACGAAGACCGCGGCCAGGTAGTTGTTCGAGAGGATGAAGAGCTTGAGGGGTTTGACCTCGACACCTCTGCGCACACCGGCCTCGAGGCGGTGCGCCATGACGATGAACCACACTCCGAAGCCGACCGCGCCCACCGCGTAGATCCACCCCGCCGCGGGGATGAGTGCGAAAGTGCACAGAACGGTGGCCCAGGTGTAGAGGGTGATCCGGCGGGTGACGCCTTCAGCCGACATCACCACGGGCAGCATCGGCACACCGGCCGCCTTGTAGTCCTCCTTGTACCGCATCGCGAGAGCCCAGGTGTGGGGCGGCGTCCAGAAGAAGATGATGAGGAACAGGACGATCGCCTGCCACCAGTTGTGCGGCTGGCCCTCGGGGAGGTGATCGGTGATGACCGCCCAGGACACGAGTACGGGCATGCATCCGGCGGCGCCACCCCACACCACGTTCTGGGCGGTGCGTCGCTTGAGGATCATCGTGTAGACGAAGACGTAGAAGCAGATCGTGGCCAGGATGAACGCGGCCGCCAGCCAGCTCTGCGCCAGGAGACCCAACCAGAGCATGCTGGACGCGCCGAGCACCAGACCGAAGACCAACGCGGCTCGCGGTGTCACGGCGTGGCGGGCCAGGGGGCGCCGCTCGGTCCGCTTCATGACCTTGTCGATGTCGGCGTCGACCACCATGTTGAGGGTGTTGGCGCTGGCGGCACCCAGCCAACCGCCGACCAGCGTCAGCAGCACCAGTCCCAGGTGGACCTGCCCGCGGTCGGCCTGCAGCATCGCGGGGATGGCGGCGACCAGGAGCAACTCGATGACGCGCGGTTTGGTGAGGGCGATGTACGACATCACCACATCGGCTGCGCGGGCGCTCCCGCTCGCCGGAGCCGGCCGCCCCGAGGACTCTGGAGGGGAGACGGACGGCCCCCCACTCCGGGTCGGGGTGGAATCGTGCACCGGAACTCCTCGCAGCAGATGTCAACGCACTACCCGGCCGATACTACGTCCCCCCTGCACGCTCCGCGAAAGAGCGGGGGCGGGGACCGCCCGACCCCGGGCGACGGTGACCACTAAGGTGGTCCACGACATCCGCGCGGATCCGCGCCGCACCCTCGACCCGGGAGAACCACAAGTGACCAGCGCGTCGGAGATCACCGAGCTCACCACCGCCCGCCACCCGTCGGACTGGACCGAACTGGACACCCGTGCGGTCGACACCGCGCGCGTCCTGGCCGCCGAGGCCGTGCAGAACTGCGGTAGCGGTCACCCGGGCACCGCCATGAGCCTGGCGCCCCTGGCCTACACGCTCTACCAGCGGGTGATGCGCCACGACCCGTCGGACCCGAAGTGGGTGGGGCGGGACCGCTTCGTCCTGTCCTGTGGCCACACGTCGCTCACCCAGTACATCCAGCTGTACCTCGCCGGCTTCGGCCTGGAGCTCGAGGATCTCAAGGCGCTGCGCACCTGGGGCTCCAAGACCCCGGGGCATCCCGAGTGGAACCACACCGACGGGGTGGAGATCACCACCGGGCCGCTCGGACAGGGGCTGGCCTCCGCCGTGGGGATGGCCATGGCCGCCCGGTACGAGCGGGGCCTGTTCGACCCTGACGCCCCGGCCGGCAAGAGCCCGTTCGACCACTTCGTCTACGTGATCGCCTCGGACGGCGACGTCCAGGAAGGTGTGACCGCCGAGGCCTGCTCGTTGGCGGGGACCCAGCAGCTCGGGAACCTCATCGCGATCTACGACGACAACAAGATCTCGATCGAGGACGACACCCAGATCGCCTTCACCGAGGACGTGGCCGCCCGCTACGAGGCATACGGCTGGCACGTCCAGACGGTCCACGGGGGTGAGGACATCGAGGCCATCGAGGACGCCATCGCCGACGCGCGCGCGGTCACCGACAAGCCGTCGATCATCGTCCTGCGCACGGTGATCGCCTACCCCGCCCCCACCAAGATGAATACCGGGGCCTCGCACGGTTCGGCCCTCGGACAGGCGGAGGTGGACGCGGTCAAGGAGGCCCTCGGCATGGGCGGCACCGAGCCGTTCACCGTCGACGACGAGGTGATCGCCCACACCCGCGCGGCGCGCGACCGTGGCGCCCGCGTCCACGCGCAGTGGAGCGACATGTTCCACGAGTGGGCTGAGGCGAACCCCGGTGCGAAGGACCTCTTCGACAGGCTCTACTCCGGCCAGCTGCCCGAGGGGTGGGACGCCGACCTCCCGAGGTGGGAGGCCGACCCCAAGGGTGTCGCCACCCGTAAGGCGTCAGCCAAGGCCATCCAGGCGCTCGCCGGGACCCTCCCGGAGCTGTGGGGCGGATCAGCCGACCTGGCTGGCTCCAACAACACCCAGATCGAGGGGGCCGACTCCTTCGGTCCACCGTCGATCTCCACCGGGACGTGGACGGCGTCCCCATACGGTCGCAACCTCCACTTCGGCGTCCGCGAACACGCCATGGGCGCGATCCTCAACGGGATCGCCCTGCACGGCCCGACCCGGCCCTACGGCGGGACCTTCCTCATCTTCAGCGAGTACATGCGTCCGGCCGTCCGGCTCGCCGCGCTCCAGGGCAGCAATGCCTACTACGTCTGGACCCACGATTCGATCGGTCTGGGCGAGGACGGCCCCACCCACCAGCCGGTCGAGCAACTCGCGGCACTGCGGGCCATCCCCGGGTTGGCCGTCCTGCGGCCGGCGGACGCCAATGAGACGGCGGCCGCGTGGCGCGCGATGCTCGTCGCTCTCGACGGCCCCAAGGGGCTCTGCCTGACCCGGCAGGACATCCCCGTCCTCGAGGGCACGGCCGAGTCGGCCCGGGAGGGCGTCGAACGCGGCGGTTACGTGATCGCCGAGGCGTCGACCGGGTCCCCCGAGGTCATCCTGATGGGCACCGGGTCCGAGGTGCACCTGGCGGTCGAGGCACGCGAGGTTCTCGAGGCGGAGGGCGTTGCGACCCGGGTCGTGTCCATGCCGTGCATCGAGTTCTTCGACCAGCAGGACCCGGAGTACCGCGAGTCGGTCCTCCCCCGGTCGGTCCGCGCCCGGGTGAGTGTGGAAGCCGGGATCTCGATGCCGTGGTACCGCTTCCTCGGCGACGCGGGCCGGGCGGTGTCGTTGGAACACTTCGGCGCCTCCGCCCCCTACCAGACCTTGTACACCGAATTCGGGATCACCGCCGACGCCGTGGTCACCGCCGCCCGCGAATCCCTCGCGGCCGTCACCGGGGAGTCATCATGACCAACGCGAATCTCGCCGCACTGAGCGCCGCCGGCGTCTCGGTCTGGCTGGACGATCTGTCACGCCAGCTGCTCACCTCCGGGGAACTCGAGGAGCGGATGTCGACCTATTCGGTCGTGGGAGTCACCACCAATCCCGCGATCTTCCAGGCCGCGCTGGCCGACTCCTCGGCCTACGAGTCCGCGCTCACCGAGGCGGTCCGCGCGGACAGGGACGTCGATTCGGTGGTGCGCTCGCTCACCACGGCCGACGTGAGGGACGCCTGCGACCTCCTGGCCGGCGTGTTCGAGGCCACCGACGGGGTCGACGGACGCGTCTCGCTGGAGGTCGATCCCCGGCTGGCGGAGGACACCGAGGGCACGGTGGCCCAGGCCGTCGAGCTCTCGGACGTGGTCGACCGGCCCAACCTCATGATCAAGATCCCGGCCACCACGGCGGGGTTGCCCGCGATCACGGAGGTGATCGGGCGCGGGATCGATGTCAACGTGACCCTCATCTTCTCGGCCGAGCAGTACCGCGCGGTCGCGGAGGCGTACCTCTCGGGACTGGAGAGAGCAGCCGACGCCGGTCACGATCTGTCCCGCATCCACTCGGTGGCCTCGGTGTTCGTCAGCCGCCTCGACACCGAGATCGACTCCCGCCTTCCCGGCGACTCCGCCCTGCGGGGCAGGGCGGGACTCGCCAACGCGCGGTTGTGTCAGGACGTGTACGACGAGGTCTACGACACCACCGGCCGCTTCGGTGATCTGGCCGCGCGGGGTGCCCACCCCCAGCGGTTGCTCTGGGCGTCCACCGGGGTCAAGGATCCGGCCTACCCGGACACCCTCTACATCAGCGGCCTGGTCACCCACGGCACCGTCAACACGATGCCCTTCGCGACGATGGAGGCGTTCGCCGACCATGGTCAGCTGCAGGGTGACACGGTGCGAGGCACCGGCGAGGCCTCCCGGGAGACCCTCGAGGCGCTCCGCGCGGAGGGGATCGACCTCGACGAGGTCTTCTCGTTGCTCGAGCGGCAGGGCGTGAGCAAGTTCGTCAGCGCGTGGGACGACCTGATCTCCACGGTCACCGCGCGGATCGACGAGATCCCCTCGGGGTCGTGACCGAACCGGCCGGTCGGTCCTCCCCCACCGTCGGCGACACCGTCGGCGGGCCGGAGGGGTCGGCCAACCCGCTCCGCGATCCTCGGGATCGCCGCCTGCCCCGGATCGCCGGCCCGTCCGGTCTCGTGATCTTCGGGGTCACGGGTGATCTCTCCAAGAAGAAGCTCATCCCCGCCGTCTACGACCTCGCGAACCGGGGTCTGCTCCCGCCGGGATTCTGTCTCATCGGCTTCGGTCGACGTCGCTGGACCCACGCCGAGTTCGCCGAATTCGCCCGAGACCACGCGCGTGAGCGGTGCCGTACCCCGTTCCGTGAGGACGTGTGGGAGCAACTGGCAGCGGGACTGCGGTTCGTCACCGGGACCTTCGACGACGACGAGGGCTTCGATCACCTTGCGCAGCAGCTGACCGCCCTGGAGTCAGAACGGGGCACGGCCGGGAACTACGCGTTCTACCTGTCCGTCCCCCCTGACGACTTCCCCACGGTCTGTCGGCACCTCGACCGCACCGGGTGCACCAGGTCGGCCGACGGGTCATGGCGCCGGGTGGTGATCGAGAAGCCCTTCGGCCACGATCTGGCGAGTGCTCGCGAGCTCAACGCGGTGGTGGGCGCCGTCTTCCCCGAGGACTCGGTGTTCCGCATCGATCACTACCTGGGCAAGGAGACGGTCCAGAACATCCTCGCACTGCGCTTCGCCAACCAGCTCTTCGAACCGGTGTGGAACGCCAATCACGTCGACCACGTCCAGATCACTATGGCCGAGGACATCGGCCTGGGCGGCCGGGCCGGGTACTACGACGGGATCGGGGCGGCACGCGACGTCATCCAGAACCACCTCATCCAGCTCATGGCACTGGTGGCCATGGAGGAACCCACGGACTTCTCCGCCGCCGCACTACGGGCGGAGAAGACCAAGGTCCTCGAGTCCACCTCACTCGCGCTCCCGATCTCCGAGACCGCGGCCCGGGGCCAGTACTCCGGTGGTTGGCAGGGGTCCGAGCAGGTGGTGGGGCTCAACGACGAGGACGGTTACGATCCGTCCTCGACCACCGAGACCTACGCCGCGATCACCCTCGAGGTCCACAACAGGCGCTGGGCCGGGGTCCCGTTCTACCTGCGCACCGGCAAGCGGCTGGGCCGTCGCGTGACCGAGATCGCGGTGGTCTTCCGCCGTGCGCCGCACCTGCCCTTCGACGCGACGATGACCCAGGAATTGGGTCAGAACGCCCTGGTGATCCGGGTGCAGCCGGACGAGGGCGTGACATTGCGCTTCGGGTCCAAGGTGCCCGGGACGGCGATGGAGGTCCGCGACGTCAACATGGACTTCGCCTACGGCGAGGCGTTCACCGAGTCGTCCCCCGAGGCCTACGAGCGGCTGATCCTGGACGTCCTACTCGGCGAGCCGTCGCTCTTCCCGGTCTCGCGGGAGGTGGAGTTGAGTTGGATGCTGCTCGATCCCGTCCTCGACGCATGGGCTGCCGGGGGTACCCCGGAGAAGTACCAGGCCGGGACGTGGGGCCCGCGTGGTGCCGACGAGATCCTGGCCCGCAGTGGCCGCGCATGGAGGCGACCGTGATCATCGACCTGCCCGACACCTCGACCCGCGAGATATCCAAGAAGCTCGTGCAGATCCGCGAGGACGCGGGACTGAGCACGATCGGCCGGGTGCTCACGCTCATCGTCCTCACCGATCATGTCGGCGGCAGCGAATCCGCGATCGAGGCCGCCAACGACGCCAGCCGCGAGCACCCCTGTCGTGTGATCGTCGTGATCCGTGGCAACCGCGCCAGGGCGGACCGGCTCGACGGTCAGATCCGTGTCGGAGGCGATGCGGGGGCGGCCGAGGTCGTGGTGCTGCGGACATCGGGGGCGATGGCGTCGCAGTCGGCCTCGTTGGTCACCCCGCTGCTCCTGCCCGACACCCCGCTCGCGGTGTGGTGGCCCAGGCATTCGCCGACACTGTTGGCGGAGGACAAGGTCGGCCGTCTGGCACGGCGGCGGATCGTCGACTCCGATGCCGAGGGTCACCCGACGGACGCGCTGGCCAAGCGGGCGGCCGGCTACGTTCCGGGTGACACCGATCTGGCCTGGGCCAGGGTGACGCACTGGCGCTCGCTCCTGGCCGCGACCCTGGACCGCCCCCCGTTCGAGACGATCACCGGCGCCACGGTGTGTGGGCCCGAACGGGCCGCCTCCGTGGACCTCGCAGGCGGGTGGCTCGCCTCCCGTCTGGGGATCGACGTCCACCGCGCGGTGGGGCCGCGCATGGTGGTCCTGGAGCGCGCCTCCGGATCGATCGTCATCGAGCAGGTGAGCCCCACCTCCGCGGAGCTGCGGATCACCGGCCAGACTCCCACGCGGGTGACACTGGTCAAGCGGAGCGTGGCGGACTGCCTCGCCGAGGAGCTCCGCCGCATGGACACCGACGGTGTGTACGCCGACGCCCTGGCGAGCCACGACCGGGTGATCTACACCTCGGCATCCGTGCGCTGAGCGGGGACGCCCGGGGACCAGCACCGAGAATCACGAGACCAGGAGAACCGATGACGAACCTCAGCCACGTTGTCCACACCGATTCAGAGGCGCTGGCCTCGGCGGCGGCCCGGGCCGCCGCGGAGCTTCTCTCGGCGCGGATCGCCGCCGCCGGCCGGGCCACCCTGTCCCTCACAGGGGGGTCGGTCGGGATCAAGACCGCGGCCGCCCTCGCCGGGGAGACCGTGGACTGGGATCGGGTCACGATCTACTTCGGGGACGAACGCTTCGTTGCCGCCGACCACCCGGAACGCAACGACGGCCAGCTGGACGAGGCCCTGCTCGACTCACTGGGAGACCGTCCGACGGTGCACCGCTGGCCCGCACGGACCGCCCGGGAAGACGATGTCGACGCCGCCGCGGCCAGCTTCCTCGAGGCACTCGACGTCCCTGACGGCGAGCAGCCGATCTTCGACGTGACCATTCTGGGAATGGGTCCGGAGGGCCACGTCGATTCGATCTTCCCGCACACCCCCGCGGTCGCCGAGACGGAGCGGCTGGTCGTCGGGGTCCGGGACTGCCCCAAGCCTCCTCCCGAGCGGCTGACCTTCACCCTCCCCGCGGTTCGCCGTTCGCGGCACGTGCTGGTGATCGCCGCGGGAGAGGGCAAGGCGGAGGCCGTCGCCGAGGGGCTCGGCGGTGCGTCGCCCTCGGACTGGCCGGTGGCCGGCGCGGTGGGTGTCGAATCCACGACCTATCACCTGGACGAGGGCGCGGCATCGGCCCTGGACTGATCCCCGGGGCTCGACGACGACGGGGTGCGCTCCTCCTCGCGGAGGAGCGCACCCCGTGTGGCCGCGCCGCGTGGCGCAGGGCCCGGATGTCAGCCGAAACGGACCAGGAGACCGACCGCGACGATCGCGATGAGCCAGAGGATGGCGACGACCACGGTCACGCGGTCGAGATTGCGCTCCACCACGCTCGACCCGGAGAGGCTCGACTGGACCCCGCCGCCGAACAGCGAGGACAGTCCGCCCCCCTTACCGCGATGCAGCAGGATGAACAGCATCAACAACAGGCTGGTGGCGAGGAGGAAGATGTCCAGGGCGAGCTTCATGTGCGGATCGGGCCTTACGTCGGGTCGGGTGGTCGGAGGACGACTGGTCCAGACTACCCGGTGGGATCTCCAGGGTGAATCCAGGCGCGCCGCCGGGCTCAGGGCAGCGGGCCGCCTGCGGCGATGGCGGACAGCTGGGCGAACTCGTCGGGCTTGAGCGACGACCCGCCCACGAGACCGCCGTCGACGTCGGGCTGCTCGAGGAGTTCACCGACGGTGGAGGCGTTGACGCTGCCGCCGTAGAGCACCCGCATCTGATCCGCGGTCCCGGGATCGGACAGCTCGGCCAGTGCCTCGCGGATGGCGGCGCAGACCTCCTGCGCGTCCGCGGCGGAGGCGGTCTTGCCCGTCCCGATGGCCCACACGGGCTCGTAGGCGATGACGGTGGAGGCGAGCTGCTCGGTGCTCAGGCCGGCGAGAGACCCCTTGAGCTGTTCCACGACCACGCCGACATGGTCGCCGGCCTCCCGAATCTCCAGCTTCTCCCCCACGCAGACGATCGGGCTCAGGCCTTGCTTGTGGCACGCCGCGGCTTTGGCGGCCACCATCTCGTCGGTCTCGGAGTGGTACTCGCGCCGCTCGGAGTGTCCGACCACGACGTAGGTGCACCCCAGCTTCGCGAGCATCCCCGCCGAGATCTCACCGGTGTACGCACCGGACTCGTGGACCGACACGTCCTGCGCACCGTAGGCGAAGCCGAGCTTGTCCCCCTCGATTACGATCTGGACACCGCGGATGTCGGTGAACGGGGGGATGAAGGCCACCTCCACCTTCTCGAGGTACTTCTCGGGCAGGGCGAAGGCCACCTTCTGGACGAGGGCGATCGCCTCGAGGTGGTTGAGGTTCATCTTCCAATTGCCGGCGATGAGCGGGGTGCGTGCCATGGTCTCTCCTGTGCGTAGGCGATAGCGGATCAGTTGCTGCGTTCGAGGGCGGTGACCCCCGGGAGCTCCTTGCCCTCGAGATACTCGAGCGAGGCGCCGCCCCCTGTCGAGATGTGGGAGAAGTTCTCCTCCCCGAGCCCGAGCGTCCGGACGGCCGCCGCGGAGTCACCGCCCCCCACCACGGAGAACGCACCGTCACGGGTCGCGGCGATGATCGCCTCGGCGACGCCCCGGGTGCCGGCCGAGAACGCCTCGAACTCGAACACGCCCATCGGGCCGTTCCAGAAGACGGTCTTGGCGGCGGACAGCTTCTCCGTGAACAGCGCCACGGACGCCGGTCCGATGTCGAGTCCCATCGTGCCGTCGGGGATCGCGTCGGTCGGCACCGTGGTGTGCGCGGCATCGGCGGAGAACCCGTCGGCCGCCACCACGTCGACCGGCAGGGTGATCACGTCGCCGAACCTGTCGAGCAGGTCCTTGCAGGTGTCGATCATCTCCTCCTGGAGGAGGGAGGATCCGACTCCGTGCCCCTGGGCGGCGAGGAAGGTGAAGCACATGCCGCCACCGATGACCAGCGTGTCGACCTTGGGGGCCAGTGCCTCGATCACCGCGAGCTTGTCCGAGACCTTGGACCCACCGAGGACCACCGCGTAGGGCCGCGCGGTGTCGCCGGTCAGATCGGCGAGGACCTCGACCTCGCTCTGCACTAGATCACCGGCGTAGGCGGGGAGGACCTCGGCGATGTCGCAGACCGAGGCCTGCGCGCGGTGCACCACACCGAACCCGTTGGAGACGAACGCTCCGTCCGGCCCGACGAGGCTCGCCAGGTCGGCCGCCAACGCGGCACGCTCCGCGGAGTCCTTGCTGTTCTCCCGCGGATCGAAGCGGATGTTCTCGACCAGGAGCACGTCGCCGTCGGTCAGCCCGTTGGCGCGCTCACGGGCATCGGGACCCACCACGTCTCCCGCCAGCTGCACGTAGCGGCCGAGCTCGTCGCCCAATTTCTCCGCGACGGGAGCCAGCGAGAGCGCCGGATCCGCCTCACCCTTCGGCCGACCGAGGTGCGCCGTGATCACCAGCGCGGCGCCGGCGTCGAGCAGCGCGTTCAGAGTGGGCAGTGACGCCGAGATCCGGCCGGAGTCGGTGATGGTCGATCCGTCGAGCGGGACGTTGAGGTCGCAGCGGACGAGGATCTTGCGACCTTCGACGCCGGCGTCCAGCAGGTCTTGGAGTGTGCTCACTGCCATGGGGTGGGGCTCCTGTCGGGTGGACGGTGATGGTGTGGTCTGGATGCGGTGGTGCGGGCTGATGTACAGCGGGCCCGGCCGGGACGCTCTGGGCGTTCCCGGGCCGGGCCCGGTGTGGTGCGGGGTCGTCAGGCCCGAGGGCTCTTACAGCGACTTGCCGACCAGGCCGACGAGGTCGGCGAGGCGGTTGGAGTAGCCCCACTCGTTGTCGTACCAGGAGGCGATCTTGATCTGGCCGTCGATGGCCTTGGTCAGCTGGGCGTCGAAGATCGAGGAGTGCGGGTCGGTCACGATGTCGGAGGAGACGATCGGGTCCTCGGTGTACTTGAGGATCCCCTTCATCGGACCCTCGGCGGCCGCCTTGATCGCGGCGTTGACCTCCTCGACGGAGGCCTTCTTCTCGAGCTCGACGGTGAGGTCGGTGAGGGAGCCGGTGGGCAGCGGGACGCGCACGGCGTACCCGTCGAACTTGCCCTTGAGCTCGGGCAGGACCAGCGAGACGGCCTTGGCGGCACCGGTGGAGGTGGGCACCATGTTGATCGCGGCGGCGCGGGCACGACGCGGGTCCTTGTGGGGGGCGTCCTGCAGGTTCTGGTCCTGGGTGTAGGCGTGGATCGTGGTCATGAGGCCCTTGACGATCCCGAACTCGTCGGACAGGACCTTGGCCACCGGTGCGAGGCAGTTGGTCGTGCAGGACGCGTTGGAGATGATCGTCTGCGAACCGTCGTACTGGTCGTCGTTGACACCCATGACGATCGTGATGTCCTCGCCCGAGGCCGGCGCGGAGATGATGACCTTCTTCGCCCCGCCCTCGAGGTGCCCGCGGGCCTTCTCGGCGGAGGTGAAGATGCCGGTGGACTCGACCACGACGTCGACGTCGTAGTCGCCCCACGGCACCGCGGAGGGGCCCTCCTTGACCGCGAGCGCGCCCATCCTGGCCCCACCGACCGTGATGGACTCGTCGTCGAACGTCACGTCCTTGCCGAGGCGACCGAGGATGGAGTCGTACTTGAGCAGATGAGCGAGCATGTCGTTCGTGGTGAGGTCGTTGACGGCCACGATCTCGATATCGGTCTTGCCCTCGGCCTTCAGCGCCTCCACCGCGCGGTAGAAGTTGCGGCCGATACGTCCGAATCCGTTGATGCCTACGCGCACGGTCACGTGATGTCTCCTTATAGGTGGTGCGAGAAAGAACCCTGAAGGGCGGGGTGGTGCCCGGGGCGTGACCCAGACTACCCGCCCCAGGTGGGGGCTGTGCAGGGTCCACAGGCCGCGGATCAGTCTTCGTCCAGCATGTCCTCGGTCACGACGGACTCGGTGTCCGGGATACCCAGATCGGCGGCCTTGCGGTCGGCCATGGACAACAGACGGCGGATCCGACCGGCCACCGCGTCCTTGGTCATCGGGGGGTCGGCGAGCTGCCCCAGTTCCTCGAGGGAGGACTGACGGTGTTGGACCCGCAGCTCGCCCGCGGCCAGCAGGTGGTCGGGCACGTCCTCGGCGAGGATCTCGAGTGCCCGCTGGACGCGTGCGGCCGCCGCCACCGCTGCCCGGGCCGACCTGCGGAGATTGGCGTCGTCGAAGTTGGCGAGTCGGTTGGCGGTCGCCCGTACCTCTCCGCGGGAACGCCGCTCCTCCCAGATGTCCCTGGTCGCGGACGCCCCCATCCGCGCGAGCAGGATGCCGATCGCCTCCCCGTCGCGGATCACCACCCGGTCACCACCACGGACCTCGCGGGCCTTGGCCGTCACCCCGAGGCGACGCGCTGCGCCGACCAGGGCCATCGCCGCCTCCGCGCCGGGCGCCGTGACCTCCAGCGCCGACGACCGCCCGGGTTTGGTGAGGGAACCGTGGGCGAGGAACGCCCCCCGCCACGAGGCCTCCGCCGCCGCCACGGATCCCCCGACCACGGCGGCGGGCAGTCCCCTGACGGTGCGGCCGGCGGCGTCGACCAGTCCGAGCTGGCGGGTCAGGTCCGCTCCCCGGTCGATCACCCGGAGGACGAACTTCCGGGCCGGCTTGCCGCCGCTTCCCCCGATCGGGTGGATCTCGCAGGGCACGGAGAACAGCGAGTCGAGCTCGCCGGACAGTCGTTCCGCGATCTCCCCCGAATCAACCTCCGCCTCGATCACGAGGCGGCCGGAGAGGACCTGGAGGGTGCCCGCGAAACGCAGGAGCGAGGCGATCTCCGCCTTCCTGGTCTCCGAGTTCCCGACCGGGACCCTCACCAGCTCGGACTTGACCTGTGCGGTCAGTGACACGCCCTGCTCCTTCGTTCTCCGGTCATCCGTCGGCCCCCGCCGTCACCGTGGCGGCGAGCGCCCGGGCGAGCAGAGCGGGGTCGTGCACGGGCTTCATCGTCCCATCCGGTGCGGTCCGGGCGATGTCCGCCACCATGACCCGCGCCCCCAGGCCCGCCGCCGCCCGGTCGAGGTGTTCACGTTCGGTGTCGCTCAGTGGCATCCGCGGGTCCACCAGCACCACGTCCACGTCGACCGCGGGTGCGTGCTGGCGCAACACGTGGAGATGCTGCTCGGCGGAGAACCCGGCGGTCTCGCCGACCTGCGGCGCCAGGTTGAGCACGAGCGCCCTGGTCGCAGACGTGCGGGCCAATGCGGAGGCGATGTCCGGGACCAACACGTTCGGGATGACACTCGTGAACCACGAGCCCGGCCCCAGCACGACCATGTCCGCGGCCTCGATCGCCTCCACGACGCCGTCCGCCACGGGCGGGTCGGCGGGGATGAGCCGCACCCGGCGCACACTCCCGGGCGTGGTGGCCACCGCGACCTGGCCGATGATCGTGCGCACCACGCGGGGGTCGGCTTCCAGTCCGACGACCTCCGCGGCGATGTCCAGGGCGACCGGTGACATGGGGAGCACACGGCCGGTCACCCCGAGCATCGCCCCGACGGCGTCGAGCGCCTTGACGGGGTCCCCGAGCAGCTCCCAGAACCCCGCGAAGACGAGGTTCCCCACAGCGTGTCCCGCCAGCGCCCCGGTTCCCCCGTAGCGGTGCTGGAACAGGCTCGTCAGCTGTCCGTGCTCGTCGTCCTCGGCCGCGAGTGCGCACAGCGCCATCCGGAGGTCGCCGGGCGGCAGGATGTCGAGTTCGCGACGAAGGCGGCCGGACGAGCCACCGTCGTCCGCCACGGTCACCACCGCGGTCACGTGGTCGGCGACCATACGCCCGGCGCGGAGGGTGGCGGACAACCCGTGACCCCCGCCGAGGGCGACGAGCGACCCCAGCCGGTCCGGCCCTCCCGCCGTGGTCTGACCTGTCATCTGATCACTCGCGTCCGAGATCACGGTGGCGGACGTGGACGTCGACGGAATCGAGGCCGGTCAGTCTCCCGGCCAGGGATTCGGAGATCGCGACGCTGCGGTGTTTGCCGCCGGTGCACCCCACCGCGATGGTCATGTACCGCTTGCCCTCGCGCCGATAGCCGGTCATCGCCAGACCGATCATCGAGACCGCCGCGCGCAGGTACTCCTCGATCGACGGATCCGCCAGGACGTAATCCTGGACCGGCTTCTCGCGGCCGGTGTGCGCCTGGAGTTCGGGAATCCAGTGCGGGTTGGGCAAGAACCGCATGTCGAGCAGCATGTCCACGTCGACCGGCACCCCGTACTTGAAGCCGAAGGACTCGACGGTGAGGTGGAAATCGAAGCCCAGGTCGCCGAACGGCTTCTCGAGTCGGTGCCGGAGATCGTGGACGCTCAACGAGGTGGTGTCGACCACCACGTCCGCGCGTCCGCGAATCCCCTCCAGCACCTTGCGCTCCCGCTGGATGCCGTCGATCAGACCGTCCCCCGACTGCAACGGGTGGGATCGCCGGACGTTGTTGAACCGCTTGACCAGGGCCTCGTCCGAGGCGTCCAGGAAGAGGATCCTCGCCTCGGGGCGACCGTCGAAGCGCCCCAACAGTTCTCCGATGTGCTCGTCGAATCCCAGACTGCGGACGTCCGCGACGATCGCGAACCTCCTGGGCTCCTCGCGGGCCTCGGCGAGACGATCCACCAGCTCCCCGACGAACCGGAGCGGGAGGTTGTCCACGACGTACCAGCCGAACTCCTCGAGCACCTTCGACGCCGTGCCCTTGCCCGCGCCGGACATCCCGCAGATGAGCAGGAGTTCGCGTCCCTCATCGTTCACGCCCATGGTTCACCTCGAGTCGCTCGTCTGGTCGTCGTCGACCTCACGGTCCGAGTCTCCCATGTCCGCGCGTGCACCGTCCGTACCCGGCCCGTCTGTACCCGGCCCGTCTGTACCCGGCGCGTCCGCGGGCGGGGCGTCCGGCGATCCCAGGGTCGCGCGGATCGCCGCCGCGACCGCGGGGCCGATACCCGGGACCGCGCAGAGGTCGTCCACCCCGGCGGCGCGGAGGGCCGAGACGGTGGGGAACTTCTCCAACAGCGCCGCCCGGCGTGAGGGCCCGAGCCCGGGCACGTCGTCGAGGATCGACGTCGTCATCCGGCGGGACCTGGCTCCCCTGTGGGCCCGGATCGCGAAGCGGTGCGCTTCGTCGCGGAGCCGTTGCAGCAGGAACAATCCCTCGCCGTGCCGGGGGAAGATGACCGGGTACTCCTCTCCCGGCAGCCAGATCTCCTCGAGACGTTTGGCGATGCCGATCACCGGGACGTCGTTGACACCCAGCTCGGACAGAACCCCGGCGGCGGCCTCCACCTGGGGTCGGCCACCGTCGACTACGAAGAGCTGGGGCGGGTAGGCGAATCGTCGGGTGGGCACGGTCTTCCCGGTCGCTCCCTCGCCCGCTTCCGCCCGGTCGTCGACGGGCCCGTCGGCGTCATCCGGGGTCACCACCGGTTCCTCGTGGTGCCGCCGGAATCGACGGCGGGTCACCTCGGCGATGCTCGCGACGTCGTCGGAGTGCCCGTCGCCGGCCGCCTCCCGGATGCGGTAGAGCCGGTAGTCACTCTTGCGGGGGAGCCCGTCCTCGAACACCACCAGTGAGGCCATGACGTCGGTGCCCTGGGTGTGGGAGATGTCCACGCACTCGATGCGGAGCGGCGCGGTATCGAGTTCCAGGGTCTCCTGGATCTCCTGCAGGGCGGCCGAGCGCGCGGTCAGGTCACCACTGCGGCGCAGCTTGTGCTGGGTCAGCGCCTCCGCCGCGTTACGACGGACGGTCTCCGCCAACGACCGCTTGTCGCCCCGCCGCGGGATTCGCAGCGACACGCGTGATCCACGAAGGCCCGAGAGCCAGTCGGCGAGCTCGTCCGCGTCCTCGGGCAGCGCCGGCACCAACACCTCCCGCGGCACGGCGGCAGCGAGATCGGCACCGGAGTCGGTTGCCCCGGCCAGCTCGGCCTCCCCGCCGTAGAACTGGGCGAGGTAGTCCGAGACGACGCCCGGCACGGCGAGCACCGGATCGAACCGGCCGTCGCGGTCCACTCCGTGCGCGTGTTCGACCACCCACCCGCGTTGGCCCCTGATCCGCCCGCTCCGGACGTGGAAGACCTGGACGGACACCTCCAGCTCGTCGACCTCGACACCCACGACGTCGGCGTCGGTACCGTCACCCAGGACGACGGCCTGCTTCTCCATGGCCCGCCTCATCGCGCCGAGGTCGTCCCGGAGCCGGGCCGCGCGCTCGAAGTCCAGGTCCTCGGACGCCTCGAGCATCCGCGCCCCGATCCGCTTCATGATGACGTCGGTGCGTCCGGCGAGGAAATCGCAGAGCTCGTCGACGATCCGGCGGTGTTCCTCAGCCGTCACCCGTCCGATGCAGGGCGCGGCGCACTTGTCGATGTACCCGAGCAGACAGGGGCGGCCCAACTGGGCCTGTCGCCTGAACACCCCGGCCGTGCACGACCTCACCGGGAAGACCCGTTGGAGGGTGTCGAGCGTGTCCCGGATCGCCCATGCGTGGGAATACGGACCGAAGTACCGGGTCCCGGCCCGTCGCGGACCGCGGTAGACGAACGCGCGGGGGAACTCCTCCCCCACCGTCACCGCCAGGAGGGGATAGGTCTTGTCGTCCCGGTACCGGACATTGAAGCGGGGGTCGTATTTCTTGATCCACGTGTACTCCAGCTGCAGCGCCTCCACCTCGGTGGAGACGACGGTCCACTGGACGCCCGCCGCGGCGGTGACCATCTGCCTGGTACGCGGGTGGAGAAGGGTGAGGTCGGCGAAGTACGACCCGATCCGGCTGCGCAGGTTCTTGGCTTTGCCCACGTAGATGACGCGACCCTGGTCGTCGCGGAAGCGGTAGACCCCCGGCTCGGTGGGGATGGAGCCGGGTGACGGACGGTACGTGCGGGGATCGGCCACGACGCCTCAGCGGTCGGCGACGGTCTCGGGATCGGCGGCCGAGGGCTTGTACCGGCGGATCGTCTCGCGCAGGGAACCCATGGCGTCGACCGCCTCCTGCCCGTCGACCGTCAGGATGGCCCAGATCCCGACGTGCTCGTAGGCGGGAAGTTCGAGCCGTGGCCACATGCTGGACCGGGGGAACGTGATCCCCACGATGTCCGGCCAGTCCCACTGCCGGGTCCTCAGGGGCCCGCGGACCTCGACGCCCTGTTCACCCACCCGCACCCTGATCCTGAGGAGGGAGAGCAGGACGCCGGCGAAGATCAGGCCGATCATCACGAAGGCGAGCTGGTCGGCGACACCGATGGTGACCCCGGTGTCGTCACGGACCAGCAGGACTGCCCAGAGGACGTGCGCGAGGACGATGAGGACAGCCAGCGCGATCACGGCGATCCGGAGACGCCGTGGGCGGTGCTCGAAATCCCGGTACTCGAGATCCCCGTGCTCGAGATCCCGGTGCTCGCTCATCGCCCCGCCCGAAGGTCGCGCAGGGTGACGGCCGCGCCGAGTGCGGCCGCGACCGCCTCGCCGCCCTTGTCCTCCGCGGCGCCGTCGTGCCCGTCGCGGTCGCGGGCCTGGGCCTCGTTCTCCGTGGTGAGCACCCCGTGGGCCACCGGGGTCGCCTCGTCGAGCGCGATCCGGGTCAGGCCGTCGGTCACCGAGCGGCAGACGTAGTCGAAGTGCGGTGTGGAGCCCCGGATGACCACCCCGAGCGCCACCACGGCGTCGTGGGACCTCGCGAGCTCCTGTGCGACCACCGGGAGCTCGACGGCCCCCGTGACGCGGGCGACGGACACGACCGCACCGGAGGCCTCGGCCACCGCGAGTGCGCGCTCCATGAGTTGCGCACAGATCTCGTCGTGCCAGGTGGAGGCCACGACGCCCAGCCGCAGGCCGCGGGCGTCGGGGATCACCAACTCCGGCCTACCGGTGCCGCTCATCGCCGATCCTCTCCGTTCGTGCTGGGGTCGTTCGCGCTGGGGCCGTTCGCGTTCATGTCGACGCCGTCGTCGAGGCCCTCGAGCAGATGGCCCATCCGGTCCCGCTTGGTCCGCAGGTACCGGAGGTTCTCCGGGGTCACCGCGGTGGGCATGGGAACCCGTGAGACCACCTCGACGCCGCCCGCACGGAGGGCGTCGGCCTTGGCGGGGTTGTTGGTCATCAGACGCACTCGCGTCACCCCGAGATCCCGAAGCATCTGCGCGGCCAGGCTGAAGTCCCGGGCGTCGGCCGGAAGACCGAGGTCCAGATTGGCGTCCACGGTGTCGCGGCCGTCGTCCTGCAACTGATAGGCGCGGAGCTTCTGGACCAGGCCGATCCCCCGGCCCTCGTGACCCCTCATGTAGAGGACGACCCCGCGGCCCTCCTCGCACACCGAGGCGACGGCAGCGTCGAGCTGTGGACCGCAATCGCAGCGCAGCGAGTGGAAGACGTCTCCGGTGAGGCACTCGGAGTGGACGCGAACCGACACCGGCTCCGCGCCTGAGATGTCTCCGGCGACCATGGCCACGTGCTCGACCCCCTGGATGACGTCGCGGTATCCGTGAGCGGTCATCGTCCCGGCCGGGGTGGGGATCCGGGCGGCCGCCTCGTGGACCACCTGCACCTCGTGCGCGCGGCGCCAGTCCTGCAGCGCCTCGATCGTGATCATCGCGAGCCCGTGCTCATCGGCGAAGCGTCGGAGTTCCGGGGTCCGGGCCATGGTGGTCGGGTCGTCCTCGGAGACGATCTCGCAGATCACCCCCGCCGGGCGCAGACCGGCGAGTCGCGCGAGGTCGACCGCGGCCTCCGTGTGGCCGGGCCGGGTGAGCACCCCACCGGGCCGCGCGCGCAGCGGTACCACGTGGCCGGGTCGCGTGAAGTCTCCGGGAACGGCATCGGCGGAGGCCAGCATGCGGGCGGTGCGCGCCCTGTCGGCGGCGGAGATGCCGGTCGAGACACCGACGCGGGCGTCCACGGTGACGGTGTAGGCGGTGTCGTGCCGGTCCTCGTTGATGGCCCGCATCGGCGGGAGATCGAGGCGGAGGCAGTCTTCGGCCTCGAGCGTCACGCACACGTATCCGGACGAGTATCGGACGAGGAAACCCATCAGCTCGGGGGTCGCGAGTTCGGCGGCGAAGATCAGGTCGCCCTCGTTCTCCCGGTCCTCGCTGTCCACCACGACGACGGCTCGTCCCGCCGCGATGTCGGCGATGGCGCGGTCGATGCCGTCGAAGGTGGTCACTGCTGCGGGTTCTCCTCGGTACTCAACACACCCGGGCGGCGTCCGCGGGCACGGCCACAAGTATGGCTCATCCGCTCACGGGGTCCGCTCACCGCGTCCGCCGAGGAGACGCTCGACGTACTTGGCCAGGACGTCGACCTCCAGGTTGACCCGGCCTCCCCGGGACAGACCCCCGAGGATCGTGTCCTCGAGCGTGGTGGGGATGAGCGAGACCTCGAACCACGGCTCCCGCTGCTCGAGCGGACTGACCGCCGACACCGTGAGCGAGGTTCCCGAGACGGTGATGGATCCCTTCTCGACCACGTAGCGGGACAGCTCCGGCGGCATCGAGAGGCGCAGCACGTGCCACCTGGCGTGCTCGGTCCTGCTGATCAGGGTGCCGGTACCGTCGACATGTCCCTGGACGATGTGACCTCCGAAGCGAGCGTCCGCGCGCATAGCGCGCTCCAGGTTCACCGGATCCCCGGGACGCAGCGCACCCAGGGCGGTGCGGTCGAGGGTCTCGGCCATCACGTCGGCCTCGAATCCCACACCGGGGGTGAACTCCGTGACGGTCAGGCAGACGCCGTTGACGGAGATCGAGTCGCCGTGTCCGGCGTCGGATGTGACGAGTGGTCCGAGGATCCGCAGACGCGCGGAGTCCCCCACCGTGTCGACGGAGTCCAGCGTGCCGAGTTCCTCGACTATTCCGGTGAACATCAGAGCGGTCCTCTCGTGGGTGTGGTCATGCGGGTCTTCGGGTCATTCGGAGATAGACGTCGCGCCCCAGGGTCGCGGACTCGCGCACCTCGAAGCCGTGGGCGTCGATCATCGTGCCCACACCGGCCTCCTCGACGGCGGACCGGCCACCGCCCAGCACGATCGGGGCGAGGTAGGCCTCGACCTCGTCGACGAGCCCGGCGGCGAGGAACGCCCCGGCCAGACGGGGGCCGCCCTCGACCAGGACGTGCTGGACGTCGCCGAGCATCGCGAGCGCCTCCGCGGGATCGCGGGTGGCCAGGTGCCGGAACCGGCCGTCGGAACCCCGCACGGCGGCGTCCGGGGGCACCGGGGTCAGTCCCATCACGGCCCGGAGTGGTTGCCGATCCGTGGGCGCCCCGTCGTCGGACCGGGCGGTGAGCGAGGGGTCGTCGGCGGCGCGGGTCCCCGAACCGACGACGACGACGTCGATCTCCTGCCGTCGTCCGTGCACGTGATGGCGTGACTCGGGGCCGGTGATCCATCGGCTGCTGCCGTCGGCCGCGGCCACCCGGCCGTCCAGGGTGGCCGCGTACTTCCAGGTGACGTACGGCCGGCCCGAGCGTTGGCGGTGCAGCCACGCCCTCAGCGGACCCTGTTCGGCGGCGGCCACCTCGTCGTCGTCGGCCAGCGCCACGTCCACCCCGGCCCGCCGCAACGTCTCCGCCCCACCGGCGGCGAGGGGGTTCGGATCCCGCACGGCGTAGACCACGCGCGCGACGCCCGCGGCGAGGGCCCGCGCGGAACAGGGACCGGTGCGGCCCCGGTGGTCACAGGGCTCGAGGGTGACTACGAGTGTGCCGCCCCGGGCCCGCTCGCCGGCCTCGTCGAGGGCGACGACCTCGGCGTGCCGACCCCCGGGCGCCTCGGTCGCCCCGCGGCCGACCACCTCACCCGCGGTGTCGAGTACCACGGCGCCCACCGGGGGGTTCGGGGTGCTGACCCCGAGAGCGGATCGGGACAGTGCGATCGCGTCGGCCAGGACCTCGCGCTCGCGGCGGCGCCGTCCGCCGTCGGGCGCGTGCGTCATCGTCACGCCCGCGCGGCCGCGGCCCCCGCGCGCAGGGTCTCGATCATGGCGTCGGGGTCGGGCGCGCCGTAGACGGCGGATCCGGCGACGAAGACGTCGCAGCCCGCGGAGGCGGCGTCCCCGATGGTGCGCGAGTCGATGCCACCGTCGATCTGGATCAGCACGTCGAGCCCGCGCCGGTCGATCTCCGCGCGCAGCGTGCGGACCTTGTCGAGCACCTCCGGCATGAACGACTGGCCCCCGAACCCGGGCTCGACGCTCATCACCAGAACCATGTCCACGTGCTCGAGCAGGTCGAGGTACGGCTCCACGGCCGTGCCCGGCTTGAGGGAGATGCCGGCCCGGCAGCCGCGCGAGTGCAGCAGATCCGCGACGGCCCTCGGATCGTCGGTGGCCTCGACGTGGAAGGTGATGCTGGCCGCACCCGCGTCGACGTAGTCGCCCACCCACCGTGCCGGGTCCTCGATCATGAGGTGGCAGTCCATCGGCTTGTCGGTGACCTCGCCGACCGCCTTCGCGACCGGGGCGCCGAAGGACAGGTTGGGGACGAAGTGGCCGTCCATCACGTCGACGTGGATCCAGTCCGCGGCGGGGATCCGC
The DNA here is from genome assembly GCF_000349585.1 of Dietzia sp. UCD-THP. NCBI lineage: Bacteria > Bacillati > Actinomycetota > Actinomycetes > Mycobacteriales > Dietziaceae > Dietzia > Dietzia sp. UCD-THP. The sequence continues at coordinate 127,888 of NZ_KB714650.1, forward strand.
TCGATCTCCCGGTCCAGGCGGGCGAAGTCGGCGGACAGGATCGACGGCGCGATGAGCGGCTGGTACGACATGCGGGCCAGTCTAGGCGGGCGGGCGCGAGCGGACTTCCCAGGGCGTGGCCCGGAGCCGCCCCGGACTCTCAGTAGGCCGGACTCTCAGTAGGCCGGACGTACCAGCGACTGGCAGAACTCCAACTGGTCGGCGACGATCTGCTCGAAGTGAGGATCGACGTAGGGGTCGAAGTGCTCGCACGGGTACTCCAGATACCTCCCGCGCGGCATCCGCTGCGCAGCCCGCCGCGCGGTCGCCGCGGGCGTGATGGCGTCCCGGGTGGCGATCTGCACCAGAACGGGGCACGTGATCCGTTGCGCGTGCCGGATCGGCGAATAGAAGCCGATGCGGATCAGGATCCGGCCGGCGACGTACTCGGGGAAGTCCCCGCGCCGCAGTCCGGAGTCCGCCACCAGGCGGTCGACCGCGGGATCGGCGTCCGGGCTGGTCATGGCACCGGCCTCCCCCGGCTTCGCGACGAGCGGCACGTACCGGGGTTCCCGGCGCCGGGCCGCGCGCCAGAGGTCGCCGAGGATCGCAGGTGTGAGCCTGACCGCCGAGCGCAGCGGCGTCGCCCGGACCGCGGCCGGCCCACTGACGTGCGGCACCTGGGCGACGACCCCGGCGAGTCGTTCCCCGGTGCCCGCGAGCGTGATGACGTGGCCACCCGAGAACGAGGTGCCCCACGCGATGACACGGTCCGGGTCCACTCCGGCCAGTGACCGGGTGAAGGCGAGCGCGGACCGCCAGTCGTCGAGTTGACGGCCGATGTCGAGGAGCTGACGGGGATGCCCGTCGCTGGCGCCGAAGTGCCGGTAGTCGAAGACCACGACGACGAAGCCGGCCTCGCGGAAGCGCTCGGCGTACGCGGGCAGTCGGAGATCGCGGATACACCCGAGACCGTGCGCCATGACGATGGCCGGTGCGGCGGACTCACCGGGGTCCGTGGAGGTCTCCGGGCGGTACACCCACGCCGCGCACTCGGTTCCGCCGGAGAGGAAAGTCGCATCGACCCGGCCCTGGTCCGTTTCTGCTGACGGCATCGACTGTCAGTCCTCTCGTGTCGCCGGCGTGGGGGCCGATTCGAGCCTGCGCAACCCCGCCATGAACATCGCGTCGGTGCCGTGCCGGTGCGGCCAGAGCTGCACCCACGGTCCGTCTCCGAGGCCCTCGGTAGAGGTCCCGTCGATCCCCTCCAGGATCTCGCGGACGTCGAGGAGTTCGACGTCGTCGCGCCGGTTCGCCTCACGGATCATCGACACCGTCTCGGACAGGTGCGGGGAACACGTGGCGTAGAGCACCACTCCACCGGGCCGGACCAGTCGCAGTGCGGACTCCAGCAGTTCCCGCTGCAGGATCACCAGCCCCGGGATGTCTGCGGCCGTCTTGCGCCACCGGGCCTCGGGACGCCGCCGGAGGGCACCGAGTCCCGAGCACGGGGCGTCGAGGAGGACTCGATCGAACCCCGGCTCGAGGCCGGGGTCCCGGCCGTCCGCGGTGAGTACGGTCACCGGCAGGTCGCGCGTGGCCTGTCGCACGAGGTCGGCCCGGTGTTCGGAGACCTCGACGCCGGTCACCGTCGCACCCTCGATCTCCGCCAACGCGCCCAGCATGACGGCCTTTCCCCCGGGGCCGGCGCACAGATCCAACCACCGGCCCCCGTCCTCGCCGACGAGCGGTGCACGGGAGGCCGCGATCGCGACGACCTGGCTGCCCTCGTCCTGCACCGTGGCGAGACCGTCTTTGACCGCGTCCAGGGCGCCGGGGTCACCCGAGTCGAGGTGGACCGCGTACGGCGACACGACGCCCTCACTGCCGCCCGTCACCAACGCGAGTTCCTCGGCGGAGATGGCACCCGGCAGTGCCGCCAGATGCACCTTTGGGCGCGCGTCATCGGCCGCCAGCAGCTCGGGAAGCTCCCCAGCGTTCGCCCCGAGGGACTCCGCGAACGCGCGCGCGATCCACTCGGGGTGTGCGGTGCCCACGGCCAACCGGGCGACGGGATCGGTCACGTCCTTCCGCAGCACCTCGACCCAGCTGTCCAGATCCTGCGCGGAGACCTTGCGCAGCACTGCGTTGACGAACGCCCCGGCCCGGCCCAGCCCCAGGGTCCGCGCCGCCTCCACGCTCGTGTCGACGGCCGCGTGCGCCCCGATCCGGGTGAACAGCAACTGATAGGCGCCCAGGCTCACCAGGTCCAGGACCGGTGGGTCGATCTCCTCGACCGGCCGGCCGGCCGCCTCCGCGATGATGCGGTCCAGCAACCCCTGCGTCCGGAGCGTGCCGTAGGTGAGCTCGGTGGCCAGAGCCGCGTCCCGGGTGTCGAGTCGCGCTTTGGTGAGCTCGGAGGGGAGCAGGAGGTTCGCGTACGCCGCGCGCTCGCGAACCGCCGACATCACGCTGAGGGCGACGGTCCTGGCGTCAGGGCGGACCTGCCGAGGTGCCGGGCTGTCACGTCGGGGGCCGGCGGATCGGGGCGCGTCCCGTCGCCCGCCGCTCTGCCGCGTGCTGCCCTGCTTGCCGCCGCCCTGGCTGGTCCTGCCCTGCTGGCCGCCACCCTGCTTGCCGCCGCCCTGCCTGCTGCCGTCCTTCCGGCCGCCCCCGGGGCCCCGGCGTCGCGCGCCCTCCGCGCTCATACGAACTCCGCCCCGTCATCGAGTCGGGCTCCGCGTGCCCAGTCGACCGCGTTCATCATCCTCTTCCCCGGTGGTTGTAGGGACTCCACCGCCACCGGTGTGGTGGCCGTGCCGACGAGCAGAGACCGCTTGTCGAGCCGGATCCGACCGGGCGCCAGGGCCGTCTCCCCCTGTTCCGGGAACGCCGTGGAGCCGATCTTGACCCGCTCCCCGGCGAGAGTGGTCCACGCTCCCGGAGCCGGGGTGACCGATCGGATGTGACGGTCCACCGCCAGGGCCGGAGCAGCCCATCGCACACGAGCGTCGTCCACCGTGATCTTCCCCGCCCGCGAGATCCCGTCCGCCGGCTGCGGGACGGCGCGAACCTCCCCGGCCTCGATGGCGTCGAGGGTGGCCACGAGAAGGTCCGCGCCGGAGGCCGACAGTCGATCGAGCAGGTCGCCGGCGGTGTCGCGAGGCCGGATCGTCTCGGTCATCGTCCCGAGGACCGGACCGGTGTCCATCCCCTCGTCGAGCAGGAAGGTCGTGGCCCCGGTCATCTCGTCTCCCGCCTCGATGGCGGCGTTGACCGGTGCGGCACCTCGCCACGCGGGCAACAGCGAGAAGTGGAGGTTCACCCACCCGTGGGTGGGGATGTCCAGGACGGGCCGGGGCACCAGGTGCCCGTAGGCGACCACCGGGACCGCCTCCGGCGCGAGGTCGCGGAGCCGCTCGGCGAACTGCGGGTCACGCGCGTTCGGCGGGGTGAGGACCTCGATGCCCGCCTCGTCGGCGGCAGCGGCCACGGCACTACGGGACAGACTCCGGCCACGACCGGTCCTGGCGTCGGGTCGCGAGACCACCGCCACCACCTCGTGTCGGTCCGAGCTCACGAGTGCCTCGAGTGACGGGACGGCCGCCTGCGGGGTGCCGGCGAAGACGAGACGCACCGCTCACCTCACCGCCATGGCGTCGGCGAGCCGCTCGTAGACGACCCCATCGCGGATGGCGTCGCTACCGAACCAACCGGACGCGCGGATCCCGGCCATCGCCGATCGTCGCCGGTCCGGGGTGAGACGCTGGAGGAACAGGATGCCGTCGAGGTGGTCGGTCTCGTGCTGCACCGCGCGGGCGAGGATCCCGTCCGCCTCGAAGCTCACCGGCTCCCCGTTCACGTCCACGCCACGCGCGAGGACACGGGCGTAGCGCTCCGTGGGCTCCGAGACCCCGGGAATCGACAGGCACCCCTCGTTGACGTGCGTCTTCTCGTCACCGATCGGTTCCCACTCCGGATTGACCAGGTGGCCTTCCCGTCCACCACAGGTGTAGACGAACACCCGGGTGGACACACCGATCTGCGGCGCCGCCAACCCGGCTCCCTCCTCGTGGCGAACGGTGTCCATGAGATCGGCCACTGTCCGGGCCAGTCTGTCGTCGAACGAGGTCACGGGATCGGTCGGGGTCCTCAGGACGGGGTCACCGAAGAGCCGGACGGGATGGACGGCCATGCGGATCTGAACTCCTCGCGGACGGGGACAGGGTGAATGACCATTCTAGGTGCTCGCGGGCCGACCCACCGCACGGGCCGCTCAGCCGATGTGGACCGGGTCGAGTCGCACCCGGACGGGCTCCGCGTTCCGACGACCGGACCGCGCCACCACGACCGCTCGCAGCTCCGTGGAGACCGCGGCGAGGAGGGCGGGCGGAACGCGGAGCAGCACCCTCTCGGGGTCGACCACGCCGTCGTGGCCGGGCAACTCCTCTCCCGGGGGGAGATCGACCGGGCCGAGTACCTCGACCTCGTCCGGGAGCCTGAGCTCGTCGAGGATGGCCGACAGGGCCGTGGCCGGGCCGTCCACGGCCACCATGTGGACCGCGGGCGGAAACCCCACCTCGGCGCGGTCGGCGAGTTCGCGTGCAGCCCACCCCTGAGGGTCCCATCGCACGAGAGCCTGCGCGACCGGGGACCCGGAGTCCGCCGACAGGAACACTCGGCCCCCGTCAGCGGCCGGCCGGACGAGCGAGGCCGCACCCACCCAGAACCGCAGAGCGTTCTGCACCGCCCGCAGGTCGGGTCGTCCGAGAAGAGCCCAGGAGTCCAGGAGCAACGCCGCGCCGTACCCGCCCTCGGCGACCGGTTCGGCGCCGGGGGTGGACACGATGATGGCGGGGGCCGCGGGCACGGTCTCGAGGATCTCCCCTCCCCCGCTCGTCCGGACCCTGACACCGGGAAACATCCGGCCGAGCTCCTCTGCCGTCCTCCCCGTTCCCACGACCCCCGCGCGCAGGGCCCGGGACCCACAGGCCACGCACCGGAAGCCCGGCTCGGGGGCCCCGCACCAGCCGCAGGCCAGATCCACGGGCCCGTGCACCGCGTCCATCCGCCCCGCTCGCAGCGGTCCGTTACACCGGCGACACCGGGCCGGGGTCCGACACGACCCGCACAGCAGGGTCGGGATGTATCCCTTCCGCGGCACCTGGACCAGCACCGGCGCGTCCACGTCGACGGCCTCCCGGGCCATCGTCACCGCCACGGCGGGCAGTCGGGTCCGGCCGCCGGCCACGTCGCGGGCCTGGGTCGGATCCGCGTCCGTGAACGCGACGACGCGCGGGGCGAGAGCGCGGACGAGGCCGGGCTCGGGCCGGATCTCGTGCGCCCATCCCGACCGCACGTACTCGGCCACCTCCGGGGTCCGGTCCACCGAACTCAGGAGCAGCGGCGTGCCGTCGAGCACCGACCGCTGCGCCGCCACCTCCCTCGTATGGGGATAGGGGGCTCGCGGCTCCACGAACGAGTCGTCGCCGTCGTCGTGCAGCACGATCAGACCGAGCTCCGGGAGCGGAGCGAACACGGCGCTGCGCGTCCCGACCACGATCCTCGCGTGCCCCCGGACGGCCCGCAGCCATCGCCGGTACCGGGCCGAGGGGCCGATACCCGCCGACAGGTCGACCACGAGGTCCCGCCCGGCGGCGCCCCCGCCCACGACCTGTCGGCATTCGGCGGTCAACCGGTCGACGTCCCGCTGGTCCGGGACGATCAGCAACACCTGCAGACCTCTGCGCCTGACGGAGTCCGCCAGCACGGCCAACGCCCGTGCCCAGTCCCGTCCCGGTGGCACGGTCCACACGGCCCGCGCCGGGACCCCACCTGTCGCCGCGTCGAGGAAGCGGACCACCATCGGGTGGTCGGCCCAGCCGGTGGGTATCTCGACCGGCCCCTCCGTCACCCCCTGCGGGGGCTGCGGGTCGGGCACCGATTTCTCGGCCGCCGCGTGCCGCGGGGGGATGGCCAACCGGAGGACGTCCGAACGCATGCCCACCCACCTGCGGGCGACCAGTTCGACGAGTCGGAGCAACTGCGGCGTCAGCACGGGCTCCGGCGAGATCACGCGCTCCAGCCAGGCCAGGTCCCCGGAGTGATCCGACTGGTCCGAGCGCTCGATGAGGAACCCGTCGACCAGACGGCCCGCGAACCGCACCCGGACGCGCGTCCCCGGGACCGCCTGATCGGCCAGGGACTCCTGGACCAGGTAGTCGAACTCCCGGTCCAGGTGCGGAACTCCGAGCAGCGGCAGCACCCGGGCCACGGGGGCGTCAGCCGCCGCGACCCGGGCCGCCGGGCGAGTCGTGGTCACGGTCTCGGATCCTCGCACCCCGATCCGACACCCGGGGCGGTCGTCAGCGCCCGACGGCCTGCTTGAGTTCGTCGACGCGGTCGGTCCTCTCCCAGGGCAGGTCCAGGTCGGTCCGGCCGAAGTGACCGTAGGCCGCCGTTCCGGCGTAGATCGGACGCTTGAGGTCGAGGTCGCGGATGATCGCACCGGGACGCAGATCGAACACCGAGGTGACCGCCTCCTGCAGGACCGCGATATCGACCTTCTCGGTCCCGAACGCCTCCACGAACAGCCCCACCGGGGCGGCCTTGCCGATCGCGTACGCGACCTGGACCTCGACACGCTCGGCCAGCCCGGCCGCGACGATGTTCTTGGCGACCCACCGCATGGCGTAGGCCGCCGATCGGTCGACCTTGGACGGGTCCTTGCCGGAGAACGCACCGCCCCCGTGACGGGCCATCCCGCCGTAGGTGTCCACGATGATCTTGCGCCCGGTCAGGCCGGCGTCGCCCATCGGGCCGCCCAGGACGAACCGACCCGTCGGGTTGACCAGGAGGCGGAAGTCACCGGTCTCGATACCGGACGCGGCGTCGGCCAGGACCGGCCCGATCACGTGTTCGGTGAGGTCGTCGCGCAGCGTCGTCTCCAGGTCGATCTCGGGGGCGTGCTGCGTGGAGATGACGATCGTGTCCAGCCGGACCGCGCGCTCGCCGTCGTACTCGATGGTCACCTGGGTCTTGCCGTCCGGGCGGAGGTACGGCAGGGTGCCGTCCTTGCGCACCTCGGTCAGCCGCCGCGAGAGGCGGTGGGCCAACGCGATGGGCAACGGCATGAGTTCCGGGGTGTCTGAGCACGCGTAGCCGAACATCAGGCCCTGGTCGCCGGCGCCCTGCCGGGCGATCGCGTCCTCGACCGGATCGCTGGAAGTCCGTGCCTCGTGGGAGGTGTCCACACCCTGGGCGATCTCGGGGGACTGCTGTCCGATCGAGATCGAGACACCACAGGAGACGCCGTCGAAACCCTTGTCGGAGGAGTCGTAGCCGACCTCCACGATCTTCTCGCGGATGAGCTGCGGGATCTCGACGTACCCACTCGTCTTGACCTCACCAGCCACGTGCACCATCCCGGTGGTCACCATCGTCTCCACGGCGACGCGGGCCTCGGGGTCCTGCGTCAGCATCGCGTCCAGGATGGCATCGGAGATCGCGTCACAGATCTTGTCCGGATGCCCCTCGGTCACGGACTCGCTGGTGAACAGCCGACGTGCCTGCGTCACTGTGGTTCTCTCTTCCTGGTGCCGGATGCGTGTGATCGGTCGATCGCGTGGGGACAGACTAGTCGGTGCGGTCCGTGGTGGTCCGCGCGGATGGGGCCGCGGCCCAGGACACCACGGCGTCGAGGATCCGGCTGGCCAGGAGATCCTTGCTCGCCCTGTCCACCGACACCTCCCCGCCCGCGGCGTCGAGGATCCAGCCGCCGTTGACGTCCTGGCCGAAGGTGGTGCCCCGCCCGACCTCGTTGACGACGAGGAGGTCACACCCCTTCCGGGCGAGCTTCGCCCGACCGTGCTCGAGGACGGACCCCGTGGAATCCCCGGTCTCGGCGGCGAACCCCACCAGCACGCAGCCCGCGGGGATCTCCCCGGACGCGCGGGCCGCGACGAGCCCGGCGAGGATGTCCGGATTACGTTCCAACCGGATCTGGGCCGGTTCGGATCCACTGTCCTTCTTGAGTTTGGAGGACGACACGTCGGTCGGGCGGAAGTCGGCCACCGCCGCGGCCTTGATCACCACATCGGCGTCGGCCGCGGCCGAGAGGGTGGCGTCCCGCATCTCGAGGGCCGAGTCGATCCGGATCGCCTCCACGGCGGCCGGCACCGGCAAGTCGGAGGAGGTCACGAGGGTGACCTGCGCTCCCCGCGCAGCCGCGACCGCGGCGATCGCGTGCCCCTGCTTCCCGGAGCTGCGGTTGCCGAGGAACCGCACGGGATCGATCTCCTCGCGGGTCCCGCCGGACGTCACCACGACCCGCTTTCCGGCCAGGTCCCACGGGAGGGTCCCGCCGTCGAGCAGCAGCCTCGCCAGACGGGCGATGTCGGCGGGCTCGGGCAGCCGGCCGGCGCCGGTGTCGGCCCCGGTGAGTCTCCCGGACGCGGGGGGCATGACGTGGACGCCATCACCCCGGAGGGTGTCGACGTTGCGCCTCGTCGCCGGGTGCTCCCACATCTCGGTGTGCATCGCCGGCGCGAGCAGGACGGGGCACCGGGCAGTCAGCAGGGTGGAGGTGAGCAGGTCGTCCGCGCGCCCGGAGGCGACCCGCGCGAGCAGGTCTGCGGTCGCGGGGGCGACCACGACGAGGTCCGCCCGCTGCCCGAGGGCGACGTGGCGGACCGACGGCACGTCGGAGAACACCCCGGTCGAGACCGGGTTGCCCGACAGGGCCTCGAAGGTGGCGGACCCGACGAAATTCAGGGCCGCCTCGGTGGGGACGACGTCGACGTGGCATCCGGACTCGGTGAGGAGTCTGATCAGGCCACAGGATTTGTAGGCGGCGATCCCGCCCCCGACGCCGACGACGACGCGGGCGCGGCGCCCATCGCCCCCGGGAGGGGTCACTCTCCCTCGGCGCAGTCGAGCAGGTCGGAATGGAGCTCGCGCAACGCGATGGTCAGCGGCTTCTCGTGGAGCGCCGGGTCGACCAGCGGGCCGACGTACTCGAGGATGCCCTCTTCGATCTGGTTGTAGTACGAGTTGATCTGACGAGCGCGCTTGGCGGCGAAGATCACCAGAGCGTACTTGGAGGACGCCCGCTCGAGGAGCTCGTCGATCGGCGGATTGGTGATCCCAATCGGGGTGTCGTACAACGGCGCTGCCGGTGCGGCTTCGATGGTGGCCACTATGGGTTCTCCTCTGGGGTCCAGCCTGGGTGGTGCTCTGGCCTGGGTGGTGCTCGGGCGTCGGATTCGGCGTCAGTCTTGGCCGACCAGCAATGATACCAACTCATCCACCGCGGCCTCGAGTTCGTCGTTGACGACGACCTCGTCGAACTCCTCCCGCGCGGCCATCTCGACCTTGGCGGTCTCGAGCCTGCGGGCGACGACCTCGTGCGGTTCGGTACCTCTGCCCCGCAGACGGACTTCGAGCTCCTCCCACGAGGGGGGCGACAGGAACACGGTCCGCCCCTCCGGAATGGAGTCCCGGATCTGCCGGACGCCGGCGAGATCGACCTCGATCAGGACCGGACGCCCCTGAGCGAGTGCCTCACGAACCGGCTCCGCTGGGGTGCCCGAGAGTTGAAGACCGCGGTGGATCTCTGCCCACTCGAGCATCCGGCCCTGTTCGACGGCACGACGGAACTCCTCCGTACTGACGAAGTGGTAGTCGCGTCCGTCGACCTCCCCGGGACGGGGGTCCCGGGTGGTCATCGACACGCTGAAGAAGAGGCCCGGGACGCGATCGCGAAGGCGCGCCACGACGGTTGACTTACCGACGGCGGAGGGGCCGGCCAAGACGATCAGCCGGCCCCTCTTCGCCGCCGCTTCCGGGGACGAGTCCCCGGACGACGGTGTGTTCATACGTCGATCAGTCGACCGTGAAGTCGAACCGCTCGAGCAGTGCGCGGCGCTGGCGGTCTCCGAGACCACGCAGGCGACGCGTCGGGGCGATCTCCAGCTCGGTCATGATCTCCTGAGCCTTGACCTTGCCGACCTTGGGCAGGGCCTCGAGCAGCGCCGAGACCTTCATCTTGCCGAGGATCTCGTCACTCTCGGCATCCTTGAGCACCTGCTTGAGGTCGGTGCCACCACGCTTCAGGCGCTCCTTGAGCTCAGCCCGGGCGCGACGGGCGGCAGCCGCCTTCTCCAGAGCAGCGGCACGCTGCTCATCGGTCAACTGGGGAAGGGCCACAATTCCTCCGTCTCGTTCGTGTGTGTCTCATGACTCACGCGGGTGTCCACCGTAGGACATCCACGTGTGGTGTGCGGTGACCGTCCCCGGCGCGTCCGCGGGCTGCGGAGCGCGTCCGGGAGCGGGCGCTCCCTCGTGCTCACCGTACCCGGGCGATTCCGCCCCCCTTGCGGGAGACCGGCACGGCGTCGGGCCTGATGACCTCAGCAACAGTACGCGGCCGAGTGGCCTCGTCCTCGTGCGGGGCCCGGCGTGGCACCCCGCCTGAACTGCGCATTGACGAGTGAGGTGAGGAGAAGACTAACGTCGGTCGTCCGCAATCGCGAACCGAACCGCCCGAAATCGCGCGACCGCGTCACGGATCAGCGCGGCACACGGGGCCCCTGTGACTCCAGCCATCCGCTGGGACTACTAACGAGTCAGTCGGGCCCGGCGAACCGGTAGGTCTCGGCCAGCTCGCGGACCACCGCCCGCATCGCCCCGACGTCCGGGCCCGAGCGCAGGACGTGCCGGGAGACGTTGACGAGGGTGTGGGGCAACGCGGGCCCGGCGATCCTCCGGACGTCCTCCGAGGTCCCCCCCTGCTCCCCCACCCCCGGCATGAGAACCGGACCGGAGAGCGCGTCCAGTCGCGGAGGGTCGGCGACCGTCGCGCCCACCACCACGCCGAACGAACCCGGCGTCCCGGTCTCCGACGCGGCGTTCCGTCGGCCCACCTCGTCCACGACCATCTGCGCGACCGTTCCGGAGGGCCCGGTGGCCCCCTGCAGTCCCCCCGCCTCCGGGTTGGAGGTGCGGGCCAACACGAACACCCCGCGATCGTTCGCCGACGCGGTGTCGAACGCCGCCTCCAGCGACCCCACCCCGAGGTACGGGGACACGGTCAGCGCGTCACACGCCAGCGGTGAACCCTCCGCCAGCCACGCCCGGGAGTACCCGGCCATCGTGGAACCGATGTCCCCGCGCTTGGCGTCCGCGATCGACAGGGCGCCGGCCTCGACGATCGACGCCAGCACCTCCTCGAGGACCGCGAACCCGGCGGATCCGTGCTCCTCGAAGAACGCCACCTGGGGTTTGATCGCCGGCACGAGATCCCCGAACGCCTCCAGCGATCGACGGGAGAACTCGCGGAGACCCGCGGCGTCCACACCCAGCCCCCAGGCCTCGAGGAGCGCCGGGTGCGGGTCGATGCCCACGCAGAGGTTACCCCGGGCACGCACCGCACCGTGGAGCCGCGCCCCGAAGGAGACCCGGGACGTCCCGTCGGTCATCGGGCGGCGAACCCGCTGTGCAGCTCCTGCAGGGGGCTGACGGTGACGTCCCCGCGCCGGACGGCCTCGATACCGTGGACCGCCGCGGTCGCGCCCTGGACGGTGGTGACACACGGGACCCGCCGGGTGATGGCGGCCGAACGGATCTCGTGTCCATCGGCCCGGGTGCCCCCGGTGGAGGAGGCGATGTTGAGGATCAGGTCGACCTCGTCCGCGTTGATCCTGTCGACGATCGTCCGGACCGGGTCACCCTTGTCGTCGACCGGCCCACCCCCGGCCTCGGTGAGTTTCGCGACGGTCTCGCAGGCGATCCCGTACCGCCGGAGCATGAGCGCGGTGCCCTCGGTGGCCAGGACGGTGAACCCGAGCGCGGCCAGTCGTTGCGCCGGGAACACCATGGAGCGCTTGTCCCTGTTCGCGACGGAGACGAACACGGTCCCGGACGTCGGAAGCACCCCCTCGGCCGCGAGCTGGCCCTTGGCAAAGGCGACGGCGAAGTCGGGACCGATGCCCATGACCTCCCCGGTCGACTTCATCTCCGGGCTCAGCAGTGACTCCACGGGGTTGCCCTCAGGTGTGCGGAAGCGGTTGAACGGGAGGACCGCTTCCTTGACCGCGACGGGCGCGTCCGCCGGGAGCGATCCGCCGTCCCGGTCCGACGGCAGCAGTCCCTCGGCCTTGAGCTCGGCGATGGTCTCACCCATCATGATCCGTGCGCACGCCTTGGCGAGGTGCACGCCGGTCGCCTTGGAGACGAACGGCACCGTACGACTGGCCCTGGGGTTGGCCTCCAGGACGTACAGGACGTCGTCTTTGATCGCGTACTGCACGTTGAGCAGTCCCTTGACGCCGATCCCATGCGCCAGCGCCTCGCTGGAACGGCGCACGCGATCGATGTCGTCCTGCCCCAGGGTGATGGGCGGGAGCGCGCAGGCGGAGTCGCCGGAGTGGATGCCGGCCTCCTCGATGTGTTCCATGACGCCACCCAGGTAGACCTCGGTGCCGTCGCACAGCACGTCGACGTCGATCTCGACCGCGTCGTCGAGGAAGCGGTCGACCAGGACGGGACGATCCGGGCTGATCTCGGTGGCGCGATCGATGTACGACCGCAGCGAGTCCTCGTCGTAGACGATCTCCATCCCGCGTCCACCCAGGACGTACGAGGGGCGGACGAGGACGGGGTACCCGATGCGGGCCGCGATCTCCGTGGCCTCCGTGGCGTTGATGGCGGTCCCGAACGCGGGTGCGGGCAGACCGGCCCTGACGAGGACCTCGCCGAACTCTCGCCGGTCCTCCGCCAGGTCGATCGCCGACGGGCTGGTGCCCACGATGGGAACGCCGGCCTCCTCGAGCTGCGCCGCCAGGCCCAGCGGGGTCTGGCCACCGAGTTGGACCAGGACACCGGCGACGGTGCCCGACTCGGACTCGGCGTGGTAGACCTCCATGACGTCCTCGAACGTCAGCGGCTCGAAGTACAGACGGTCGGCGGTGTCGTAGTCGGTCGAGACGGTCTCCGGGTTGCAGTTGACCATGACGGTCTCGTACCCGGCCTCGGACAACGTGAGCGCGGCGTGCACGCACGAGTAGTCGAACTCGATGCCCTGGCCGATCCGGTTGGGTCCCGAGCCCAGGATGATGACCTTCTCGCGCTCGGTCTGGGCCGCGACCTCGGACTCGGCAGCGGGGTCGAGTTCGTAGGTCGAGTAGTGGTACGGGGTCTTGGCCTCGAACTCCGCGGCGCAGGTGTCGACCGTCTTGTAGACGGGCCGGACCTCGAGGCGGTGACGCAGGCGCCGCACGCCCTCGGGGCCGGCGAACTCCGGCCGCAGGGCCGCGATCTGGGCGTCGGACAGTCCGTTGTGCTTCGCGCGCCGCAGGAGCGCGGCGTCGACCACTGGCGCGTCGACGATCTCCTGTCGGAGCTCGACCAGCGCGGAGATCTCCTCGAGGAACCACGGGTCGAGCCCCGATGCCTCGTGGACCTGGTCGACGGTCGCGCCGAGCCGCAGCGCGAGCTCGACGTCGTAGATCCGGCCCTCGGTCGGGCGCACGAGATCGGCGAGGACGGCGTCGACGTCGGTCGACCGACCGGGCGCGATCGTCTCGTCGGGCAGCGTCCAGAAGCCGGCGGCCTTGGTCTCCAGGGACCGCATCACCTTGCCGAGCGCCTCGCGGAAGTTACGGCCCAGGCTCATCGCCTCGCCCACCGACTTCATGGTGGTCGTGAGGGTGTCGTCCGCGCCGGGGAACTTCTCGAAGGCGAACCGCGGTGCCTTGACCACCACGTAGTCCAGGGTCGGTTCGAAGCACGCGGGGGTCTCACCGGTGATGTCGTTGGTGATCTCGTCGAGCGAGTACCCGATGGCGAGGCGGGCGGCGATCTTGGCGATGGGGAACCCGGTGGCCTTGGACGCCAGGGCCGAGGACCGGGAGACGCGCGGGTTCATCTCGATCACCACGAGCCGGCCGTCCACCGGGTTGATGGCGAACTGGATGTTGCATCCCCCGGTGTCGACGCCGACGGCGCGGAGGATCGCGATCCCGATGTCGCGCATGTCCTGGTATTCGCGGTCGGTCAACGTCATGGACGGCGCGACGGTGACCGAGTCGCCGGTGTGGACCCCGAGGGCGTCGAGGTTCTCGATGGAGCACACCACCACGACGTTGTCCTTGTTGTCCCGCATGAGCTCGAGCTCGAACTCCTTCCACCCGAGGATCGACTCCTCGATGAGGACGTTCGCGGTGGGCGAGGCGGACAGACCGCCGCCGGCGATCCGCTCGAGGTCCTCGGTGGTGTAGGCCAGGCCGGAGCCGAGCCCGCCCATGGTGAACGACGGCCGGACCACGACGGGCAGACCGAGTTCGGCGACGGTCGCGTGCACCTCCTCCATGGTGTGGCACACGGCGCTGCGCGCGGAGTCACCCCCCACACTCGCGACGATGTCCTTGAAGGTCTGCCGGTCCTCGCCCCGGTTGATGGCGGGGATGTCGGCCCCGATCAGTTCCACGCCGTGCTTGGCGAGGATCCCCTGGGCATCGAGCTGCATGGCGGCGTTGAGGGCGGTCTGACCCCCGAGGGTCGCCAACACCGCGTCGACGGGGTGCCCGTCGGCCGCTTCCTTGGTGAAGATCTTGTCGATGTACTCGGGCGTGATCGGCTCGATGTAGGTGCTGTCCGCGAACTCGGGGTCGGTCATGATCGTCGCCGGGTTGGAGTTGACGAGCGTGACCCGCAGGCCCTCGGCACGGAGCACCCGGCACGCCTGCGTGCCGGAGTAGTCGAACTCACACGCCTGGCCGATGACGATCGGTCCGGAACCGATGACGAGGACGTGGTTGATGTCTGTGCGGCGGGGCATCAGTTCGAGCCCTTTCTGGAGTCTGCGGAACCGTCGGCGGCGTCGCCGGACGCTGAGTCGAGCAGGCTGACGAAGCGGTCGAAGAGATCGGCGGCGTCACGGGGACCTGCCGCGGCCTCCGGGTGGTACTGGACGGAGAATGCCGAGCCGTCGGTGAGGGCGACGCCCTCGACGGACCCGTCGTTCGCGCAGACGTGCGTGACGGTGGCGGTGCCCCAGGGTGTCTCCCAGGTCTCGCTCTCCGGCGCACGCAGGGCGAACCCGTGGTTCTGGGACGTGATGGCGACCGTCCCCGTGGCCTTCTCCACCACCGGGATGTTGATGCCGCGGTGGCCGAACCTCATCTTGTAGGTGTCGAGTCCGAGCGCTCTGCCCAGGATCTGGTTGCCGAAGCAGATCCCGAAGAACGGGATCCCCTGGCTCAGGACCTCCTTGGTCAGGTGGACCGCCGCGTCGGCGGTGGCGGGGTCCCCGGGTCCGTTGGACAGGAAGACCCCGTCGACGTCGAGATCGAGGACGTCCTGCAGGGTCGAGTCGGAGGGCAGGACGTGGACCCGCACGCCGCGTGCGGTGAGCATGCGGGGGGTGTTGGTCTTGATGCCCAGGTCGAGCGCGGCCACCGAGTGGCGCACGTCGCCCTCGGGTTCGACGACGTAGGGCGTGTCCGTCGAGACCTCCCCGGCGAGGGAGGCCCCGGCCATGGGCTCCTGATCGCGCACGGTCGCGAGCATCGTCTCGTCGTCCACCACGGCGTCACCGGAGAAGATGCCGGCCTTCATGGCCCCGAGCTCCCGGATGTGGCGGACGACCGCCCGGGTGTCCACGTCGGCGATCCCCACGATTCCCTGGGCGAGCATCTCGTCCTCGAGCGTGCGCTCGGACCGGTGGTTGGACGCCCGCCGTGAGAGGTCACGGATGACGAGGCCCGCCACCCAGATCCGACCGCCGCCGTTCCTTCCGTCCAGGAGCGACTCGCCGTCCTCGTCGTTCCACCCGGTGTTGCCGATCTGGGGAGCGGTGCTGACGACGATCTGCCGGTGATAGGACGGGTCGGTCATGGTCTCCTGGTAACCGGACATCCCGGTCGTGAACACGGCCTCGCCGAGCGTCGTCCCGGTCGCGCCGAACGATGTCCCGCGGTGGATGCGGCCGTCTTCGAGGACGAGCGCGGCGGGGTGGCGACCCCCCGGTGCGACGGTGGTTCCGTGGTGCGGTGTCACTTGTTCTCCTCGGTGGTGGAGCTGGGGGTGTCCGGCCGGGTGGTCGGTGCGGCGTCTCCGCGCAGCGCCTCCCAACGGGGGTACGTGTCCTTGTCGTCGGCCCGGAAGCCGGAGTCGATCTCAGTGATGCCGTCCGGGCCGTCGACCTGCCATCGGGCGACGAGGATCCCGCCGCCCGGCACGGTCTTGTTGGCGAGGGCCGAGGCGCGTCGCACGGTCTGGAGGTCGGAGCGGGGGATCCAGACGGTGGCGTCGGCGAGGTCGAGCCGCAGCCCTCCGGTGAACGCGGTGAGGGTTCCGGCCGAACGGTGCCCGAGTGGCGCGCGGGCGATGCGTGCCTGCCAGTCCCCCGCGACGGTGCTCCCGATGTACACGCCGGTCAGCGGGCCCAGGACAACCTCGCCGGTCTCGGCGGGCACCTCGGGCAGGGAGTCGAACAGACCTGCCTGGGCCCGCGTCCGGTTGCGCCACCCCCGGATCATCAACGCGAGTATGCCCAGAAAGACCAGGATGACGACGATCAGGGTCCAGATGTCCTGTGTCATGCGAGTACCTCTCCGTCGCGGTGGGTCATGCGGCCCCGGTATACGGTGCCCACGACCCGGGCGGCGAACGTCATCCCCTCGTAGGGGGTGTTGGCGGACAGACTTGCGAGTTCCTCCCCCACGACGGTCCACGGGGAGTCGGGATCGACGGCGGCGAGGTTAGCGGGCTCCCCGACCGCGATCGGACGCCCCTGGTCGGTGAGACCGGCGATCTCGGCGGGCCGCGTGCTCATCACGCGGGCCAGATCGCGCCAGGTCATCTCCCCCGAATCGACCAGCAGGGCCGCCACGATGGGCAACGCCGTCTCCAACCCGAGCATGCCCGGGCGGGCGGCCGCGAACTCACAGCACTTCTCCTGGGCGGCATGGGGGGCGTGGTCCGTGGCGACGCAGTCGATCACCCCGGACACGAGCGCGTCACGCAGCGCGAGGGTGTCGTGGGCCTCGCGCAGAGGCGGGTTGACCCGGTAGACCCCGTCGTAGGTCTCGAGCCTGGTGTCGTCGAGCAGCAGGTGGTGGGGGGTGACCTCCGCGGTGATCGAGATCCCCTGCGCCTTCGCCCACTTGAGCAGCTCGACCGTCCCCGTGGTGGAGGCGTGGCAGATGTGGACGCGCGCGCCGGCGTCCCGGGCCAGGATCGCGTCGCGCGCGACGATCGACTCCTCCGCCGAGCGCGGCCAGCCGGTCAGTCCGAGGCGGGCGGCCGTGGGCCCCTCGTGTGCCACCGCACCCTTGGTCAGGCGTGGCTCCTCCGCGTGCTGGGCGATCAGCACGCCGAGGCCCGCCGAGTACTCGAGGGCGCGGCGCATCACCAGTGGGTCGTAGACGCACATGCCGTCGTCGGAGAAGATCCGGACCCCGGCCTCGCCAGAGGCCATCTGGCCCATCTCGGTGAGCTGCTCCCCCTTGAGGCCGACGGTGACCGCTCCCACCGGGTGGATGTCGCACAACCCCACGGACCGGCCGATCCGCCATACGGAGTCGGTCACGGTCTGGTTGTCCTGGGGCGGCTGCGTGTTGGCCATGGCGAACACCGCGGTGTAGCCGCCCCGCGCCGCGGCTGCCGAACCGCTGGCCACGGTCTCGGTGTCCTCGCGGCCGGGCTCCCGGAGGTGGGTGTGCAGGTCGACGAACCCGGGCAGTAGGACGGCGCCGCCCAGGTCGTGGATCTCCGCCTCACCGGGAAGGTCGGCGCCGGCGTCGGGCCCGATCGCGGCGACCAGCCCGTCCCTGACGAGCACGTCGACGGGGTCGCCCTCCCCGTAGGGCCGGACCCGGCGCAGTAGCAGGGTCGGGGGTTCGAGGGCACTCACTCGGGGTTTCCTTCCGTTCCGACGAGGGTGTGGAGCAGGACCGACATGCGCACGTGGACGCCGTTGGTGACCTGCTGGAGAATTGCTGACGACGGGGCGTCGGCCGTGTCGAACCCGATCTCCATTCCC
The DNA here is from genome assembly GCF_000349585.1 of Dietzia sp. UCD-THP. Classification (NCBI taxonomy): domain Bacteria; kingdom Bacillati; phylum Actinomycetota; class Actinomycetes; order Mycobacteriales; family Dietziaceae; genus Dietzia; species Dietzia sp. UCD-THP. The sequence goes on from NZ_KB714650.1 coordinate 145,910, forward strand.
CGGACCATGGGTCCGGGGTGCAGGACGACCGCGTTCTCGGGCAGCCGGGAGGTACGGGCGGGTCCCAGGCCGTAGCGCACCGCGTACTCGCGGGCGGACGGGAAGAAACCACCGTTCATCCGCTCGGCCTGCACGCGCAGCATCATCACCGCGTCCGCGCCGGGCAGTTCGGCGTCGAGGTCGGTGGACACCCTGACCGGCCATTGTCCGACGCCCACCGGGAGCAGGGTGGGCGGGGCGACCAGGACCACCTCGGCGCCGAGGGTCGACAACAGCAGGGCGTTCGACCGGGCGACCCGGGAGTGCAGGATGTCGCCGACGATCACCACGCGGCGGCCCTCGATCCCTCCCAGACGTTCCCGGATGGTCATCGCGTCGAGCAGTGCCTGGGTCGGGTGTTCGTGCATCCCGTCCCCGGCGTTGATCACCGAGGGGCCGGCCCCGCCGGGGGCCACCCAGCCGGCGATCTGGAGGGCGGAGCCCGAGGCCGGATGGCGGACGATGAGCGCGTCCGCCCCGACGGCGGTCAGCGTCATGGCGGTGTCACGGAGGGACTCGCCCTTCTGCACCGAGGAGGCGCTCGCGGAGACGTTGATCACGTCGGCACTCATCCATTTTCCGGCGGTCTCGAAGGACACCCGGGTCCGCGTGGAGTTCTCGTAGAAGACGGTCAGCACGGTCTTGCCCCGGAGGGTCGGGAGCTTGCGCACCTCCCGGCCGAGGAGCGCCTCCTTGAGACGGCCCGCCTCGTCCAGGATCGACAACGCCGCGTCGCGGTCGAGATCGGCAGCGGAGAGGAGATGTTTCACAGGGTGTCCTCCGGAGTCGGCCGCCGCAGGACCACCGTGTCGACACCGTCCGTCTCCATGAGCCGGACGGAGACGCCCTCCTCGCGCGAGGTGGGGACGTTCTTGCCCACGTAATCGGCACGGATCGGGAGCTCGCGGTGCCCGCGGTCGACCAGGACGGCGAGCTGGACGCGCGCGGGCCTGCCGAGGTCACGGAGCGCGTCGAACGCCGCCCGGATGGTGCGGCCGGAGAACAGGACGTCGTCGACCAGGATCACGGTCGCCCCGTCGACCCCGTCCGGCGGGACCGAGGTGGGGCCCATGGGGCGGTGCGGCCCCCCGGCGAGGTCGTCCCGGTAGAGGGTGACGTCCAGCGAGCCCGCGTGCACCGAGGCTCCGCTGAACTCGCGGATGCGCTCGGCCAGGCGGTGCGCGAGGGGAACGCCACGGGTCGGGATGCCGAGCAGGACCACGGGACCCGACTCCGGGGAGTCCGCGGCGGTGCGTTCGATGATCTGGTGCGCCAGTCGGGATACCGTCCTGGCGACGTCGTCAGACGTGAAGAGTGAAACCGGGGTCGACTCCGGACCGTCAGTGCTCACCGATCACCACCTCCTTGTCCGCCTCTCTGGACGGCTCGTTAAAGGGATAGCTTTCGGGTCGAACTCTATCAGTCGCCGGCCCCCGACCCCCGCGGGTCAGGGGTGGGCTCCGACACGTCGGCGGTCGGCGCCGGATCGAGCGAGGACACCGCGCGTTCGGCGGCCCGGATGTGCTCGGCGAGACCGGCGATGCGGTCGAGGACCGCGTTGACGTAGGGCACCGACTTCTCGGCCGACAGATCCGAGATCAACAGCACGGACTGGTCGATCACGATCGCCGCCTCCACGTCCTCGGTCCCGAACAGCAGCTCCCACGCTCCCGCCCGCAGCACCGCCCGGTCCACGGCCGGCAGGCGCTCGAGGGTCCACTCACGCAGGTGCTCGGAGATCATCGAGTCGAGACGGTCCAACCGCTGAGCCACGCCCGTGACGATGTCCATGGTGTACGTCGCGACGTCGTGGAACTCCTGCGACTCCTCGCCCATCCGGCGGCGCTCCTCCGCGAGCGCCACCACATCGGCGTCGCGGAGTTCCGCCTCGAACAGCAGGGCCACCGCTCGCTTGCGGGCCCGGAACCTCGAACCCCGGCGCCGGTGATCTGCCTCGTCCGCCATGGTCAGTCGTTCACCCGGCTGAGGTACCGTCCGTCACGGGTGTCGATGCGGAGCTTGTCGCCCGTGTTGATGAACAGCGGGACGTGGACCTCGGCACCGGTCTCGAGTGTGGCGGGCTTGGTGCCACCGGTCGACCGGTCCCCCTGGAGTCCCGGATCGGTGTGCTGGACGACCAGATCCACCGCGACGGGCATCTCGGCGAAGAGCGCCACGCCCTCGTGCATCGAGACCTGGACGCTGGTGTTCTCGAGGAGGAAGCGGGCACCGTCCCCCATCACGGCAGGAGAGACGTTGATCTGCTCGAAGTCCTTCTCGTCCATGAGGACGTAGTCCTCCCCGTCGCGGTACAGGAAGGTCATGTCGCGGCGGTCCACCGTCGCGGTCTCCACCTTGACCCCGGCGTTGTAGGTCTTGTCGACGATCTTGCCGGAGACGACGTTCTTGATCTTCGTGCGGACGAAGGCGGGACCCTTACCCGGCTTGACGTGCTGGAACTCCTGGATCTGCCACAGGTTTCCCTCCTCCTTGAGGACGAGGCCGTTCTTGAAATCGGCGGTGGACGCCATGGTCGGTTCTCCTTCGCGAGTCGTCGGCGGGCGGCCGTGGACGGGCGCCGCGCGAATGTTCTGTGGGACGGCGGCTCAGAGCACGGTCAGCGCCGTCGACGTGGTGGTCAGGGATCTACCGCTCCCGCCGGTGACGGCCACGGTGTCCTCGATTCGGATCCCGCCGAGCCCGGGGAGGTAGATCCCCGGCTCGATGGTGATCACATCGCCGTCGGACAGTGTACTCGCGGACCTGGTGGAGACCGCGGGCGCTTCGTGGACGTCCAGTCCCACACCGTGACCCAGCGAATGGCCGAAGTGCTCGCCGAACCCCGCGTCGGAGATGATGCCCCGGCTCACGCCGTCGAGCTCCCCACAGGCCAGTCCTTCCCGGACCGCGGACACACCGGCGCGATGCGCCCGGCTGACCACCTCGTAGGCGTCGAGCAGCCGGTCCGCGGCGCCCGCGAACGCCACCGTGCGGGTGCAGTCCGAGGCGTAGCCCGAGACCGTCGCGCCGAAGTCGACCACCACGAGATCGCCAGGGGCGAGCAGCCTGTCCCCCGGGACGTGGTGAGGGAACGCCCCGTTGGGGCCCGAGGCGACGATGGTCTCGAACGCGACGCCGTCCGAACCGGCCCGCCGCATGGCGTGTTCGAGGTCCGCTGCGACCTCACGCTCGCTGCGGCCCGTGGCGAGCACGCCGTGGGCCAACACATGGGTCCAGGCGTCGTCGACGACCCGGCAGGCACGCTCGATGAGTCCGATCTCGTCGCTGTCCTTGGCCCGCCTCACAGACTCCACCACTCCACTGGTCTCGACGAGCGGCGCGTCCGCGGCCCCGAGCTCGGCGAGCACCCGCCGAAGCGCGGTCGCCGCGGACAGGGTCACGGCGTCCGCCTCGACCGCCAGCGGAGCGTCGGCGGGTCCGCGACGACGTCCGAGAACCCCCGCGACGTACTCCCGCGAGATCACGTGCCCGACATCCGGGGCCTGCTCGACGACCTGGAGTTCGTACCGGGAATCCGTGCACAGGACGGCCTCGCCGTCGTCCTCCACCAGAACGGCTCCCCCGGACCCGCGGAACCCGGTCAGATACGCGATGTTCCTGGGGTCGGTCACCAGGAGCGCGGTGGCTCCCGCCTCGGCGGTCGCGGAGGCGACCGCGCGCCGACGGGCCGCCAACCGGTCACTCACAGCAGCACCCCGCCGCCGCTGGGCTTGTTGCCCTCCGAGATCGCGGCGTAGGCCGCGGTCATCAGGGACGGGTCGGGGGCCTCCATCCGTGCCGGACGGGCCAGTCCGTCGAGGACCACCAACCGGAGGAATCCGGAGTGGTTCTTCTTGTCCCCCGCCATCAGCTCGAGCAGCCGGGGGAACGCGTCATCGTGGTACCCGGTGGGCAGCCCGAGTGAGGACAGGATCGACGCGTGTCGGTCCGCCGTCGCGTCGTCCAGACGCCCCGCCAGCCGGGCCAGCTCCGCCACGAAGCACATCCCCACGCTCACGGCGGCCCCGTGCCGCCAGCGGTACTGCTCACGGCGCTCGACGGCGTGCCCGAGCGTGTGACCGTAGTTGAGGTTCTCCCGGGGGCCGGACTCCTTGAGGTCGCGGCCCACCACGTCGGCCTTGACCTGGACACTGCGCCGGATGAGTTCGACGATCGTCTCCCCGGTCGGATCGAGCGCGGCCTGCGGGTCCGCCTCGATGAGATCGAGGATCCCCGGGTCGGCGATGAAACCGCACTTGACCACCTCGGCCATGCCCGAGATCAGTTCGTTGCGCGGAACCGATTCGAGGGTCGCGGTGTCGACGAAGACGGCGGCCGGTTCGTGGAAGCACCCCACCAGGTTCTTGCCGGCGTCGGTGTTGATCCCGGTCTTGCCCCCCACGGCGGCGTCCACCATGGCGAGCAGTGTGGTGGGTATGTGGACCACGCGCACCCCGCGCATCCAGGTGGCGGCCACGAATCCGGCGAGGTCCGTCGCCGCCCCGCCGCCCAGGCTCACCACGGTGTCCTTGCGGCCCAGCCCGATCTTGCCGAGCACGTCCCAGCAGTAGCCCGCGACGGCGAGGTCCTTGCCGGCCTCCGCGTCGGGGATCTCGACGCGGTGCGCGTTGACCCCGGCGGCGGCGAGTTGCTCCCGCAGCAGCTCGGCGGTCTGCGTCAACGGCGGCTGGTGGAATATCGCCAGGTTGCGCGACTCCGAGCACGCCTCGAGGATCTCCGGTAACAGTCCGCGGCCGATCACCACCGGATAGGGGGCGGCGGACCGCACATCCACCACCACGGGCTCGGTGGTGTCTCCGTCTCGGTTCATGAAGGGCTCCCGCTCATCGTTCGACTGATCTCACTTCTCGCCGGACTCACGATCGGTCCGCCGTGCTGCGCGCGTGCGGGTCACCGGACTCGAGTCTGTCGACGATCTCCGTCACCACCTTGCCCGAACTCCTGCGCTCGGTACTGACGGTCGACCACGCGACCTCCCGGTAGAGCGGCGCCCGCTCGGTCAACAACGCCTGGTAGCGGGCTGTGACGTCGCCCCCGGCGAGGAGTGGACGACCGGCACCCCGGGACCTGCGCACCCCCTCGGCCACCCCGATCGTCAGATGGATCACGCGGTGGCCGCGGAGCCGGGCGCGGGTGGTCGCCGACAGCACGGCGCCGCCCCCCAGCGAGAGGACCCCGCTGAAGGTCTCCAGCGCCTCGGCCACGACCCTCTCCTCGATCGCGCGGAACGCGGGCTCACCTGCGTCCGCGAAGATCTCGGGTATCGACCGCCCCTCGGCTTCCTCGATCATCTGGTCGGCGTCACGGAACGGCACGTCGAGCCTGCGGGCCAGCTTGCGCCCGATGGTCGTCTTGCCGGCACCCGGCGGACCCACCAGGACGGCGACCGGCCGTGCCGGGTGGTTCATGCCGGATCCGAGTCCCAGTCCAGTCTCGCCGCCACGGCGTCGAGGTACCCCTGCGCGTTGCGCCGGGTCTCCGACACCGAGTCCCCGCCGAACTTCGTCAGGACGGAGCGCGCGAGGACCAGCGCGACCATGGATTCGGCGACCACCCCGGCAGCGGGGACCGCGCAGACATCGGAGCGCTGGTGGATGGCGGTGGCGCCGGACCCGTCCGCCATGTCGACGGTGCTCAGCGCGCGCGGCACCGTGGAGATGGGTTTCATGGCGGCGCGGACCCGGAGGGCCTGCCCGTTGGTCATCCCGCCCTCGAGTCCACCCGCGCGGTTGGTCCGGCGTCCCACGCCGTCGTCGCCCCGCACCATCTCGTCGTGCGCGACGCTGCCCCGGCGACGCGCGGTCTCGAAACCGTCGCCGACCTCGACCCCCTTGATCGCCTGGATCCCCATGAGCGCTCCCGCCAGTTGGGCGTCGAGGCGCTCCTCGCCGGACACGTGCGAGCCGAGTCCGATGGGCAGCCCGTGGACGACCACCTCGACGACGCCCCCGAGCGTGTCCCCGGCCCTCTTGGCGGCCTCGATCTCGGCGATCATGGACTCCCCGCTCGCGGTGTCGAAGGCACGCACGGGGCTGGCGTCGATGGCGGGCAGGTCGGCGAACGCGGGCTCCGGCCCGACGTAGGGCTCGGAGGCGCCTATGGAGATCACGTGGGAGAGCACCTCGACGCCCAGGACCTCGCGCAGCACCGCCCGCGCGACCGTCCCCGCCGCGACCCTGGCCGCGGTCTCGCGTGCGCTGGCGCGTTCGAGAACCATGCGGGCGTCGTCGAAGTCGTACTTCAGCATCCCGGCGAAGTCGGCGTGGCCCGGGCGAGGTCTGGTGAGGGTGGCCGCGCGGGCCTTGTCCTCGATCGCATCGGGGTCGATGGGATCCGCTGACATGATCGTGTCCCACTTGGGCCACTCGGTGTTCCCGACCTCGATCGCGATGGGCGAGCCCATGGTGCGACCGTGGCGGACGCCGGCGAGCACCCTGACCGCGTCGGCCTCGAACTTCATCCGGGCACCGCGGCCGTAGCCCAGGCGGCGACGGGCGAGTTGCGACGCGATCTGGTCGCTCGTCACCTCGACGCCCGCGATGACGCCCTCGACGATCGTCACCAGGGCCTGGCCATGCGATTCTCCGGCGGTGGTCCACTTCAGCACGTCGCCGATCATCCCACGTCCGGGTTCCACCCGGCACATCAGGCCCGCCGTGCCGCCGGCGTCCGGGTGCGCGAGGCTACCGAGGCCCGGTGCGGGGTGGTACCGGTGAGTCGCCGGAACGCATGGATGAAGCTCGACGCCTCGGCGTATCCCAGCCGGATGGCGACGTCCTCGACGGACAGCAGACCGGTAGCCAGCATGCGGTGTGCCAGCTCGACCCGGACGTCGTCCAGCAGGCGCTGGTAGGAGGTGCCCTCCTCCGCCAGACGCCTTCGCAACGTGCGTGGACTCACCCCCAGCTCGGCGGCCACCGACGGCATGGGTGCCCCCTGGGAGAGACGTCCGGTGATGGCGACGCGGGCCCGGCTGCTCACCGGCCCGCGGGTCCGTCGGGTGGCGGCGAGGTCCCTGCAGAGCGTCTCTGCCACCGCCACCGTGGCGGTACTGCCCTGTGGGAGCGGACGGTCGAGGTGGGCGGCGTCGAAGACCGCCGTGGCCCCGACCTCGCCTTCGGACGACGACGCCACCGGTCCCAGTCGCTCACCGTAGGCCGCGAGGGTGGGCGCGGATCGGCCGCCGCCGAAGACGACCTCGGTGAAGGGCAGGCCGCCGGGGACCAGGTCTCCGAGAACGGAGTGGATCGCGAAGAGATCCCGGTCCACCAGGAACTCGCGGAGGTCCCCGGGAAGTGTCCCGCCCCCCAGGCGGACCTCGATCCGGTCCCCGGTCGACTCCACCGCGATCGTGCTGAAGATGTAGCTCAGGTCGATGAATCGCAGGGTCATGGAGATCACGTCGCGGAGCGTGGGACTGGACAGCAGGGCGTATCCGAGGATCCCGAAGGTCGTCAAGCGATAGGCGGACCCGACCTCGGCGGCGAGCGCGGGACGGTGCCCCGCGGCCGTCCGGAGGTTGCGGATCGCGGCCAGCTCGCTCTCCGGTGCCACCAACAGGTCCGCATTCGACAGGTCGGCGGGACCCAGTCCGACCCCGCGCAGGATCGTCCCCGCCTCGATGCCGAGTGCGTCGCCGGCCTCGACCAGTACACCGATACCGGTGGCCGATCGAGGAAAGTCCCAGTGCGGGACGGCGGGATCCTCCCAGGAGTTCATGGCCGGAATTATGGATTATCCGTCCGGGAAAGTCTGTGGCCACGCCGGGCCGGCGTCATACCGTCTCACCATGACTCCTTCCCCCTCCCCTGCGGACACCACGCGACGGCGCCCCCGCGCCCTCATCATCGGCGCGGGATTCGGCGGCCTGGGCGTCGCCTACGAACTGACCCGTGGCGACCTCGCCGACGTGACGATCCTCGAGAAGGCCGACGACGTGGGCGGGGTGTGGAGAGACAACACCTACCCGGGAGCGGCGTGTGACGTGCCGTCGAACCTCTACTCGTACTCGTTCCACCGCAAGACGGACTGGGGCCGCCGCTACGCCGAGCAACCCGACATCCTGTCCTACATCCGCGAGACCGCGGACCGGTTCGGCCTCCGCGACAAGGTGCGCACGGGGACCGAGGTGACCTCGGCGACCTTCGACGAGGACACCGCCACGTGGACGGTGCTCACCGACGCCGGCGAGAGCTTCGAGGCCGACGTCCTGGTTCCGGCCGTCGGCCAGCTGTCCCGACCGGCCTACCCGGACATCCCGGGGCTGGAGACGTTCGCGGGCCCGTCGTTCCACTCCGCTCGGTGGCGTCACGACGTCGACCTCACCGGCAAGCGGATCGCGGTCCTGGGGACCGGGGCCTCGGCGATCCAGTTCGTCCCCCGCGTCCGCGAGGTCGCCTCCCATGTGACGGTCTACCAGCGCTCCGCGCCATGGGTGGTGCCCAAGCCGGACCGGGCCTACACCGACGCGCACCGCGCCGCCTTCGCGCGGGTTCCCGGCCTCATCCCCGCTATGCGCGGGGTCATCTGGGAGACCACCGAGGCGATCGGCCTGGCCCTGACCTCCGCGCGGCCACTGGCCCGGATCCTGAGCGGTCTGGCCAGAGCCAATCTCAAGCTGACCGTCCGTGATCCCGAGCTGCGAGCCGCACTCACCCCGACCGAGCCGATCGGGTGTAAGCGGATGCTGTTCAGCAACGGGTGGTACCCCGCGCTCGCCCGGCCGGACGTCGACGTGGTGACCGACGGCGTCGCCGAGGTCGTCCCCGACGGGATCGTCACCGTGGACGGACAGCTGCACCCCGCCGACGTCATCATCTACGGCACCGGTTTCAAGGCCACCGAGTTCCTGGCACCCATGACCGTGCGTGGGCGAGGGGGACGGGACCTGCACGAGCAGTGGCGTGAGGGCGCCCGCGCCTACCTCGGGATGGCTGTGCAGGGTTTTCCCAACATGTTCCTCGTCTACGGCCCCAACACCAACCTCGGGAGCAGCTCGATCATCCTGATGATGGAGCAGCAGGCCCGCTACATCCGCCAGATCGTCGAGCGACTGGCCGGTGCGGATCGGCCGGCGGCCCTCGAGGTCCGCGGGGAGGTCGACGACGCCTACGACGCCGAGATCCTGCGGCGCCTCGACGACTCCGTCTGGAGCGGATGCGACTCCTGGTACCGGGCCGGCTCGGGCAGGGTCACCACCAACTGGCCCGGACTGGTCCACGAGTACCAGCGCCGGACCCGTGCCGTGGACACCTCCGACTACGAGGTCGTCGCGCCCCGTCGCTCGGATGAGGCGGCGACGGTCGGATAGGGCACCGGGCTACGCTCGGATCGGGCACCGCGCGGCGGGGGCGCCGCCGCGCTCAGCGACCGAGCGCGTCCGTGAGCGCCGCGGCCATGGCCTGGCAGGGTGCGGGTCGCCCGGTGAACAGTTCCACCTGGCCGAAGGCCTGGTTCAGGAGCATGACGTCGCCGCCGACCACGGGGATCCCGGCGGACAGCGCGGCGGAGGCGGCCGCGGTGGGCCAGGGGTCGTACAGGACGTCGAAGAGGCGGTTGGCGCCCGTCACCAGGTGGGTGAGCGCACCGACCCCCGGTTCGGGAACGGTGTTGACGAGGACGTCCGACCGCGACACCTCGTCCGGCAGGGTCGCATCGGACAGCAGCACGGTATGGATCTCCAGACCGAGCGCTCTGCCGCAGTCGGCGGCGGGCCCGGCGTTGTCGCGGCGGGAGGCCAACACCACGCGGGTCGCTCCGGCCGCCGCGAGTCCGGCCAACACCGGGCGGGCGGTCCCGCCGACGCCCAGGACGACCGCCGTCGGTTCGGCGGGTAGTCCGTCGAACCCGGCGAGGGCTCCGGTCACCCCGTCGACGTCGGTGCAGTCGGCGAACCAGCCGGTCTCCCGCCGGACGAGGGTGTTGGCGCTGCCGACGATCCGGGCACGGTCGCTGACCTCGGTCGCGTACCCGAGGGCGGCGAACTTGTTCGGCATCGTCACCGAGTAGCCCACACGGTGGTCGGGGGACGAGTCGACCACGGCGGGCAGCTGTCCCTCGGTGCAGTCGATCCGCTCGTAGGTCCACCCGTCGAGGCCGAGCGCCCGGTACGCGGCCCCGTGCAGGACCGGGGAGAGTGAGTGGTCGACCGGGTGGCCCAGCACGGCGGCCGACCGGGGCGAGCGGTCCGCGGCGCTATCGCCCACTGGACAGGACCCCGTTCGCGATCGCCTCGCTCTGGTAGCGCTCGTGCTCCGGGTACTCGTCGGCGAATCGGGTGGTCCCCTGCATGTCGACCGTGACGAAGTATTTCCACTGGCCTTCCGCGGGGTTCTCCATCGCCCGGAGCGCGTCGAGGCCGGGAGACCCGATCGGACCGTAGGGCAACCCGTCCATGGCGTAGGTGTTCCACGGCGTGACCGCGGCCCGATCGGCGTCGGTCGTCGCGATCTCCTGGTCGGCGAGGGCGTAGTTGACCGTCGAGTCGAACTGCAGTCGCATCGGTTCGTCGAGCCGGTTGAGGATCACCCGGGCGATCTTGTCGAAGTCCTCGAGGGTTCCCTCCTTCTCCACCAGGGACGCCGCCGTGACCACCTGGTAGGGGGTCAACCCGATCCTCTCGGCGGAGGGGACGAGGCCGGTGGCGTCGTAGGCCTCGGTCGACGAGTCGATCAGCTGGCGCAGGATCTCCACGGGCTCCGCCTGCGGGTTGATGTTGTGGACGCCGGGTGCGATCAGCCCCTCGAGCCGTCGCACCGGGTCCGGGGCGCCGCGGACCTCGTTGATGGCCCAGTCGGGCACCCCGAGTTCGGCGGGGTCGGCCTGGACGGCGGCGTCGACGATCTCCTGTGGAAGCCGGCACATCGGTGGGGCGTCCGGCTGGTCGAGGTCCCGCAGGCAGGTTGCGTCGGCGATGAGGGTGAAGATGCCCTTCTCGGTGCCGCCGCCGACCACGACCGTGTCGAGCAGCCGCCCACCGGGGTTGACGTCCATGTAGCCGACCCTGCTGCGGGGGTCGGACAGGGCCTCGACCGCCGACGCGGCGCTCATCTCCTGACGGACCTGGTAATAGCCCGGTTGGATGCCCTCGACCGACGTCCCGGAGGCTGCGCCGATGAAGGCCCGGGTGCTGGCGACGGTGCCGATGTCGTACAGGCGATCTCCGACCACACCCAGGGTGTCACCCGGTTCGACGTGCAACAGGGCGGTACCGACACCCCCACCCTCGAAATCCGGCGCGGCCGAGACCTCGCTACTCGTCGCCCGGTACACCATCGCCGCGAAGGCCAGGACCACCCCGACCACGGCCGCGAGGAGTATGAACCGGATGGTGCCACTCGTTCGTGAGCGTGCTCGTGCCGCAGACATCGTGCTCCTTAGCCGGTGGTTCAGGGAGCTGCCCGCCGGACAGCATCGTGCATCGTGTCAGTTTATCCAGCCGCGTGGGCCGAGACGCCCGTCATCGGCGGGCGCGCCGTGAGTCGAGCCATGCCTGGAGCAGCACCACCGCGGCGGCCTGGTCGATCACGCCACGCTGCTGCCGGGTGTTCCTGCCCGCGCCGTGCAGGGCGGCCCCGGCCGTCACGGTGGTGAGTCGTTCGTCCACCGTCTCTACGTCAAGGCCCGGCGAGGCGGCGGACAGCGCCGTGACGAACGATCGCGCCATCGCCGTCGAGGCGGTGTCCCGTCCCTTCAGAGAGGTGGGCAGTCCGACGATGACGCCGACGGCGTCGTACTCCTCGACCAGCTCCCCCAGGCGCTTCACCTCCGCCGTCCAGTCGGGGTCCCCACTGGTGACCCGAACCGTCTCGACAGGAGTAGCCAGGATCCCGTCGGGATCGCAGGAGGCGACACCGATCCGTGCCGTCCCCACGTCCAGTCCGATCCGACGCCCACGGGTCCATCCGGGGGATCCGGTCTCGGGTGCCGTCACCCGGCGTCCCTGACGGCGGAGCGCAGCGCGGACACGGCCGCATCGATGCCGGACGGGTCGGTGCCGGCGCCCTGTGCCATATCGGGCTTCCCACCACCCCGAGCCCCGAGCGTCGGTGCGATGGCCTTGACCAGATCCCCCGCGCGCAGACCGCGCTCCTGGGCGGCCGGGCTCACCGCGATGACGAACGGGACCTTGTCGGACCCCGCGGCCGTGAGGAAGATGACGCCGGCGTCTGCGCCGAGACGACCCTTGAGGTCCGAGGCGAGTGTCCGCAGGTCGCCCGCCGATCCTCCCGGGTCGTCGTGTGCGAGGAGCCGGATCCCGTCGAGGTCCTCGGCCGCCGACAGGAGGTCCCCGGCCCGCGAGGCGAGCTGGGCGGCACGCATCGACTCCAGGGCCTTCTCCGCCTCCCGCAGCTTCGCGGTCAGCGCGGCCACGCGGTCGGGCAGTTCCTCGGCTGGCGCCTTGAGCGAGGTGGCGAGACCCGACACGAGCGCGCGCTCCCGGGCCTGGTGTCGGTAGGCGTCCATGCCGACGTACGCCTCCACCCGCCGGATGCCGGAGCCGACGGAGGCCTCGCCCAGCAGACTCACCGGGCCGATCTGAGCGGAGCTGGCGACGTGGGTGCCGCCGCACAGCTCCATCGAGAACGGACCGCCGATCTCCACCACCCGGACCAGCGACCCGTAGTTCTCGCCGAACAGGGCCATCGCGCCCATCCGCCGGGCCTCGTCGAGGCTGGTCTCGATCGTGTTCACGCCGTAGTCGGCGTCGACGGCGGCGTTGGTGATCTCCTCCACCTGTGCCAGGACGTCGGCCGGGATGGAGCCGGACCAGTTGAAGTCGAACCGCATGTACCCCGGCTTGTTGAGCGAGCCGGCCTGGACGGCCTCCGGTCCGAGGATCTGACGAAGCGCGGCGTGCACGAGGTGGGTGGCCGAGTGGCCCTGGGTGGCCCCCTTGCGCCACTCCGGGTCGACGGCCGCGGTGACGAGCTGGCCGGCCTCGACCTCGCCACCCGTGAGGACGCCCTTGTGAATCCAAAGCTTCTTGCCGATCTTCTGGACGTCGTCGACCTGCATCTGGAAACCGGCCGTGGAGATCAGGCCGCGGTCTCCGAGCTGGCCACCGGACTCGGCGTAGAACGGGGTGCGATCGAGGACGAACTCGACCGTGTCGCCCTCTCTGGCCACGGACACGGACTCGCCGCCGGAGACGATGCCCAGAAGTGTGGATTCGTCGGTAAGTTCGGTGAACCCGGTGAAGACGGTCTCGCCCGCGTCGAGGAAGTCGCGGTACACCGACAGGTCGGCGTGGGCGTGCTTCTTGGACCGCGAGTCCGCCTTGGCCCTGGCCCGCTGCTCGGACATCAGGGACCGGAAGCCCGCCTCGTCGACCTGGAGTCCGGCCTCGGCCGCCATCTCCAGTGTGAGGTCGATGGGGAACCCGTGGGTGTCGTGGAGCGCGAAGGCCTGGCGGCCCGACAGGGTGGCCGCGCCCGATTCCCTCGCCTCCTCGGCGGCACGCTCGAAGAGCTGGGTCCCCGACTCGAGGGTCTTGAGGAAGGCGATCTCCTCGGCCACGGCGATGCGCTCGATGCGCTCGTACCCGGCGATCGTCTCGGGGAAGGACGGGCCGATCGCCTCCTTCACGGTGGCCATGAACTCGGCCATCGTGTCCCCGGTCGCACCCAGGAGCCGGACGGACCGGACGATGCGCCGCAGCAGACGCCGCAGGATGTACCCGCGCCCCTCGTTGCCGGGGGTCACGCCGTCGGAGATGAGCATGTACGCCGTCCGCGCGTGGTCGGCGATCACCCGGAAGCGCACGTCGGAGGCGCTGTCCACCCCGTACCTGGTGCCGGAGAGCCGCTCGGCGGTGTCGATCACCGGGCGAAGCAGATCGGTCTCGTAGACGTTCTCGACGCCCTGGAGCAGAAATGCGACGCGCTCGATCCCCATCCCGGTGTCGATGTTCTGCTTGGGTAGCGGGCCCAGGATCTCGAAGGCGTCCTTGCCGGTGCCCTCGCCGCGCTCGTTCTGCATGAACACGAGGTTCCAGATCTCGATGTAGCGGTCCTCATCCGCCTCCGGACCGCCCTCGACCCCGTACGCCGGGCCGCGGTCGTAGAAGATCTCCGAGCACGGACCGCAGGGCCCGGGAACGCCCATGGACCAGTAGTTGTCCGCCATGCCGCGACGTTGGATGCGACCCTCGGGGACGCCGACCACGTCCCGCCAGATGCCGTAGGCCTCGTCGTCGTCGAGATACACGGTGACCCACAGCAGCCCGGGGTCGATACCGAACCCGCCGTCATCAACGGACGAGGTGAGCAGCGACCACGCGTGGCGGATCGCCCCCTCCTTGAAGTAGTCACCGAAGGAGAAGTTGCCCGCCATCTGGAAGAAGGTGTTGTGGCGGGTGGTGATGCCCACCTCCTCGATGTCGAGGGTGCGCACGCACTTCTGGATGGAGGTCGCGGTGGCGTGCTCCGGGGTCTCCTGGCCGAGGAAGTAGGGCTTGAAGGGGACCATGCCGGCGTTGACGAACAACAGGTTCGGGTCGTCCAGGACCAGTGACGCGCTGGGGACCTCGGCGTGCCCGGCCCTGACGAAGTGGTCGAGGAATCGGCGCCGGATCTCATGGGTCTGCACAGGGGGCCTCACTGGGGTCTTGAGGAGGTGGTCGGACGACTGCTCAGCCTACCGGCGGCACTCAGACGTCGAGGAACGGACCGGAGGAGCCTGCGGACGAGATCGGCACGGACCCCGCGTGCGGGGCCCGTGCCGAGGTTCCTACCGGTGATCCGGCCGGCGATCTAACGAAACGCAGGTCGCCGGGTCAGCGCGGCATCGGGGGCAGGATGATGCCGAAGTTGGCGGCGGTGATGAACGCCTCCTGCGGAAGCAGGCCGAGGCTGTGCGCTCCGGTCCCCCACACGCCCACCGAGGTGGCCACGCCGACCAGGGTCGAGAAGATGCTCGCGATTCCGCTCATGATTCCTCCGAAAAGTGTTCGACGACATGAATGTTGTGCCCGTTAAGACAGGCCTCATGAGTTTCACATATATCGCCCGGCGCTGCTAGGTGCCGCCCCGGACGATGCCCCGCAGCCGGGTCAGTCTCGCGAGCAGGTCACGTTCGTAGCCGTGTCCGGTGGGCGAGTAGTAGTCCCGGCCCACGAGCTCGTCGGGAGGGTACTGCTGTGCCACCACCCCCGCCGGCGACTGGTGCGCGTAGCGGTATCCGACGCCGTTGCCCAGCCCCTTCGCCCCGGCGTAGTGACCGTCCCGGAGGTGACGGGGGACCTCCCCGACGCCACCGGCGCGCACGTCGGCCATCGCGGCGTCGATCGCGGAGATGACGGCGTTGGACTTCGGCGCCGTCGCCAGGTGGATGGTGGCCTGGGCCAGGGCGAGGCGGCATTCCGGCAGCCCGACCTTCTGGACGACCTCCGCCGCGGCGGAGGCGGCGAGCAGTGCGGTGGGGTCGGCCATTCCGATGTCCTCGCTCGCGTGCACCACCAGTCGCCGCGCGATGAACCGCGGATCCTCCCCCGCGACCAGCATCCGCGCGAGATAGTGCAGGGCCGCGTCGGCGTCCGATCCGCGGATCGACTTGATGAACGCACTCGTGACGTCGTAGTGCTGGTCACCGTCACGGTCGTAGCGCACCGGCGCCGCGTCCAGGCTGAGTTCGACCGTCTCCGGGGTCACCACCGCGTCCTCGGCGGCGCCCGCGGCGGCCTCGAGGATGGTCAGGCTGCGCCGAGCGTCGCCACCGGAGAGCCGGACGATGTCCTCCACCGCCTCGTCGGTCACCTCGAGCGCGCCCCCGTAGCCCCGGTCGTCCGCGACGGCCCGCCGGACCACCGTCGCCACCGCCGCTGCGTCCAGTCCCTGCAACTCGGCGATGAGCGAGCGACTCAACAGCGGGGCTATGACCGAGAAGTGCGGGTTCTCCGTGGTGGCGGCCACCAGGAGGACGATGCCGTTCTCCACCGCGGCCAGCAGCGCGTCCTGTTGGCTCTTCGAGAAACGGTGCACCTCATCGATGAACAGCACCGTGCGGCGGCCGTGGAGTTGGCGCGTCCGGGCGTCCTCGATCACCGCGCGGACGTCCTTGACCCCGGCGCTCAGGGCGGACAACGCGACGAAGTGCCGGCCGGATGTGCTGGCCACCAGATTGGCCAACGTCGTCTTGCCCGTCCCCGGTGGCCCGTAGAGGATCACCGAGGACCCTCCCCGACCCTCGACCAGCCGCCGCAGCGGCGAATTGGCGCGCAGGAGGTGGTCCTGCCCGATAACCTCCTCCAGCGTCCGTGGCCTCATCCGGACCGCCAGCGGGGACCCCGGGTCGACCTGCGGGACAGACCCCTCCTTCGGGCCCGGTCGCGCATCCCCGGCCGCGAACAACCCTGCGTCTTCGCTCACGCGACCCAGGCTACCGACGGGCCCCGACACCGCCCGCGGGGTGAACATCAGGAGACGAACGGACCATCCGGGTGGTCCGGTCCGTCGCGATGGAGTTGAGTGGAACCGGCGTGTGCCCCGTCCCCACGGGGTAGACCTGTGTCCAGTCCCCTCCCGTCCAGCCCGCCCCCCGAGGAGCCCCGCCCGATGAGTCGCCATCACGACGCCTGCCACGGACCCACCCTCACCCGCCGGGAGGCACTGGCCGGAGCCGGTGTGGTCGTCGCCGCCGGCACGGTCGGGGTCACCATGCTCGCCGAACCGGCCCCGGTCTGGGCCACGCCGACGCGGCCGGTCGCCGACGACCTCGACGTCTACGTCCTGGTCACCGACGGGATGCGACCCGACGAACTCAACCCCGCCCAGGCCCCCACCCTGCACCGGTGGGCCTCGGAGGGGACCAGGTTCACCGACGCGACGTCGGTCATGATCGCCGAGACGCTCCCCAACCACGCGGCGATGGTGACCGGGGTCCTGCCCGAGCGGAACGGGGTCCCCGCCAACTCGGTCTGGGACCACGTGAGCGGCACCGACAGGACACTCGACCGGCCCGACGACCTCCGCGCACCGACGGTGCTCGACCGGATCCGGACCGAGGCGGGCCTGACCACCGCGAGCGTGCTGAGCAAGGACTATCTCCACGGCCTGTTCGGCGGACGCGCGAGCGTGCAGTGGGCACCGTTCCCCCTCGTCCCGGTCACCGACCACTCACTCGACTGGTTCACCGTCGAGGCCCTCAAGCAGACCGTCACCGACCACGCCCCCAGGATGACCTTCGTCAACCTGGGCGACATGGACCGATTCGGCCACATGGATCTCTCGGGCACCTCGCTGCGACTGGCCCGCAACCAGGCGGTGTACAACTCCGACCACAAACTCTGGGAGTTCGAACAGTTCCTGCGCTCGACGGGCCGGTGGGAACGCTCGGTGGTCATCGTCCTGGCGGATCACGGGATGGACTGGTCGGAGCCGCTCAGCCTGATCAGCGCCGCCGGGGCGATCGAGGCCGACGCGGCGATCCGCGGGCGGTTCGGCATCGCCCAGAACGGCGGGGCCGACACGTTCGCCTATCTCGGCCCGGCGAGCGAGCGCGACGCCTCGGTCCGGCGGCTGCGCGAGGTCGTCGGCGCGCTCCCCGGGGTCAACCGGCTCTACGATCCCGCCGAACTCTCCCTGGGGGAACGGGGCGGGGACCTGGTCGCCACGTGCCACCCCGGTTGGCGGTTCTCCGACCCCACGCCGTTCTCCAACCCGATTCCCGGGAACCACGGGCACGAGGTCACCCTGGGGATCCCGTTCTTCATCGGCGGCGGGCACCGCATCGTGCGTCGGGGGGTCACCGTCGACCGACCGGTCCGCACCCTCGACGTGGCACCGACGGTCGCCCGGTTGTTCGGGCTCGACCACTCCGGGATGGACGGCCGCCCGGCGCTCGAGGCGTTCCACCTCTGACCGCCGGTCCGCCGAAGACCGACTACCCGGCTGACGCGGGCTCCGCCTGGGTCCCCTGACCGCGGGTCACGGGCGCGGCGTCGAGTCCCGACTCCTTGCGCTGCTGCGGAGTGATGGGGGCGGGGGCGTCGGTGAGCGGGTCGACTCCGCCGCCGGACTTGGGGAAGGCGATGACGTCGCGGATGGATTCGGTCCGGGCCAGCAACGCACAGATGCGGTCCCAACCGAACGCGATGCCGCCGTGCGGCGGCGCGCCGTAGGAGAAGGCGTCGAGCAGGAAGCCGAACTTCTCCTGCGCCTCCTCGGCGGAGATCCCCATCACGCCGAACACCCGCTCCTGGACGTCCTTGCGGTGGATGCGGATCGAGCCGCCCCCGATCTCGTTGCCGTTGCACACGATGTCGTAGGCGTAGGCCAGGGCCGAGCCCGGGTCGGTGTCGAAGGTGTCCAGGTGCTCCGGCTTGGGAGAGGTGAACGCATGGTGCACGGCCGTCCACGCGCCCGAGCCCACCGCCACGTCGCCGGCGGCCGTCGCGTCGTCAGCCGGCTCGAACATCGGGGCGTCGACCACCCAGGTGAACGCCCAGGCCTCGGGGTCGATCAGTCCGAGCTTGTCCGCGATCTCGCCACGAGCCGCACCGAGGAGCGCGCGGGTGGATTTGACGGCCCCGGCACCGAAGAAGATGCAATCCCCGGGCTCCGCACCGACGTGGGCGGCGATGCCGGCGCGCTCGGCGTCCGACAGGTTCTTGGCGACAGGACCGCCCAGCTCGCCGTCCTCACCGACCAGGATGTAGGCCAGCCCCTTGGCTCCGCGCTGCTTGGCCCACTCCTGCCAGGCGTCGAGCTGACGTCGCGGCTGCGACGCGCCGCCCTTCATGACCACCGCGCCGACGTAGGGGGCCTTGAACACGCGGAACGGCGTGTCGGCGAAGAACTGGGTGCACTCGACCAGTTCGATGTCAAAGCGCAGGTCGGGCTTGTCGGAGCCGTACCGACGCATCGCCTCGTCATAGGTCATCCGCGGGATGGGGGCCTGGATCTCGTAGCCCGCCGTCGCCCACACCTCGGTGAGGATCTCCTCCGCGACCGCGATCACGTCGTCCTGGTCGACGAAGCTCATCTCCACGTCCAGCTGGGTGAACTCCGGCTGCCGGTCGGCCCGGAAATCCTCGTCCCGGTAGCAGCGGGCGATCTGGTAGTACTTCTCCATCCCGGCCACCATGAGGAGCTGCTTGAACAGCTGCGGCGACTGCGGGAGGGCGTAGAAGGTACCGGGCTGCAGACGTGCGGGGACGAGGAAGTCGCGCGCGCCCTCCGGGGTGGAGCGGGTGAGGGTGGGGGTCTCGATCTCGACGAAGTCGTGGCGTGCCATGACGCTCCGCGCGGCGGAGTTGACCTTCGACCGCAGTCGCAGTGCGGCACCCGGACCCTCACGGCGGAGATCGAGATAGCGGTGACGCAGGCGCGCCTCCTCCCCCACCTCGTCGTCGAGCTGGAACGGCAGAGCCGCGGCCTCGCCGAGCACCTCGAACGAGACCACGTCGACCTCGATCTCACCGGACGCGAGAGCAGGGTTCTCCGACCCCTCCGGGCGGCGGTCCACGACGCCGGTGACGGCGACGCAGAACTCGTTCCGGAGACGGTGCGCGCGGTCGGCGATCTCCTCGGAGCGGAACACCACCTGGCACACGCCGGTGGAGTCACGGAGATCAACGAAGATGACCCCGCCGTGATCCCGGCGGCGCGCCACCCAGCCGGCCAGGGTGACGGTGTCACCGGCGTCGGCGGCTCGGAGCTGGCCGGCGGAATGGGTGCGCAGCACGGGGGTGGTCCTCTCGTCGGGAATGCTGGATGGTGGGCGAACGGCGACGGGACCCGCCGCGGTTCGTGCGGTCGGACCCGGGTTCGGACGACGCACAGTCTACGTCCACCCCCCGGTGTTCCCGGCGTCGGCTGCGGCCGACGCCCGGCGCCGACCGTCCCGCGTGCACCACGGTCGCGCAATACAGTGTGGAGCACTCCGGCGTCCTGCCGGATCGGAGCGGCCCGGGCCGCAGGGGCGGGGTGCCACCCCGCGGACGGGAGGGCGACGGACATGACGTTCCGACAGAGCGGGAGCCTGGACACCAGTGGGGTCTCCGGTGGTGGCCGCGGTGGGCGGGGAGGCCGCCGCGGGATCGCCGTCGGTGGGGGTGTGGGCGGCCTCGCGGTGGTCCTGGTCGCCCTGTTCCTCGGAGTCGACCCGTCCCTCCTCGGCTTGGAGCAGGGCGACGGCGGGCGGGGACCGACCTCGGACTCAGCGCAGCGGTTCCAGTCCCATATCGACCAGTGCGATCTCCGGCAGGCCAACACGGACACGGTCTGCCGGATCGTCGCCACCACGGAGAGCCTGGAGGACGTCTGGAGCTCCGAACTGCCCGCTCAGGCGGGGATGCGATGGGTCCAGCCCCACACCACCGTGTTCACCGGCGATGTCGACACCGCCTGCGGCGCGGCCTCCTCCGCCGTCGGACCGTTCTACTGCCCGGCCGACCAGGACGTCTACATCGACCCGGCCTTCTTCGACGAGGTGCTGGTCGGTCGCCTCGGGGCCCCTCCTTCCGGGGCGGCGCAGATGTACGTGGTCGCGCACGAGTTCGGGCATCACCTGCAGACCATGCTCGGCGACATCCGCCGTTCACAGCAGGATCCGCGGGGCCCCTCCTCGGCTGCGGTCCGCGTCGAGCTCCAGGCCGACTGCTACGCGGGACTGTGGGCCCACTACGCCACCTCGACCCCCGGCCCCGGCGGCGGGGATCCCCTGCTGGAGAGCCTGACCGACGAGGACGTGGACGAGATCGTCCGGACCGCCGAGGTGATCGGTGACGACCACATCCAGTCCTCAGGCGGCGCCCGGGTCGATCCGGGTTCGTGGACCCACGGCTCGTCGCAGATGCGGCGCCAGTGGTTCCTCACCGGCTACGACCAGGGATCGATCCGGGCGTGCGACACCTTCGGTGCGCGGGTGTAGCGATCCCCCGCGACGCTCAGCGGGCGACGAGCCCCGTGACGTGGGCGACCACCGAGTCCAGCGGGACCGCGTTCTGCTCACCCGTCGCCATCGTCTTGACCACAACGGTGCCAGAGGCCAGCTCGTTCTCACCCAGCACGAGGGTGACCGCGGCTCCCGACCTGTCGGCGGCCTTGAACGCCCCCTTCATGCCGCGGTCACCGTAGGCCATGTCGGCGCGCAGGCCCGCCCGACGGAACCCCGCCAACACGGGCACCATCGCGGCCCGGGCCGGAGCGCCGAGCGCCACGCCGTACACGTCCACCCGACCTCCCGCGGCGGGGTCGATGCCCTCCGCCTGCAGCGCCAGCATGGTGCGGTCCACGCCGATACCGAAACCGATGCCGGACAGGTCCTGCCCCCCGAGCTGTTGCATCAGGCCGTCGTAGCGTCCGCCGCCCCCGATCCCAGACTGGGCGCCGAGTCCGTCGTGCACGAACTCGAACGTGGTCTTGGTGTAGTAGTCCAGGCCGCGGACCATCCGGGGATTGACCTCGTAGGCCACGCCGAGCGCGTCGAGGTGTGACCGGACCTCCGCGAAGTGGGCCGCGCTCTGGTCGGAGAGGTGATCGACCATCAGCGGGGCGTCCGCGAGCTGGGCACGGACCTCCGGGCGCTTGTCGTCGAGCACGCGCAGCGGGTTGATCCGGGCGCGCTCCCGGGTGGCCTCGTCGAGATCCAACCCGGCGAGGAAGGCCTGCAGCCGGTCCCGGTACCCGGGGCGGCATGTCTCGTCCCCGAGCGAGGTGAGCTCCAGACGGAACCCGGTCAACCCGAGGGAGCGGAACGCCTCGTCCGCCACCGCGATCACCTCGGCGTCGAGGGCGGGGTCGTCGATCCCGATCGCCTCGATGCCGACCTGCTGCAACTGGCGGTACCGCCCGGCCTGGGGACGCTCGTAGCGGAAGAACGGGCCGGCGTAGCAGAGCTTGACCGGAAGCTGCCCGCGATCCAGGCCGTTCTCGATGACCGCGCGCATGACCCCGGCCGTCCCCTCGGGCCGGAGGGTGACGCTCCGGCCGCCGCGATCGGAGAACGTGTACATCTCCTTGGAGACGACATCGGTGGACTCACCCACGCCGCGGGCGAACAGCGCGGTGTCCTCGAAGATCGGCAGCTCGATGTGCCCGTAGCCCGCGCGCCTGGCGGCCGAGGTGATCGCCTCCCGGACCGTGACGAACCCGGCAGAGGTCGGGGGGACGTAGTCCGGCACCCCCTTCGGTGCCTTGAGCGCGGTCTTCTTTTGGGTGCCGGTCACGTGTGGTGGGTCCTTGCGTGTAGTCGGTGGGTGGATCTGGGGGTGGGGGTCTAGAGGTCACGCAGGAACGGGTTGGAACGCCGTTCCCGGCCGACGGTGGTCGAGGGACCGTGCCCGGGGAGCACGACCGCGTCGTCGTCCAGGGTGAGGAACTTCTTGGCGATCGACTGCATGAGCACGTCGGTGTCGCCCGCGGGCAGATCGGTGCGACCCACCCCGTCCTGGAACAGGACGTCGCCACCCAGCACGATGGTCCGGCGCCCCTCCTCTGTGTCGGCCATGATCCGGAAGGACACCGATCCGGGGCTGTGACCGGGCACGTGGTCCACGTCGAAGGTCATCGACCCGAATCTCAGGGTGTCGCCGTCGAACACCTCGACGACCTCCGCCGGCTCCGTGAAGGTGAGGTCCTTGAGCATGGCCGACAGATCGAGCGAGAGCCCCTTGCCCGGATCGGAGAGCATCACGCGGTCCTCCGGGTGGATGTACGCCGGCACACCGTAGTGATCGGCGACCTGCCGGGCGTTCCAGATGTGGTCCAGGTGACCGTGGGTGAGCAGTACCGCCCGTGGCCGCAGTCCCGCCTCGGACACCTGGCGGCGCACCTGTTCCTCGGCGTCCTGGCCCGGGTCCACGATGACGCAGTCCCCTGCGGCGTCGGAGACGATGTAGCAGTTGGTCTGGAACATCCCTGCCGGGAATCCGATGATCTGCACGTCCGCGCTCCCTTCCTCGATGGCCCGAGGACTCCGTCGCAGGGCCCCGGGCCGACTGGGCCGCACACCGGAGTGGTGTGCAACCGTCTCGCCCCGACCTGGTAGACAAGACCCCTGGGCTGGAGCGCTGTGGTCTGCTCACTCCAGTCCCCACCGCGGCTCCAGCCGACTGTTCCAGCCTAGTCCAGGTACCCAGGAGGGTCAGTGTCCACCAACCAGGAACGCCGAGCCGAGGCGCGCCAGCGCCTGCGCGAGCAGATGGAGGCGCAGGCTCGTCGCGAGAAGCAACTCAAGATCGTGGCGGCCTCGGTCGTCGTCGCGGTCCTGCTGGGGATCGTCGGGGTGGTCGCCTGGATCAATTACGACCGCAAGCGCGCGGAGGAGTACGCGGCCAACTGGCTCACCTGCGAGTACCCCGCCGACACCGAGACTCCCGAACCGCTCGACCCCGCGGAGTTCGAGGATCAGGGCGACGAGGTGGTGGCCGAGGTGGAGGAGTTCAACGCGCAGGTCGAGACCGTCAACGAGAACAGGCGTGACGCCGAACCGCCGTCGGGCGACCAGGCCCGCCGGGGCATCGCGGAACTCACCATCACCACCGACCGCGGCGAGATCCCCCTCACGCTCGACCGTTCCGACGCGCCCTGCAACGTCGCGAGCTTCGTCCACCTGGCCGAGCAGCGGTACTTCGACGACACCGAGTGCCACCGTCTGACCGTCGCGGAGGAGACCACGGGCCCGGAGGAGGTTCCCGGCCTGTCGGTCCTGCAGTGCGGCGACCCGACGGGAACCGGACTGTCCGGGCCCGGGTACTCCGTGGTGGACGAGCCGCCCGCGCCCGACACCCTCGAACTCGCGGCCGACGGATCGGGCGCCGCCATCTACCCCCGCGGAACCGTCGCCATGGCCAAGTCGCAGGCCCCCGACAGTGCCGGGAGCCAGTTCTTCCTGGTCTACGAGGACTCCGCCCTCCCGCCCGAGTACACCGTCATGGGGACCGTCGGCGAACCGGGACTGGAGGTGCTCGACGACATCGCCGAGACCGGTGTGAAGAGCGATGACCCCACCGACCGCGACAACCAGGTGCCGCGTCGTCCCGTCACCATCGAGACCGTGGTCGTCGACGAACAGTCAGGGCTCCCCGACCGCTGAGGCCGGGCGGGACGGGCGGGGCAACCCTCTCGGCTCAGGTGACGTCACCGCTCAGTTCGACGTCATCCGGTTGACGTCGAAGACCCCTTCGACACCTCGGACCGTCTGCAGGACGTGTCCGAGGTGTTTGGGATCGGCCATCTCGAAGGTGAACCGCGAGATCGCCACCCGGTCGTCCCCGGCCGTCTGGACGGACGCGGACAGGATGTTGACCTTCTCGTCCGCCAGCACCTTGGTCACGTCCGACAACAGCCGGTGCCTGTCGAGCGCCTCCACCTGGATCGCCACCAGGAACACCGCCCCGGGCTGGGGTGCCCACTCGACCTTGACGAGTCGCTCGGGCTCTCTGTGTAGGTCTGACGCGTTGGTGCAGTCGGTGCGGTGAACGCTCACGGTGCCACCGCGCGTGATGAACCCCAGCACCTCGTCACCGGGCACCGGCATGCAGCAGCGGGCGAGCTTGGCGTGCACGTCCTTCACCCCGCCCACCAGGATCCCCGGACCCGGCGGCGCCGGACGGTTCGAGGTGATGTTCTTGTCCCGCGACCGGTCCGCCAGCTCCTCGGTGACCTCGTCGACTCCCCCGTGGGCGGCGACGAGCCGACCGATGATGTGCTTGGCGGAGACGTGGTTCTCCCCGATGGCCGTGTAGAGCGCGGTGACGTCGGCGAAGCCTAGCTCACGTGCGACGCCGGCCAGCGACTCGTTGGAGAAGACCCGGTGGACGGGCACCCCGCCTCGGCGTACCTCCCGGGTGATCAGGTCCTTGCCCCGCTCGAGGGCCTCCTCGCGCCGCTCCTTGGCGAACCACTGGCGGATCGAGCTCTTGGCCCTGCCGGACACGACGAACTTCTGCCAGTCCAGACTGGGGCCGGCGTTGGGGTCCTTGGAGGTGAAGACCTCGACGACCTCGCCGTTCTCCAGGGGCCTCTCGAGCGCGACGAGCTTGCCGTTGACGCGCGCACCGATACACCGGTGACCGACCTCGGTGTGGACGGCGTAGGCGAAATCCACCGGTGTCGCACCGACAGGCAGGTTGATCACGTCGCCCTTGGGCGTGAAGACGAAGATCTCCTTGCTGGTCATCTCGAACCGGAGGGAGTCCAGGAACTCCCCCGGATCCGCGGCCTCCCGCTGCCAGCTCAGCAGTTGGCGCATCCACGCCATCTCGTCCACCTCGGCGGGATCGCCGTGGTGCTTGCCGCGGGTCTCCTTGTACCGCCAGTGCGCGGCGATCCCGTACTCGGCGTTCCGGTGCATCTCGTGGGTCCGGATCTGGATCTCCAGCGGTTTGCCGTCGGGACCGATCACGGTGGTGTGCAGTGAGCGGTAGACGCCGAAGCGCGGCTGGGCGATGTAGTCCTTGAATCTCCCCGGCATCGGTTTCCAGGCGGAATGCACCACGCCGATGGCGGCGTAGCAGTCCCGGACGTCCTCACACAGCACGCGGATGCCCACCAGGTCGTGGATCTCGTCGAACTCCCGTCCTCGGACGATCATTTTCTGGTAGATCGACCAGTAGTGCTTGGGACGGCCCTCGACCCGGGCCTGGATGTGGGCGTTCTCCAGCTCGGCCCTCACCCGGGTGATCACCGTTCCCAGGTAGACGTCCCGGCTCGGCGCCCGGTCGGCGACCAGTCGCACGATCTCCTGGTACTTCTTGGGCTCCAGGATCGCGAACGCCAGGTCCTCGAGTTCCCACTTCACGGTGGCCATTCCGAGACGGTGGGCCAGAGGCGCGATCACCTCCAGGGTCTCGCGGGCCTTCTTGACCTGCTTCTCCGGCGGTAGGAACCGCATGGTCCGCATGTTGTGCAGGCGGTCGGCGACCTTGATCACCAGCACCCGCGGATCATGCGCCATCGCGATGATCATCTTGCGGATCGTCTCGGCCTCGGCCGCCTCGCCGAAGTCGACCTTTTCCAGCTTCGTGACCCCGTTCACGAGATGTGCGACCTCGTCACCGAAATCCGAGGCCAGGGAGTCGAGTGAGTAGTCGGTGTCCTCCACGGTGTCGTGCAACAGCGCTGCCACGAGGGTGGTGGTGTCCATGCCCATCTCGGCGCAGATGGTCGCCACCGCCAGTGGATGGGTGATGTAGGGGTCGCCGGACTTGCGGAACACGCCCTCGTGCTGGCGTTCGGCGAGTGCGTAGGCACGCGAGAGCAGCGCCACGTCGGCTTTGGCGTGGTGGATACGGTGCACCCGCACCAGGGGTTCCAGGACGGCGGGAGTGGACGTCACCGTCAACCCCGAGGTGAGGCGCCGAGCCCATCTGGCCCGGACACGCCGGCCGGCGGACGGGCGGGCGCCCGGGATCACCGGGAGCGGCTGGGTGTTGGGCTGGGGGTTGGGCTGGGTGGTGGACCGGGTCTGCTCCGCGGGTGCGGGCTGGGGGCCGGTTCCGAGGTTCGCGGTGGGATCCTGCCGATCGGTCATTCCGGCTTCTCCCTCCATGTCCGGTCCGTCAACGACGGGCGGTGGTCACGCGACCGTGAGGCAGGTCAGCGGTGTGCCGGACAGTCTATCCCTACCCCCCAGTCCGGGAACTTCGAGCACCACCGACAGGCCCGTCACCACGGCGCCACAGTCGTCGAGGAGCCCGACGGCCGCCCCGAGAGTGCCGCCGGTGGCCAGGACGTCGTCCACCACCAGGATTCGCGTGCCGCTGAGGTCGAGGCCGTCGGCGGGGAGTTCGAGCGTCGCCGCCCCGTACTCGAGTTCGTAGGAGCGCGAGTGCACCGGTGGTGGGAGTTTGCCCGCCTTACGGATGGCCAGCACACCCGTCTGCAGCCGCAGCGCGACCGCCCCGGCGAGCAGGAAGCCACGCGCGTCCAGCCCTGCCACGTAGTCCACCGACCCGATCTCGTGGCCTGCGGCGAGGCCTGCCACCACGGCGTCGAAACCCTCGGGGTCGGCCAGCACGGGGGTGAGGTCGCAGAACTGGACGCCGGCCACCGGGAAGTCCTCGACCCGGCGCATCAGGCGCTCGACGGCGGCCACGACCCCCGGGGAGACCCCCGAGGTCCCGTGGTCCCTCATGCGGTGGCCCCGGCCTTCTCCCGGCGGGCCAGGACCTTGGCGGTCTGGCGCTTGGTGGCGGGGTCGAACTCCTTGAGCCACACCAGCAGCGGGGTCGCGAGGAAGATCGACGAGAACGTGCCCGTGATGATGCCGACCACCTGGACGATGGCGAGGTCGAGCAGCGTGCCCACCCCGAGGATCCACACCGCGACCACCAGCAGCGCCAGCAACGGGAGGATGCCGATGGTGGTGGTGTGGATCGATCGCATGAGCGTCTGGTTGACCGCGAGGTTCGCCTCTTCGGCGTAGGTGCTGCTCGAGGAGTGTTTGCTGCCGCGGGTGTTCTCGTCCACCTTGTCGAACACGATGACCGTGTCATAGAGGGAGAAACCGAGAATGGTGAGCAGGCCGATGACCGTGGCGGGTGAGACCTCGAATCCGAGTAGCGAATAGATGCCCGCCGTGGTGATGACGTCGAAGAAGAGCGCGACGACGCCGGCCACCGACATCCGCCACTCGAAGCGCAGCGCCATGTAGCCGAACACGATGACGATGAAGACCACCAGGGCGATGATCATCTGCTGGGTGACCTGTCCACCCCAGCTCTCGCTGCGCGCGGAGTCGCCGACGGCCTCGATCGAGACCTCGCCGCTCGCCGCGACGGGCTGGAACTCCTCGACGAGCGCGAGTTTGGTCGCGTAGATCTCGTCACTGGTGAGGAAGCCGGTCTCCACCTCGACGATGCGCGCGTTGCCGGCGCCCACGATCTGGACCGTCTGGGGCTCCTGACCGAGAGTCTCCTCGACGACGGTGGCCACCCGGCCGGTGTCCGCATCCCCTGCCGGCATCGTCAACTTGGTGCCGCCGGTGAAGTCGATGCCGAAGGTGAACCCCCGGAAGATGATGCTCGCGAGGCAGATCGCGACGATCGCCCCGGTCAGGAGGAAGTACAGGCGGCGGCGCTGCACGATCGGGAACGCGCCGGTCCCCGTGTAGAGACGGTTGAACAGGCTCTCCGGCTGGTCCGGACCCGCCGTGCCGTCGGTGTCGATCGTTCCCGGGGCGCTCATCGGCCCTCCTCCTCGGAGTCGTCGCGGCGCGGCAGGATCATCGTCACGCCCGGGGACGCCGGCCCCGGATCGGTGGGTCGCCCATCAGGACCCCGGACGGTCGCGGACACCCCACGGCCCCCGTCGGGCCCCGGTTCGGCGCCGGCCTTCTCGGCGTCCTGCTCGAGCCGGCGTCGCTCGGCGGAGTCGGCCCGCAGGGACTCCATCCGGCCGAGGCCGTTGGCCCACGGCTTGGTGAACAGCGGTTTGGTCGAGGCCAGGTAGACCAGCGGCCACAGGGCGGTGAAGGCGACGAGGACGTCCATGACGGTGCTCAGTGCCAGGGTGAAGGCGAAGCCACGGACCTCTCCGGTGGCCAGCAGGTACAGCACCACGGCGCCGATCAGACTGACCACGTTGCCGGTGATGATGGTGCGACTCGCGCTCTTCCACGCTCTGGGTACCGAGGATCTGAACCGGTGACCGTCGCGGAGCTCGTCCTTGATCCTCTCGAAGAACACGACGTAGGAGTCCGCGGTCATGCCGATGCCGATGATCAGCCCGGCCACCCCGGCCAGATCGAGGCTGTAGTCCACTGTGTACCCGAGGAACACGAGCATCACATAGGTGACGAGGAACGAGACCACGAGGGAGAAGAACGCGATCACGCCGAGCAACCGGTAGTACAGCACCGTGTACACCAGCACCAGCAGGAAACCGATCGCGCCGGCGAGCAGGCCGGCCTCGAGCGAGGCAAGGCCCAGCGAGGCCGGCACGTTGTCGACGTTCGGGTCCTCGAACGAGATCGGCAGTGCGCCGAACCGGAGGTTCCCGGCGAGCGTCGCCGCCTCGTCCATGGTGAAACTGCCGGTGATCGACGTGGCCGACCCGACCGGGGTGACCCCCTGGACCACCGGGGCACTGATCACCTCGCCGTCGAGGAGGATGGCGATCTGGCGCTGCAGGTACTCCTGGGTCAGTCGCGACCAGGTGGCGCTGCCCTGCTGTCCGGGTCCGGCGTTGAACCGGAACGACACCTCGTTCTGACCGGCCTGCTGGCTGAAGCCGGAGCTCACCGAGTCCTTGACGATCTGTTGGCCGTCGAGGCGCTCGCCGTCCTCCGGTTCGCCGACCAGCAACGGCACTGGGCCGAGAACGTATTTCGCGCCCTCTCCGCACGCGATCAACGCCTGGGACTGATCCTCGAATCCCGCGGTGATCTCCCTCTCGGGGCACCGGAACTCCGGCAGGCGCTGGATGAGTTCCTGGGGGTCGCCCTGCCGTACCTCGAGGGCCTCCTCGACAGCCTGGGCGACCGCCTCGCGGTCACCGACCGCGGCATCGACGGGCTCCACGTCGCCTTCTGCCACCGGCTGGACCTCGAGCACCGGTCGGATCGTCAGCTGCGAGGTGGTCCCGAGGTCCCGGGCCTGGCTCGAGTCCTCGCCGGGGACCGTGAGGACGATGTTGCTGCCCTCGATGACCACCGAGGTCCCGGCCACACCGAGACCATCCACCCGATCGCGGATGATGTCCTGGGCCAGACGCAGGTCCTGCTCGTCCGGCTGCCCGATGGGGATCAACGTGACCCGGGTACCGCCCTGCAGGTCGATGCCGAGCTTGGGTGCGAGTCCCCGGTCAGCGACGGCGAACGCCGCGAGGAAGAGGATGAAAAACACCAAGCAGAAAGAGGACAGCAGCGCCCAGGGCCTGGGGCGGGCGTCTACACGCCGAGAACGGACTGGTGACACGGGTGATCTCTCTCGGTCTTCTGCAGGGGCCTCCGGCTGGACGGCCCCATCACACTACTCGCCGGTAGCCCCTCGTCCGGAATCAGCGCCGTCTTCACCGGTGGTCGAGCCGGGGGCCGAACCCGGGGTCGTGCCGGGGTCGAGCTTCTCGCGGATCACCCGACGGTCCCACTGCGTCCGGACCCCGGGGGCGATCTCCAGGACCAGGGTCTCCTCGCCGACCGTGACGACCGTGGCGTGTAGCCCCGAGGTGGTGAGCACCTGATCACCGACCGAGAGTGAGGCCTGCATCTCCTGCAGTTCCTTCATCGCCTTCCGCTGCTTGGAGCTCTGGAGGAACATCAGCGCGACGAGCGCGATGATCATGAGTGGCAACAGGAGTTCCAGTCCCATGGGGGTCCTCTCGGGTCGGGACCCGTCGGTGGGTCCGAAGGTATCGGGTCCGGGCGTCGGACCGGTCTCGTCCGAGGATGCCACCCGGGTGGTCATCCGCGCGGGCCGGGTCCCGTCTCCGTCTCCACCGGCAGCATCGGTTCGGTCAGATCCCTGTCCGATCGGCGCAGTCCGAGGTGCTCCCACGCCGCGGCGGTGGCGACCCGGCCACGGGGCGTGCGGGCGAGGAGACCGGCACGGACGAGGAACGGTTCGCAGACCTCCTCGAGGGTCGTCGCCTCCTCTCCCACGGCCACGGCGAGCGTGCTCAATCCGACCGGCCCGCCCTCGTGCTGCACGAGCAGCGCGCGCAGGACCGCACGGTCCAGTCTGTCCAGGCCCAGCTCGTCGACCTCGTAGACCCGGAGCGCCGCGCGGGCAACCGGAACGGTGACCCGCCCGTCCGCCCGGACCTCGGCGTAGTCGCGGACGCGGCGCAGCAGGCGGTTCGCGATCCGCGGTGTGCCGCGGGAGCGCCCGGCGATCTCCATCGCCGCGTCCGGTTGCACCGGGATATCGAGGATCTCGGCCGCCCGGGAGACGATGCGGGCCAGGTCTTCGTCCGTGTAGAAGTCCATGTGCGCCGTGAAGCCGAAGCGATCGCGCAACGGGCCGGTGAGCGCACCCGACCGTGTGGTGGCGCCGACCAGTGTGAACGGGGCGATCTCCAGCGGGATGGAGGTCGCGCCGGGCCCTTTGCCCACCATGATGTCGATCCGGAAGTCCTCCATGGCGAGGTACAGCATCTCTTCAGCAGGACGCGCGATCCGGTGGATCTCGTCGATGAACAGGACGTCGCCCTCGATGAGATTGGAGAGCATGGCGGCGAGGTCCCCCGGGCGTTCCAGGGCAGGGCCGGAGGTGATGCGGAGCGATCCCCCGAGCTCGGCTGCGACGATCATCGCCAGGCTCGTCTTTCCCAGTCCCGGTGGGCCGGAGAACAGTAGGTGGTCCGGGACCACCCCGCGCCGGGTCGCCGCGGTGAGAACGAGTTCGAGCTGCTCGCGGACCGTCTCCTGGCCGATGAACTCCCCGAGGTTCCGCGGGCGCAGGGCGCCCTCGACATCGGAGTCGAAGGGGGTCGACGCAGCGGACAGCTCGACCTCCGTCTCGTCCCCGTCCGCATCGCGGTACGGCCCGGTCATCAGCGCCTACCGAGCGACCGCAGTGCCAGCCGCAGGGCCTCCGCCGGCCCCAGGTCAGGGTCGCTCGACAGGACGGCGGCCGCCGTCTTCTCCGCCTCGGTGGCCGAGAAGCCGAGTCCCTCGAGCGCTCCGGCCACCTCGGTCGCCGCCGGGGCCGCGGACGAGCCCGGCCCGGCGCCGCTGCTGTCGGCGTCGTGTACGGGCCCGACCTTGTCCTTGAGCTCGAGCACCATCCGCTCGGCGGTCCGCTTACCCACCCCGGGGACGCGGGTGAGCGCCGTGACGTCCTCGGTCCCCAGCGCTCTCACCAGCTGGTCGGGTTCGAGAGTGGCCAGGATCGCCAGGGCCAGACGCGGTCCCACACCGGAGACCGTCTGGACCGTCGAGAAGAGGCGACGGGCGTCCACGGAGTCGAAACCGTAGAGCGTCAGCGAGTCCTCACGCACCACGAGCTCGGTGTGCAGTGTGCCCTCCGCACCCCGGCGCAGTCCGGCCAGCGCGGCCGGCGTCGCATGGACCAGCACGCCGACGCCGCCGGCCTCCACCACGCAGCGGTCCAGACCGATCTCGGCCACCGTCCCCCTGATCGAGGCGATCACCAGCGCACTCCCTTCGTTCGAGCCATCCCCCGTGCCGCCGCCCGCGCGCGTTCCTGGTCGGCGGTACTCGTCCCGCCGTGCGACCGACCGACCCCGGCGGTGCGGGTCGCCGCCGCCCTGCCCTCGACGACCTTGGCCTCGAAGCCCGCGCGGGATCTCGACACCTGCGCGTCGAGGGCGGCCACCCGACCCTGCATGGGCGCCCGCCAGCTGTGGCAGACGGCCAACGCCAACGCGTCGGCGGCGTCCGCCGGGCTCGGGGGTTTCTGCAGGCCGAGTATCCGGGTGATCATGAGTGTCATCTGCTTCTTGTCGGCGCGACCGCTCCCGGTGACGGCCGCCTTGACCTCGGAGGGGGTGTGGAACGCCACCGGGATGTCCCGGTAGGCCGCGGCCATGGCCACGACCCCGGCCGCCTGCGCCGTGCCCATCGCGGTGGACACCTGGTTCTGGGCGAAGACCCGCTCGATGGCCACCACGTCAGGGCGGTGGATGTCCATCCACTCGTCGGCGACCTCGTGCACCGCACGCAGGCGGCGCTCGATGGGTTCGTCCGCTCTGGTCCGCACCACATCCACGTCGAGGGCGGTGACGCCGCGGCCGGGTGCGGTCTCGATCAACGCGAGACCGCACCGGGTCAGCCCGGGGTCCACTCCCATGACGCGCATCGAACCTCCGCCGATCGGTGGTAGAACCTACGTTCGATAGCGTACCAGCGGTGGCGTCGTCAGGACTCCAGCGACGCCAGCACGTCGTCCGGTACGTCGACGTTCGAGTACACGTTCTGGACGTCGTCCGAGTCCTCGAGCGCGTCGATGAGGCGGAAGATCTTCCCCGCCCCCTCGGCATCGACCGTCACCTCGACGGAGGCCCGGAAGGCCGACTCGGCCGAGTCGTAGTCGATCCCGGCGGCCTGGAGGGCCGTCCGGACCTGGACGAGATCGGTGGGCTCGCAGATGACCTCGAAACGGTCACCGAGGTCATTGACCTCCTCGGCCCCCGCGTCGAGCACCGCCATGAGGACGTCGTCCTCCTCGAGATCGCCCTTGTCCAGGATGATCTCGCCCTTCCGGGTGAAGAGGTACGCCACGGAACCCGGGTCGGCCAGGTTGCCGCCGCCCCGGGTCATGGCCGTCCGGACCTCCATCGCCGCGCGGTTGCGGTTGTCCGTCAGGCATTCGATGAGCATCGCCACGCCGTTGGGCCCGTAGCCCTCGTACATGATGGTCTCCCAGTCGGCGCCACCCGCCTCCTCGCCGGCACCACGCCGACGCGCCCGCTCGACGTTGTCGCCCGGGACCGAGTTCTTCTTGGCCTTCTGGATGGCGTCGAACAGGGTCGGGTTGCCGTCGGGGTCACCACCACCGGTGCGGGCCGCCACCTCGATGTTCTTGACGAGCTTGGCGAAGAGCTTGCCGCGCTTGGCGTCGATCGCCGCCTTCTTGTGCTTGGTGGTGGCCCACTTGGAATGGCCTGACATGGGGAGTTCCGCCCTCCGGGTGTCTGGGGATGAGGCCTGGATGACCTCCGGGTGACTTACAGGTGCCGCTGACGGCCCACTCTACGAGGTCGCCGCCCTCACCATGTCGAGGAAGTACCGATGGACGCGCACGTCGTCGGTGACCTCGGGGTGGAACGACGTGGCCAGGGCGTTGCCTTGGCGCACGGCGACCACGTGTTCCCGGCCGTCCGACGCTCGGACGCCCGCGAGGACGTCCACGTCCGGTCCGACGCTCTCCACCCAGGGTGCGCGGATGAACACGGTACGCAGCGGGTCGGGGCCGAGGGCGTCGATGACGAGGTCGGCCTCGAAGGAGTCGACCTGCCGGCCGAAGGCGTTGCGACGGACCGTCATGTCGATGGCGGAGAACCAGGTCGCGTCCGGGCGGGTGTCGAGCACCAATGACGCCAGCAGGATCATGCCCGCGCACGATCCGTAGACGGGCATACCGTCCGCGATGCGCGTCGACACCGGGGCGTACATGTCGTACACGTCCAACAGGCGGCTCATCGCGGTCGATTCACCGCCCGGGAGCACCAGCCCGTCCACGGAGTCCAGTTCCGACCGGCGGCGCACCGTGACGGCCTCGGCGCCGACGGTCTCGAGGTGCCGCAGGTGCTCGGCGACGTCGCCCTGGAGGGCGAGCACACCGATCCGGGGTCGGCGCGAGGCGCTCACCCTCGGTCCGAGCCGGTGCCACCCGACAGGTTGACCGGGAAGGGCTGAGCACCCTCCCGGAGCCGTCGCGACAGCCCCTCCTGGGTGACCGCCGCGACCAGGCGCCCCGTCCGGTCGAAGATGCGGCCCTGCGTGAGGGCCCGCCCCCCGAAGGCGGACGGCGACGTCTGGTCGTACAGCAGCCACTCGTCGGCACGGAACGGGCGCAGGAACCACATGGCGTGATCGAGGGAGGCGTCCTGGGTCGGTTCGTCGGGATGGATGACCTTCGCCGAGCTGAGCAGCGTCATGTCCGACATGTAGGCGAGGGTGCAGACATGGAAGTTGGGGTCGTCCGGCAGCTCGTCCACGCACCGGAACCACACCCGCTGCTGTGAGGCGATCTGTGAGGATCCGCGGAGTCTCTCCCGCGGCACCATCCGGATGTCCCACTGCGCCCACTCGTCGACGAAGACGCGGTGGGTCTCGTCCAGGTCCTCGTACCGGGGCGCGGGGATCTCCTCGGCGTCGATCACGTCGGGGATCGGGTCCTGGTGCTCGATCCCCTCCTGGTCGCGGAGGTGGAAGGAGGCCGACATCGAGAAGATCGGCTCACCCTCCTGGATCGCGGTGACCCGCCGGGTGGCGAAGCTCCTCCCGTCCCGGAGCCGGTCCACCTGGAACACGGTGGGTGCCGACGGGACCCCCGGCCGGATGAAGTACCCGTGGAGGGAATGGACGTGCTTGTCGTCGTCGACGGTGCTGACCGCGGCGGTCAACGTCTGCCCGGCGACCTGACCGCCGAAGGTGCGCTGCAGGTGGGTCTCGATCGCGTGACCGCGGTAGAGGTCGCGGTCGATCCGCTCGATCGCGAGGATGTCCTCGATCTTGGCCACCGGCGGGTCACCAACCCCGCTCGGCGAGCCGGTGCGGCTCCGGGATGTCGTCGACGTTGATGCCCACCATGGCCTCGCCCAGACCGCGGGAGATGCTCGCCAGCGTCTCGGGGTCGTCGTGGAAGGTGGTCGCCTTGACGATCGCCTTGGCACGCTCGGAGGGATTGCCGGACTTGAAGATGCCCGACCCGACGAACACGCCCTCGGCGCCGAGCTGCATCATCATCGCGGCGTCGGCGGGGGTGGCGATGCCGCCGGCGGTGAACAGCACCACGGGGAGCTTGCCCTTCTCCGCGACCTCCTTGACCAGCTCGTACGGCGCCTGGAGCTCCTTCGCCGCCACGTAGAGCTCGTCCTCGGGCAGGTTCTGCAGGCGGCGGATCTCCTGGCGGATCTTGCGCATGTGGGTGGTGGCGTTGGAGACGTCGCCCGTGCCGGCCTCGCCCTTGGACCGGATCATCGCCGCGCCCTCGGTGATACGGCGCAGCGCCTCACCGAGATTGGTCGCACCGCAGACGAACGGGACGGTGAACGCGAACTTGTCGATGTGGTTGGCGTAGTCGGCCGGCGTGAGGACCTCGGACTCGTCGACGTAGTCGACCCCGAGCGCCTGGAGGATCTGCGCCTCGACGAAGTGACCGATGCGTGCCTTGGCCATCACGGGGATGGAGACGGCCTCGATGATCCCGTCGATGAGGTCCGGGTCGCTCATCCGCGCGACCCCGCCCTGGGCGCGGATGTCGGCGGGGACGCGCTCGAGGGCCATGACGGCCACGGCGCCGGCGTCCTCGGCGATCTTCGCCTGCTCGGCGGTCACGACGTCCATGATGACGCCACCCTTGAGCATCTCGGCCATACCTCGCTTGACGCGTGCGGTTCCGGTGGTGTTCTCGGTGGACTGCGGCTCGCTCACGAAATAGGCCTTTCCTGGCGTCGATGACTCGTAGTAGGCGTCCAGTGTAGGTCGCCCTGACCTCGGTTCCCCAACCGCCGCCCCACCGTGCGGGGTCAGCCTCCCGCAGGTGGGTGGTCGACGAGTTCGACGTAGTCGGGCATCGGTGCGCGTCCCGCCAGCCGGAGCGCTCTCACGGTGGCCTTCTCGCGCAGGTTCCTCGTGTCGCGGACCGCGTCGTTGTAGAAACTCCGGGCCATCGCCACCCTGTCGGTCACGTCCTCGAGCTCCGCGGCGAGGTCGGCCGGGAGCGCGGCCACGTCCAGCCCCGCCAGCAGCGTGCCGAGGCTGTTCTCCGCCCGTTCGGCGTCCGGGGAACCGTCGGCCGGGGAACTGTCGTCCGGGGGCCGTTCCCCCTGACCGGGCGGACCGGCCCGACCGGATCGCCCGGGTCTGTCCGGCGACGGCTCCGGACGGGGGTCGGTCCCCGTGACGGTGTCCGAGGGGTGGGCCCGAGCCCGCACGAGGGCGTGCGACAGACGCTGGGCCGCCACGGGGTCCCTGCCCCCCAGTTCGGCGATGATCGCCGCGGTCACCGTGTGGCGGCGCTCCAGCGCGCCGATCAGGGCCGCCCGGGCGAGATCCGTCCGGATGTGCAGCCGGTCGAGACGGTGGGCGGTGACGTAGGCGGTGATCAGGGCGGCGACCAGCAGGAGGGCCAGTACGACGACGAGGACG
Source organism: Dietzia sp. UCD-THP (assembly GCF_000349585.1). NCBI lineage: Bacteria > Bacillati > Actinomycetota > Actinomycetes > Mycobacteriales > Dietziaceae > Dietzia > Dietzia sp. UCD-THP. The sequence continues at coordinate 182,690 of NZ_KB714650.1, forward strand.
ACCTCAGCGGACATGAAGCGTCTCCCCGGGGGCGCGGACGGTCTCGTACACGCGGATCACGCGCTCGGCCACGACCGGCCAGTCGAACTCCCGGACGGCCTCCGACGCGCGGGCGCACAGATCGGCGCGGTGCGAGGGGTCGCCGAGGACACGGATGAGGGCGCGGGCCAGCGCGTCGGGATCCCCGACGGGGGCGAGTTCTCCGCACTCCCCGTCGCTCAGGACACGGCGGAACGCGTCGAGGTCCGAGGCCACCACGGCGGTCCCGGCGGCCATGGCCTCCACCAGGACGATCCCGAAGCTCTCGCCGCCGGTGTTGGGCGCGCAGTAGACGTCCGCGGCCGCGAGTACCGCTGCCTTGCGGGTGTCGTCGACCCGGCCGAGGAACTCCACGTCGAGGCCTGACGGCAACCGGGCGCGCAGGGCCCGTTCGTCACCGTCACCCATGATCCGCAACCGGAGGCCGGGCACGGCCCTCAGCACGTCCGGGAGCGCGGAGACGAGCACGTCCATACCCTTGCGCGGTTCGTCGTAGCGTCCGAGGAAGGCCACCGTGGGTGAGTCGCTGTGCTCGTCGGAGGCGTCGACCTCGCGGAACGCCGATACGTCGACCCCGTTGGGGATCTCCACCGCGCCGGACCCCAGGGCCTCCATCTGCCACCGCCGGGCCAGGGTCGAGACCGCGATCCGACCGCGGATCTTCTCCAGCAGTGGCGCGAGGGCCCCGTCTGCCGCACCGAGGATCATCGACCCCGTGGTCGACGTGTGGAACGTGGCCGTGATGGGCCCGGAGGACATGGCCAGGGCGAACATCCCCACCCCGGGGGCGTTGGGCTCGTGGATGTGCAACACGTCGAGCGGCTCGTCGCGCAGCCAGTGACGGGTCGCGCGCCAGGCCGCCGGGCCGAAGCTCAACCGGGCCACGGAACCGTTGTACGGGATCGGCACCCCCGGGCCGGTCAGCGTCATGCCGGAGACGGGGGCGTTCTCGGCGCGACCGGGAGCGAGTACGCGGACCGTGTGGCCGCGCCGACGCAGCTCCTCGGTCAGGTCCACCACATGCGCCTGGACGCCCCCCGGCGCATCGAAGGAATAGGGGCAGATCATGCCGATGCGCACGGGTCGATCAACCCTCGATCCGTGCGCGACGGTCGGCGGACAGGTCGGCCAGCCAGAGGGGTTGGAGCATGTGCCAGTCCGCCGGGTGACGGGCTATCCCCTCGGCGAACAGGTCGGCCATCGCCTGGACGCCCGCCTCGACGCCCCCGGAGACGTCCACGGGCGGGGTGATCCGCACGCGCATCGTCTCCTCGTCGGGGTACCAGAACTGCGCCACCAGGAGCGGGGCCCCGGTCTCGACCGCGAGCCTGGCGGCCCCGGCGGGCATTCGGGTGGTCTCACCGAAGAAGGTGACGGGGACACCGGTGTGTCGCAGGTCGCGCTCGCCGGGCAGGCACACGATCCCGCCCCCGGTGAGGAACTCGCGCAGCGCCTCGAACGGAGGCGTCGGACCACCGGTGTGCGGATAGATGGTGAAGCCCAGGCTCTCCCGGTACGCCAGGAAACGCTGGTAGAGCGATTCCGGCTCCAACCTCTCCGCGACCGTCGCGAAGGTGCCGTACCGGCGGGCCAACCAGGTCCCGCCGAGATCCCAGTTGGCCGAGTGCGGGAGGGCCACGATCACGCCGCGGCCCCCGGCGAGCGCCGCATCGAGATGCTCGACGCCCTCGATGGTCCGATCCATCTCGCGGGCCACCGCCTCGCGGTCCATCGACGGGAGTCGGAACGCCTCGCGCCAGTAGCGGGCGTAGGACCGGAAGGAGTCCCGGACGAGGTCGTCCGGAACCTGCGCCGGCTCGACGCCGAGGACCCGCGCCAGGTTCCTGCGTAGTTGGGAGTCCTCGCCCTGACGTCGGGCGGCGAGATCCGCGCCTGCCCGGAACAGGGCTCGCGCCACCGGTTCGGGAAGCGCGCGGACCACAGCCCACCCCGCGGCGTATCCGAGGTCCGAGAGGCGCTGGCCCGTGCGGGTCACAGGTCGCCCGCCGACGGTGACCCGAGCCGGTCGGGCCGCCCGAGGTAGTCGGCCCGCCCGCCCCACACCCGTTGGATGACGGTGACGAGGCTGCCGACCGCCACCACCGTGAGCGCGATCGCGAGGGCCCAGGGCACCCCCAGTCCCTCCAGCCCGGCGCCGAGGAGGATCAACACCAGACGGTCGGCGCGTTCCATGAGGCCACCGGGCGTGCGCAGACCGCCGGCGTCCGCACGCGCCTTGGAATAGGAGACCACCTGCGAGAGCACGAGGCAGGCCAGCAGCATGCCGAGTGCGTACTTGTCGTCGGGGTGCGCGTCCACGAGCCACCACAGCAGGGAGGCGAGTATGACGCCGTCCGCCACCCGGTCCGAGACCGCGTCGACCAGTGCGCCGTACGGGGACCCCCCGTCTCCCGCCCGGGCGACCGCGCCGTCGACCAGGTCCAGCAGGGTGCACAGGGCGATCACGATCGCCCCGGCGACCAGATGGCCGTTGCCGAAGAGGACGACAGCCGCCGCGCAGGTCAGGATGAGCCCGGTCAGGGTGATGCCGTTGGCCGTGACCCCGATCCGGACCAGGAACGCCGCGAAGGGGTGCGCCACCTTGGTGACGCCCGACCTTCCGAACTCGCTGAGCATCTCTTCCCCCGAATCAGGTGTGGTCGGGACCGGGCACCGTCGACCACGCCTCGGCCAGGAGCTGTCGGGTCTGGCGGAGCAGCTGCGGCAGCACCTTGGTGTCGCCGGTCACGGTAATGAAGTTGGCGTCCCCGATCCAGCGCGGCACGACATGCTGGTGGAGATGGTCGGACAGCGATCCCCCCGCAGCGCTCCCCAGATTGAGCCCCACGTTGAAGGAATCCGGACGCGAGACCGCTTTGATGACCCGGATGAGGTGCTGCGTGTAGGACATGAGTTCGCGCGACTCGTCGTCGTCGAGATCCTCCAGTTCGGCCACCTTGCGGTACGGCACCACCATGGCGTGCCCCGGGTTGTAGGGGTACAGGTTGAGCACCACATAGACAGCCGCGCCGCGGGCGACCACCAGGCCGTCCTCGTCACTCATCCGGGGGATGTCGAGGAACGGCTCCCCGGTCATACCCTCGACGGGCGGGGGGGCCGACTCCGCGATGTAGGACATGCGGTACGGGGTCCACAGCCGCTGGAGGCGGTCCTCCCCCGCCCCGTACTGGCGGTAGCCTTCCGACCGGGTCGGCTCCCGGGGCGTCACACCCGCTCCGCGGTGGGCACGTCATTGCGCCGCGAGTTGATCCAGTAGCCGATCTTGTCCATCGCGGCGGTTCGCGAGACCCCGTTCAATTGGGTGCCGTCGGGGAACCGGAAGCTCACCGCCCCCGCCTCCACGTCCCGGTCGCCGGCCAACAGCATGAACGGCACCTTGCCGGTCGTGTGTGTGCGGATCTTCTTCTGCATCCGCTCGTCAGCCAGGTCGAGCTCGGCGCGGATCCCCCGGCCCCGGAGCTCGTCGATCACGTCCTCGAGGTGCTTCTCGTGGGCCTCCGCCACGGGGATCCCGACCACCTGCACGGGGGCCAGCCACGCCGGGAACATCCCCGCGTAGTGCTCGAGCAGGACGGCGAAGAACCGCTCGATCGAACCGAAGAGGGCCCGGTGGATCATGACGGGACGCTTCTTGGTGCCGTCGGCGGCGTTGTAGGTGAGATCGAACAGCTCGGGCAGGTTGAAGTCGAGCTGCACGGTGGACATCTGCCAGGTACGGCCGATCGCATCCCGCGCCTGGACCGAGATCTTGGGGCCGTAGAACGCCGCCCCGCCCGGATCCGGAACCAGTTCGAGGCCCGAGTTGGTGGCGACCCGACGGAGCGTCTCGGTGGCCCGCTCCCAGATCTCGTCGCCCCCGACGTACTTCTCGGGGTCCTTGGTGGACAGCTCGAGGTAGAAGTCCTCGAGTCCGTAGTCGCGCAGCAGCGAGATGATGAAGGACAGGACGGAGGCGATCTCGCCCTCCATCTGGTCCTCGGTGCAGTAGATGTGGGCGTCGTCCTGGGTGAATCCGCGTGCGCGGGTGAGGCCGTGGATGACGCCGGACTTCTCGTAGCGGTAGACCGTGCCGAACTCGAACATCCGCAGTGGTAGTTCGCGGTACGAGCGGCCGCGGGAGTCGAAGACCAGGTTGTGCATGGGGCAGTTCATGGGCTTGACGTAATAGTCCTGGCCCGGCTTGGTCTCGTTGCCCTCGGCGTCGTACTCCGCGTCGAGCACCATGGGGGGGAACATCCCCTCCGAGTACCAGCTCAGGTGCTGGGACTTGCGGAAGAGGTCCCCCTTGGTCACGTGGGGCGTGTTGACCAGTGAGTATCCGGCCGCGAGGTGGCGGCGCAGGGAGTGCTGTTCCATCTCGTTGCGGATGATCCCGCCGCGCGGGTGGAACACCGGGAACCCCGAACCGATCTCGTCCGGGAAGCTGAACAGGTCGAGCTCGGTGCCCAGCCGGCGGTGGTCCCTCTTCTCCGCCTCGGCGAGGCGATCGAGGTAGGCGTCCATCGCCTCCGTGCTCTCCCACGCCGTGCCGTAGATGCGCTGGAGGCCGGCGTTCTTCTGGTCCCCGCGCCAGTACGCCGCGGAGGAACGGGTGAGGGTGAACGCGGGGATGAACTTGGTGGTCGGCGTGTGGGGCCCCCGGCACAGGTCCGACCAGATCACCTCACCGGTCCGCGGATTGAGGTTGTCGTACGCGGTCAGCGCTCCCGCCCCGACCTCCATGATCTCCGCGTCCGCGAGCGCCTCGGCGCCCCCTGCGTCACCGGAGTCGGCGCGGCCCTTGTCCTCGACCAGCTCGAGCTTGTAGGGCTCGCCCGCGAGCTCGGCGCGGGCCTCGTCCAGCGAGGCGTACTCGCGCCGGGAGAACCGCTGGCCCGACTTGATGATCTTCTTCATTCGCTTCTCGAGGTCCTTGAGGTCCTCGGGGGTGAACGGTTCGGCCACGTCGAAGTCGTAGTAAAAGCCGTTCTCGATCGGCGGGCCGATTCCCAGCTTCGCCTCGGGGAACCTGTCCTGCACGGCCTGCGCCAGGACGTGGGCACAGGAGTGCCTGATGACGGACCTGCCGTCCTCGGTGTCGGCGCGGACGAGCTCGACCTCGGTGTCGGCCTCGGGCGCCCATGACAGGTCACGGAGCGCACCTGTGGAGTCGCGCACCACCACGATGGTCTCGGGGCCGCTCCTCGACTGGAGTTCCCGCTCGGTGAGGATCTTGCCCGCCGGCTCCCCCGCCGGAATGACGGTGGTGGTCACGGTGCCCGCATCCGTTGCGTCGACGTCGGCTTCCGGCATGCGGTTCTCGGACACGGGGGGCGATCTCCTCGGCAGTGGACGACGGGCGGCCCTCGGCCACCCGTGATGCGGCGCCCAACTCCGGTGTCGGACCTGGGCCGGTTCATGCTACCCGGCGGCTCCCGGGATCCCAGACCGCCTCGAACCGTTGTAGCCGCCATGCGCATAGACATCTGGTCAGACGTCGTCTGCCCGTCCTGGTGGATCGGCACACGCCATAGCGAGACCGCACTGCAGACGTATCGGACAGGGCGCCCGCCGCCGAGTCGGTGGACACGAATACAGCCCCCGTGTCCCGGATACCGGGGCGGGGGCTGTACCTGTAGGCGAAGTGTGGTCCTAACTGGGTTCGAACCAGTGACCTCTCCGGTGTGAACGGAGCGCTCTTCCACTGAGCTATAGGACCGTACGTGGCCCGATCTCTCGATCGGCACCGCCACACTGTAGCAAGCCGATCCGGCGGCCCCAATTCGGGGCCGCCGTCGGTGGTGGGCGCCGCGGCTGGGTGGCGGCGGGGCGCGGCCTGCTTCCGGACTGTACCGGGTGGCGATCGGCCGGAACGGATGGTCGGCGCTGGTGGGAAGCGGTATTTATCCCCCGATTTGTGTTCCAAGATCGCCGTCGGCTAATGTTCATTCTCGCAACGCGGCGAGCAACAGCACGCCGGGGAGCAGTGCGGATGTGGCGCAGCTGGTAGCGCATCACCTTGCCAAGGTGAGGGTCGCGGGTTCGAATCCCGTCATCCGCTCGGAGGGATCGAGGAGCCAGGAGTCCTCACCGGGCTCGATACCTTTTCGGTGGAGTGGCCGAGTGGTGAGGCAGCGGCCTGCAAAGCCGTCAACACGGGTTCGATTCCCGTCTCCACCTCCACGCCGGAGCGATCCGGTTGGTGAGTCCCGCGCGATTAGCTCAGCGGGAGAGCGCTTCCCTGACACGGAAGAGGTCACTGGTTCAATCCCAGTATCGCGCACCACGACACGACGCCCCGGTTTCCCGCCGGGGCGTCGTGCTTTCACCGTGGCGTCGCGCAGATCCGGGCCGGCGGAATCCTGGCGGGCGCGCTACCGGTTCGGGCCGGGCGGAGTCTAGCCTTGTCGACGATGACGCTCACGATCCGACCGGCGCTGGCGACCGATGTCGACGGCCTCTCGGCCCTGGCCGGGCTGACCTTCCCGCTCGCGTGTCCGCGCGACCTGCCCCGAGCCTCGGTGGAGGCGTTCGTGCGCGACAGTCTCGGGCCCGCCTCGTTCCGCGGTTACCTGGAAGACCCGACCCATCGACTCCTCGCCGGTGTCGGGCCCGATGGCGACGTCCTGGCCTACGCCCTGCTGATCGAGGGCACCGCGATGGACGAGTCCTGCGCGCGGGTGATCTCGAGCCGCCCGACCGTGGGGGTCAGCAAGTTCTATCTGCACCCGTGCCTGCACGGCAGCGGCGAAGCCGGTCGGCTCCTCGACGTGGTGATACGGCTCGCACAGGACTCCGGGGCGCGGAGTCTGTGGCTGGCGACGAACGTGGCGAACTCGAGAGCGCTCGCCTTCTACGCCCGGAGCGGTTTCGAGAGGCGGGGACACCGCGACTTCATGGTCGGGGGCGTGCGGAACCTCGACGTCGTCCTGGAACGTCCGGTCCAGCGACCACTGTGTGCGATGGGCCAGGGTGGGCCGGATGGGTGGACTGCCGGTACGGACATTCTCGAGCCCGGCTCAGCCGCCGACCGTCTCGAAGCGTGACAGAGCGAGGAGCCGGGACGTGGCCCGGAGGTACTTCTTCCGGTAGCCGCCGGCGAGCATTTCATCAGTGAAGATCGCGTCCAGCTTCTGCCCCGAGTTACGGACGGGGATACCGGCGTCGTAGAGGCGGTCCGCCAGGACGACCAGGCGCAGTGCGATGGCCTGGTCCGGCAGCGGGACGACGTCCCGGAGGCACACCCTGGTCACCCCGTCGACGAGGCGGTTGTACTTGGACGGGTGGAGGGTGGCCAGGTGCCCGCAGAGCGCGTCGAAGTCGTCCAGCGTCGCCCCGGGTTCCGCCTCGGCGTCCGACTCGAGTGCCTCGTCGGACATCGGGTCCGGCGCCGGAGGCAGGTTGCGATGCCGGTAGTCCGGGCCGTCGACCCGGATCGACTCGAAGATCCCCGACATCTTGCGGATCTCGCGCATGAAGTCCTTGGCCGCGAAACGCCCCTCTCCGAGCTGCTCGGGGAGGGTGTTAGAGGTCGCGGCGACGCTGACCCCCGCCGTCGTGAGTTCCGCGAGCAGCCGGGACACCAGCATGGTGTCACCGGGATCGTCGAGCTCGAACTCGTCGATGCACAGGACGGAGTGCCCGGACAGCTCCTCGACCGCCCGGTTGAAGCCCAATGCACCCACGACGTGCGTGAGCTCGACGAACGTGCCGAACGCCTTCGGTTCGGGACACGTGTGATAGATCGAGGTCAACAGGTGGGTCTTGCCCACCCCGAAGCCACCGTCGAGGTAGATCCCCGCACCCTCCGCCGACTTGGGCCGACGCCCGAACAGTCCCTTCTTCGGGGTGCGACGGGCCACCACCGACTCCGCGAATCGCCGACACGCGGTGACAGCGGCCTCCTGCGAGGGCTCGGCAGGGTCGGGGATGTAGGAATCGAAACTCACGTCGTCGAACATCGACGGCGGGACCATCTGCGCCACGAGTTGGTCGGCAGGGACCACTGGAGTGACGTCAACGAGGCGGGAGACCATGCGATGAGCCTATCGTGGGGCGACAGAGGTGAAGAACGGAAGGAGCCCCAGGTGCTGTCGACACGACCACCAGCGATCGGCGACGACCCGGCGTCGCTCGACGCGATCTGGGCCGCGCTCCGGCCGGAGAGCCCGACCGCGGCCCCGGTGATCCGTGCCGTCATGATCGCCTCCGTCGACGGCACCACGACCGTCGACGGCCGGAGTGGGGGCCTGGGAACGCCCACCGACCGCCTGGTCTACGACGCCATGAGGGCCCGCGCCGATCTCGTCCTGGTGGGTTCCGGTACGGCCGTGGCCGAGGACTACGGCCCCGCCGAGGTGAGCCCGGTCTGGGCGGACAGACGGACGGGGCCCGCGCCCATCATTCTGGTACTCACGAGGTCCCTTCCGGATGAGCTGATCGACCTCTGCGCAGACACCGACGACAGGATGCAGATCGCGGCGGCGCACGAGACGGACCCCCGGCTCGTCGGGGTCGCGCGGGCACGGGGCGTGACGGTCCATGTTCTCGACCCGGGCCCGACCGGAGCCGCGGTCCGTGCGCTGGCATCCCGCCTCCACGCCGCCGAGGTGGACTTCGAGGGTGGCCCCCGACTCCTCGGGGAGCTTCTCGCGGAAGGTGCCGTGGACGATCTCGTCCTGTCGGTGGCGCCGGAGGCGATCGTCGGTGGCGACGACTCGACTCTCACCCCGGGGCACGAGCATGGCTACACCCGGGTCCCGATGCGCGTCGTCTCGGCGTTCTCCTGCCCCCTGGGGGGCCTGTACACCCGCTGGGTTGTCGGCGAGGCCAGCCGTTGACCGGGAGACGTGCCGCCCGTTCCACCGGCGCGGTGATCACCGCACTCGCGGCAGTCGTGGCCGTGGGCGTGGCCGGGTGTGCTCCCCTACCCGCCTCGGGTCCGCGACTGGCCACCGGCGACGGGCCCGGTCGCGCCCCCGCTCCCGACAGCGAAGCGGGACTCATCACCCCGCCCAGCTGGGAGACGCCCCGATCCGAGCTCCAGTGGATCCCCTGTGCGGAGGGCGGGACCCGAGGGCTTCCCCAGAACGCCCGGGTCGACTGCGCGCTGCTCGGGGAGACCCCGGTCCTCCGCCTCACCACCGGGGACACCCCGCAGGACGCGGCCCCCCTGGTCGTGGTGGCCGGCCCCGGTGATCCCGCCGACTCGCTCGCGATCAGGCTCGCCTCGGCAGGTGGCGAGATCGTGCGATCGCATCCGCTGGTGATCGTCGACCACATCGGACGCACCGGGCCCGCCGGGACCTGCCTGACCCCGGCGGCGCGCCGCACCCTGGACGGACTCGCCGAGCGGGGTACGGACCCCGGGGCGCCGGAGCTCCGCGGTGACCTCGCGCAGACCGCACAGTCCTGCACGGACCAGCTCACCGGGCGGGAACTCGACTTCGGAGCCGTCGGTGCGGCGGAGAATCTGGAGGAACTGCGGCAGTCGTGGGATGTGCCGGGGCTCGCGGTGCTCGCCCTGGGCTCGGGCGCCCGCACCGCCCTGGATTACGCCGGGGCGCACCCCGATCGGTTGTCGCTCCTGGTCCTGGACTCCCCCGCACCGTGGGACGGCGACCAGGAGACCGCCGCACGATCCGCGCTCGACGGCTCCGATACCGCGTTGCGACTGTGGGCGGCGTCCTGCACTCGGACCGAGTGCGGCCCGGGTGACGGGGAGCAGAGGGTCGAGGCCGTCTCCCGCGCCCTCGACGCCGCGAGAGATCCCGGGGCCCGCGTGCCGGCCGCGCTCCTGTCCGACGTGGTCCGATCCGCACTCGCCGACCTGTCCGGCGCCTCCGGCGAGCAGGCGTCAGACGGGGACGAGATCCTCGGTGAGATCGCGGGGACGGACCCCGGCGTGGGTGCTCCCGGGCCGTTGGTGCGTGCCCGGGCAGAGGCGTTGGGGAGTTCCTCACTGCCGTACGTCGCGGAGTGCTCGGACCTGCCCAGGCGGGTTCCGGTCAACCGAGTACCCGAGCTCGCCACCGAGTGGGCGGACGCCCCACCCTTCGGCGAGATCCTGGCCGCCCAGCTCTCAGCGTGTTCGACCTGGCCCGTCCCGCAAGGCACGCCCGTGGAGCTGCCCGGATCCGTGCCCGTGCTCCTCATGGGAGGGATCGCGGACCCCGTCGCCGGCGCCGCCGCCCTGGAACCCACCGCGGGCATGCTGACCGGCGCCGGGGCGGGCGACATCCGGATTCTCACCTGGGGCGCTCCCGGATCGCGGGTGGTGCTCCACTCGGCGTGCGCCCGGTCGACCCTCTCGGACTTCCTCGCCGACCCGACCACCGTCGACCGATCTGTGGCCTGCCCATCCTGACCCGGGGCGCCTCCGAGAGGGACGCACCCCCGACCGGTAGCCTGCACACCGTGCCGTTGCCGACCCGAAGCACTGACTCCGTGCCCCGCCTGTTGAACCAGATCCTGTGGCCGTTGGCGATCATGACAGTGATCCATCGCGTGCTCATCAAGGCCGTCAACGGATCCATCACGAACGACTTCGGTACCGTCTACGCCGCGACCAGGCGCTTCCTCGCGGGCGAACCCGTCTACAGCGAGAACCTGCTCACGGTTCAACCGCACTATCTCTACGCCCCGAGCGGCACGTTCCTGCTGGCCCCCTTCGGCGTGATCGACAACTACACGGTGGCCCGGTGGTTGTTCATCCTGCTCAACACCGCCGCGATCATCGCCGCACTGTGGCTCCTCATGCGATTGTTCGACCTCGACGTGCGGTCGTTCGCCGCCCCGGCGATCCTGCTGGGCGCGTTCTGTACCGAGGCGGTCACCAACACCCTGGTGTTCACGAACGTCAACGGCGTGATCTTCCTGTGCCAGGTGGCCTTCCTCTATCTGCTGTACCGCAGGCGACTGTGGTGGGCCGGGGTCGCGATGGGGCTGTCACTGGCGATCAAGCCGATGCTCGCGCCACTGTTGGTCCTCCCCCTGATCCGTCGACAGTGGCAGCCTTTCGTGGCCGCCCTGGCGATCCCCGCCGCCGCGATGGCCGCGGGGTGGGCGCTCACCGTGGACGCCGGCCGGTATCTCGAGGTCACCGCGCCCTACATGAGCGAGGTCCGCGACTACTACAACAGCTCCATCGCCGGGCTCGGTCTGTACTACGGCGTCCCCGAGCCGCTCATCCTGGTGGCCCGGATCCTCATCGTGGTGGCCACCCTGCTGGCCGTGTATCTCCTGCTGGACTACCGGCACAACCACGAGGTGTTGTGGCTCGCCACCACCTCCGGGGTCATCCTGACCGGCGTGTTCCTGGTCTCCAGTCTCGGCCAGATGTACTACTCGATGATGCTCATCCCCATCATGCTCACCGTGGTGCTGGACAAGTCGTTCGTCCGCAACTGGCCCGCCTGGTTGGCGGCGTACGGGTTCTTCACACTCGACTTCTGGGAGTCGGCGCGGTGGCCGTACTACGGGCGTCTGCTGGAGTTCGCCCACCCCACGCTCGGATGGCTGCTGCTGCTCTGCACCGTGCTGACGATCCTGCTGTGGCGGCGGACGGACCCGCGCCGACACGAGCGGATCGCACCGGCCGCCGCCGCGGCGTAGCCTGCGGACATGAGTGAGCGCACCGACACCCCCTCCAGCACTCCGCACCCCTCCTTCACCCTCGACGACGCCGAGTGGCGCCGCAGGCTGACCCCGGAGGAATACCAGGTCCTACGCCGGGCGGGCACCGAGCGGCCGTACACCGGCGCGTACACCGACACCAAGACCAAAGGGGTCTACCGGTGCCGTGGCTGCGGGGCCGAGCTGTTCCGCAGTGACGCCAAGTTCGACTCCCACTGCGGCTGGCCCTCGTTCTTCACGCCCCTGGCCGGCGGGGCCGTCATCGAGCGGACGGACACCTCCCTCGGGATGACCCGGACCGAGGTGCTGTGCGCGAACTGCCACGGCCACCTGGGGCATGTCTTCTCGGGCGAGGGCTACCCCACCCCCACCGATCTGAGGTACTGCATCAACTCGGTGAGCATGACCCTCGAACCCGCCGAGGACTGATCAGGGCATCGAGGTGGCGAGCTGCTCGGCGCTGACCCGGGGTCCGGTGAAGAACGGGATCTCCTCGCGCACGTGACGGCGCGCCTCGGTGCTGCGCATGACGCGCATGAGGTCGACGATCCGATCCAGCTGCGGGGCCTCGAAGGCCAGGAGCCATTCGTAGTCGCCGAGCGAGAAGGACGGCACGGTGTTGGCGCGGACGTCCGGGTACTCGCGAGCGGCCCGCCCGTGCTCGGCGAGGATCCGGCGACGCTCCTCGTCGGGGAGCAGATACCACTCGTAGGACCGGACGAACGGGTACACGGAGATGTAGGCGCCCGGTTCCTCCTCGGCGAGGAAGGCCGGGATGTGGCTCTTGTTGAACTCCGCGGGACGGTGCAGGGCGGTGTTGGACCAGTAGGCGGTGCTGGCTCGACCCAGGATGGTGGTGCGCCGGAACTCGTTGTAGAACCGCTGGAGATCCTCCATGTGCTCGGCGTGGGTCCAGATCATGAAGTCGGCCTCGGCCCGGAGCCCGGAGACGTCGTACAGTCCGCGGACCACCACGTCCGTGCCGTCGAACCGGGCGAGGAACCGCTCGAGGTCAGCGGTGACCGCGGCCCGGTCCTCCCCCAGCTCCCCGGGGGTCACGGTGAAGACCGAGAACATGAGGTACCGGAGGGTCGAGTTGAGCTTCTTGTAGTCGAGGCGTGCCATGGCTCAATCCTGCCACCCTGCCGCCAGCCGCCGGGCCGCGGCCCGCGCGGAACCGATGCACGCGGGCACGCCGACCCCCTCGGTCGCCCCTCCGACCAATTCCACCCCGGGCAGCCGGTCCGCCAGCCCGGCCCGCACGTCCGCGATCCGGTCGGCGTGCGCCGGCCCGATCTCAGCGAGGGAGTCCTCCCAGCGCCGGACGCGGGAGTGCAGGATCCTCGGCGCGGATCCGCATACCCCGGCCAGGGCGGATTCAGCCATCCGGGCGAGCGCGATGTCGTCGGCGAGGAGCACCTCGTCGTCGTCCAGCCGCCCGAACGACACCCGCACCAGGTGGCCGGGTCGGGTGTCGAGATGGGGCCACTTGCGACTGGTGAAGGTCATCGCCTTGAACGGCACCGGCTCGTCGGTGGCCACCAACACGCCGGACAACCCGGGGAGGTCCAGCCCCCTGTCCACCTCCATCGCCACCACCGCGGACGAGGCCGTCCGGATGCCGGTCAGGCCGGTCACCGCGTCGTCCACACCACCGGCCGCGGCCAGGAGCGGCGCGGCGTGGGGGACGGGGACGGCGACGACGACGAGGTCGGCGTCCTCGACCCAAGACCCGCGCTCACCGGTGACCGTCAGGGCGTAGCCGGAGGGCTCGCGGTGGATCGCGGTGCAGGCGGCCTGGGTGCGCACCCGCGCCCCCGAGGCCTCGATCAGCGACGCCACGAGTGTCCTGTATCCACCGTCGAGGGCGGCGAACACGGGTCCCGGGACGCGGTCACCCACCAGCTGACCGACGGCCTCTGTCAGCGACGGGGCACCCCGGTCCAACACCTCGGCGAGCCCGGGGACCACCTGACGCAGTCCGAGCCCCGAACTGGGAGCCGCGTACACCCCGCCGAGCATGGGGTCGACGAGTCGCGAGACCACCGCGTCCCCGAACCTCTCGGCGACGAGACGGCCCAGCGAGACGTCCCCGCCGGGCTCCCACTCCAGTGGGGTGTCCCTCTCGCGGGCGGCCACGTCCGTCTCCGCGGGGGTCAGGACGCCGGTCAGGGCGGCCACGTCGGACGGCAGCCCCATGACCGTGCCGACCGGCATCGACACCAGCCGGCCGCCGGTGAGGATCGCCGGGCCGAGCGGGCCGGGATGCCGCAGGGCGTCGGTCAGCCCCAGCTCGGCGACGAGCTCGGATGCTTCCGGGCGACGGCCGATGAAGGCCTCGGCCCCGAGCTCCATGGGGCCGGACGGGAAGTCGACCGTGTGCAGCGCCCCGCCCGGGATGTCGGACGCCTCGAGCACCGTGATCCGGGCGTCGGGAAGGTCGAGGGCGAGCTGATAGGCGGCGGTGAGGCCGCTCAGGCCAGCACCGATCACCGCGACACGAGGCGCCATCCCTACTTCCCGGTCAGTTCGTGGACCAGCTCCACCACGTGGGTCACGGCGCCCGGGTCGGTGGCGGGCAGGACCCCGTGCCCCAGGTTGAACACGTGGCCGCGGGCGCCGAGCTCGCGCGCGCGCGAACCCTCGTCGAGAATCCGGCGGACCTCGGAGTCCAGAGCGGAACGATCGGCGAACAGCATGGCGGGGTCGAGGTTGCCCTGGAGCACCTTCCCCGGCACCCGCCCGGCGGCGTCGTCCAGCGGGATGCGCCAGTCCACCCCGACCACCTCCGGGCCGGCCTCCCCCATGGCGCCGAGCAACTCCCCGGTGCCCACCCCGAAGTGCGTGCGGGGAACGGTGGAGATCACCTCGTCGGCGAAGATCCCGGCCGAATGCGGCAGCACCATCGAACGGTAGTCGCGCAGGCTCAGCGCCCCCGCCCAGGAGTCGAACAGCTGCACCGCGTCCACCCCGGCGCCGATCTGCGCGCGCAGGAACACCGTGGTCAGATCCGCCAACTTGGACATCAACGCGTGCCAGACATCGGGTCGCGAGTACATCAGGGACTTGGTGTGCTCGTGGTTGCGGCTGGGGCCTCCCTCGATGAGGTAGGAGGCCAGGGTGAACGGGGCGCCGGCGAATCCGATGAGCGCGACGTGCGGGTCGAGCTCGGCGATCACCAGGCGGACGGCCTCGCCGATCTTCTCGAGGCGGTCCGGGGTGAGGTCGGGCAGGGCGGCGACCCCGGCCTCGTCACGGATCGGCGTGGCGACCACCGGCCCGGTGCCCGGGACGATGTCGATGTCCACCCCCGCCGCCGCGAGCGGGATGACGATGTCGGAGAAGAAGATCGCGGCGTCCACCCCGTGTCGCCTGACGGGCTGCACCGTGATCTCGCAGGTCATCTCGGGGTCGAAACAGGCCTCGAGCATGGTGCTCCCGGCCCTGAGCTCGCGGTACTCGGGGAGCGAGCGTCCCGCCTGACGCATGAACCACACCGGGGTGTGGGCGGCGCCGGTGCCCCTGACTTCGTCGAGGTAGGGTCCGGTCCCGGCTCGTCGAGCCGTGGCCGGCCCGGCACCCTGGGGGTCAACAAGCCTGGAATTCGAGGGCACATCGGAGTTCAGCACACCCCCATGGTCCCATGAGTCCGCCACCGGGGCCGTCCACCCCGCCCCGGTGGCGGACGGCGCGCCTCCTCGGGCCGCCGTCGGCCGGTCGCTAGCGTGAGGTCCCGTGAGCACATCGGTCAATGACGGCGAGCCCGAGGTCTTCCGGGAAGCGGTCGAGTCGCTGTCCCGGCTCGAGGTCCGCCCTGAGATCTCCGTCGGCCCGATCCGTCCGCCGCAGAGACTGGCGCCGTACAGTCACGCGCTCGGCGTGGAGATCATTCTGCCCAACGGGGACGATGTGCCCGAGTTCTCCGACGGCGACGCCTTCGGCCGTCTGATCCTCCTCCACGACCCCTCCGGGGACGACGCGTGGAACGGCACCCTCCGACTGGTCGCCTACATCCAGGCCGACATGGAGGCCTCGCTCGCCGGTGATCCGCTGCTGCCCCGGGTCGCCTGGAGCTGGCTCACCGAGGCCCTCGACGAGGACGCCGGCCCCTACACGTCACTGGGCGGGACCGTCACCAGTACCGCCTCGGTGCGCTACGGCGACATCTCCGGGCCACCGCAGGCCCACCAGCTCGAGCTGCGTGCATCGTGGACCGCGCTCGACCCCGACCTGACCGGCCACGCGGCCGCGTTCTGCAAGACCCTGTCGCTCGCCGCCGGGCTCCCGCCGGTCGGTGTGACGTCACTGCCCCGTCGGGCGTGAGCGGCCGACGTCGCGGCGAGACCCCGCCGGGGGCCCCACCGCCCCCGGCCGAGTACGACTTCGTCGACGACGCCCCCGGCCTCCGGTCGGTCGCCTCCGTAATCACGTCCTCCGCCGGACCCGTGGCGGTGGACGTCGAACGAGCGTCAGGGATCCGCTACTCCGAGCGTGCTTTCCTGCTGCAGCTGCGTCCGGCCGACGGGCCCGCGCTGCTGGTCGACCCCGAGACACCGGGTCGGACGGTCGGGCCGCTGGCCGGCCTCCTCTCCGAGCGCCCCCTGCTCCTGCACGCCGCGAGCCAGGACCTGCCCTCACTCCGTGGGCTCGGGATCAGCCCGAGCGCTGTCATCGACACCGAACTCGCCGGGCGATTCCTCGGCCTGGAGCGGGTCAACCTGGGCACGATGATCTCCGAGTACCTGGGGATCGGGTTGGCCAAAGCGCACTCGGCGGCGGACTGGTCACGACGCCCCTTACCCGCGTCGTGGCTCGACTACGCCGCCTACGACGTGTTGTTCCTCCACGAACTGGCGGACGCGGTACTCCCCCGCCTCGACGAGCTCGGTCGGCGCGACTGGTTCGAGGCGGAATGCCGACACCTCGTCGACTCCGGTCCGGCTCCGACCGCGCCGGAGCCATGGCGTCGACTGGACCGCCTGAGCTCACTTCGTGACGCTCGGCAACTCGCCCGGGCGCGGGAGTTGTGGATGGCGCGTGACCGGGTGGCCGCAGAGCGGGACATCGCGCCCAAGAGGTTGCTCACGGACGCGGCGATCATCGAGGCGGCCCGGACCGCGCCGACGAACCGGTCGGACCTCCTGGCCATCGAGGGTTTCGAGGGTCCGCATCGCAGACGACTGGCCGACGACTGGCTGGCCGCGTTGGAGTGGGCCGCCGAGCTCGGGCGTAGCGACCTACCCGCCCGTCAGGCGCCGCGCGGCGAACATCCTCCGCACACCACCTGGAAGCGCACGGAGCCGGAGGCGGCCGCGCTGCTGGATGCCGCTCGCGAGGCGATCGGGTCGCTCGCCGGTGAGCTCGGCATCGACCAGGGCCTGCTGCTCAAGCCGTCATCACTACGACTGTGGGCGTGGCGGGCGGCCACCACCCACCCGGGCGACGACGCGGAGCTGCTGCACCGGGTCCTCCGGGACGAGGGTGCCCGCCGATGGCAGATCGACCTGACGCAGACGCCGCTGCTCGAGGCGGTGCACCGGTTCCGAGCGGACGGCTGAGGCCCGGCGTCCCTCAGCTCTCGACCCGGTCGTAGAGCCGGCGGCGGATCCCGTCGGCGATCCCGTCCGCGGTCAACCCGATGTCGGAGAGGATCTCGCCACGGGAGGCGTGATCGAGGAACTCCTGCGGGAGGCCGAGCGACAGTCGGTCCACCCTGACCCCTGCGCGCTCCAACACCGCCGAGACCGCCGAACCGACGCCGCCGTGGATCCCGTTGTCCTCGACCGTCACCACGAGCCGACGATCCCGGGCGGAGTCGATGATCGACTGCGGGACGGGATAGACCCACCGCGGATCGACCACGTCGACCGACACCCCCTCGGCCCGGAGTTCCCGCGCCGCCGCCGTCGACGGCGCGACCATCGACCCGACCGCGACCACCAGGATGTCGGCGTCCCCGGTCCCGAACACCCGGTCCACACCGTCCGACGACGTCTCCAACGCCGGCAGCGGCTCGCCGACGGACCCCTTGGGGAACCGCACCACGGTCGGGCCGTCCGTCACCTCCACCGCTTCACGCAGTTCCGCGCGGAGGGTTTCGGCATCGCGCGGTGCGGCCACCCGCACGCCCGGGACGATCCCGGTCAGGGACAGGTCCCACATCCCGTTGTGGCTGGCACCGTCGGGGCCGGTCACCCCGGAGCGATCGAGTACCAGGGTGACCGGTTGCCCGAGAAGGGCGACGTCCATCAGCAGCTGGTCGAACGCCCGGTTGAGGAACGTGGAGTAGACGGCCACCACGGGGTGCAGCCCACCGAGCGCGAGGCCGGCGGCCGAGGCTATCGCGTGCTGCTCGGCGATGCCCACGTCGAACATGCGATCCGGGAAACGGTCACCGAAGGCGGTCAACCCCGTCGGTCCGGCCATGGCCGCGGTGATGGCCACGACGTCGTCGCGCTCCGCCCCGATCTCGCACAGTTCCTCGGAGAAGACCGACGTCCAGTCGACTGACGACGACGCCGAGAGCGGGCGGCCGGTGTCGGGGTCGATGACCCCGGTCGCGTGCATCTGGTCGGCGACGTTGTTCTCGGCGTGGACGTAGCCCATCCCCTTGCGTGTCACCACGTGGACCACCACCGGTCCTCCGAAGTCCTTTGCCAACCGCAACGCCGATTCTGTGGCCGCCAGATTGTGCCCGTCGACGGGCCCCATGTACTTCAGTCCCAGGTCGGCGAACAGTTCCTGCGGGGAGACCACGTCCTTGAGCCCCGTCTTGATCCCGTGCAGGATCGAGTACACGGCCTTGCCGATGAGGTCCTTGCGCGCGCCCAGCGTGCGCTTGGTGTGGTCCATCGCCTTCTCGTAGGCGGGCTGGAGCCGCAGGACCCCGAGTCGCTCGGCCAGTCCGCCGATCGTGGGCGAGTACGACCGGCCGTTGTCGTTGACGACGATCACCATGGGCCGGTCCTTGCCGGCGGCGATGTTGTTCAGCGCCTCCCAGGCCATGCCCCCGGTCATCGCTCCGTCGCCGATCACCGCGACGACGGTCCGGTCGTCCTGGCCGCTGAGGGAGTACGCCTTGGCGAGTCCGTCGGCGTACGAGAGAGACGAGGTCGCGTGCGAGGACTCGACGATGTCGTGTTCACTCTCCGCACGGCACGGATATCCGGACAGGCCCCCGCGCGTCCTGAGACCGTCGAACTGGTCCTTCCGGCCCGTGACGATCTTGTGGACGTACGACTGGTGTCCGGTATCGAAGACGATGGGGTCCCGCGGGGAGTCGAACACCCGGTGAAGCGCGACCGTCAGTTCCACCACGCCGAGATTGGGCCCCAGGTGCCCACCCGTGGCGGAGACCTTCCGGATGAGGAACTCCCTGATCTCACCGCAGAGCCGGACCAGCTCGTCGGATCCGAGTGCACGGAGGTCGGAGGGGCCGTTCACCTGATCGAGCACACTCATTGCCGTCGACTGCCCCTTCCCTGGCCGCACCCCGCAGGGTCGAACCCACAGTCTACGGGGAAACGGTCTGCGCGCCCGCCGCCGGCCGAACGGGCCAGTTCTCCGGCCGACTACGTTGATCGGGCGAGCGCGTCTCTCCGGGCTCAGCGCGCCCGCGGCGAGTCGAGGACGGCGAGCCCCTCCACGTGATGTGTCGCGGGGAACGCCGCGACACCCTGGATCCCCGCAGGTGTCCACCCGGCTGACACGAGCACACCGACATCGCGCGCGAGGCTGGCCGGGTCGCACCCCACATGGATGATCCGGGACGCCGTGCCACGAGCGAGCGCGGTCATCACCTCGATCCCCGCGCCGCCTCTCGGCGGGTCCAGGATCACGAGGTCGGGGTCGCCGCCGCGGTCGGCAGCACCGCTCGACCGCTCCAGGAACTGCTCCACCCTCGACGCCACCGGGACGACCGCGGGGCCGATCTCGAGGGCGGATCCCACGGCCTCCAAGGAGGCGCGCGAGGATTCGACCACGGTCACACGGGCCCGAGGGACCACGTCGAGGACGGCGGCGGAGAACAGGCCCGCTCCCCCGTAGAGGTCCCAGACCACCGGGTCGCCGGGGAGCGCGGGGGCACCGGACACGGCACCGCGGACGAGATCGCTGTAGTGCGCCGCGGCGGACCTGTGCGCCTGCCAGAACGCGTCGACGGGCAACCGCCAGGTACGCCCGCCCACTGTTCGGGACACAGTCGGCGCGCCCGAGACGTGCTCCCATCGCCCGGCTCGCGAGGCCCTGGCCCGCGCCCGGGTCGCCGCGCCCCGCCGGGACCGGCGGTCGCGACCTCGCGACGCCGGGTCGGTGACCGGTCGGTGAGCGACGTGCACCTGCCCGTCGTCCCCCAGCACACCGAGGATCTCCCGGTGTGGTCCCACGCCCGCGGCCCGGATGGCCTCGCCGATCCGCGGGTCCGCCTGGACGCATGGATGGGTCACCACCTCGCGCGAGCGCGAGCGTCGGACACCCGGTACGCCGTCGTGCCCCGTCACCCACCGGGCCACCGTTCGCCACCCGGTGGTCGCGTCGTCGCCACCGGGGACCTCCACGGAGAGGCGATCCGGGACGGACTGGATCCGCCCGATACGACGAGCCTGGTCGGCCAGCACGGTTCCCGCGAACACCCGGGCGGCCGACGGGCCGATGTGGCTCCAGTCGCAACACCCGGCACCCGCCGCCGCCGCCGGACAGACGGGGTCGACCCGGTCGGGTGACGGTTCGAGGACCCGGGTCACGGTTCCGCGGCAGAAGGCCCGCCCCGGGTCGTCGTCGATCACCACCTCGGCCAGTTCCCCCGTGATCCCGCCACGGCAGAACACCACTCGTCCGGAGTGCCGGGCCACGAACTCACCGCCCTGCGCCGGCCCCTCGATGCGCAGGCGCAGCACACGCCCCGTCCAGTCGGTCCTCGTCGGCGGTGTCATCGGTCCTCCGGTGTCATCGGTCCTCCGGCGCGCCCCAGCGCCCGATGATAGGTTCGTCGCGCGCCTGCTCCGCGCGGCCGTCCGACGACGACAGCTGCCACGGGACGCTGGTCACCATGACGCCCCGCTCGTACAGCAGGCGGGTCTTCAGGCGCAGGGCACTCTGGTTGTGCAGCAGCTGCTCCCACCAATGGCCCACCACGTACTCCGGGATGTACACGATCACCACGTCCCGGGGCGACTGGTCCCGCAGCCGCTTGACGTAGTCGACCACCGGTCGGTTGATCTCCCGGTACGGGGACTCCACCACCTTGAGCGGTACGGAGATGCGCCTGCGCTCCCACTCCCGCACCAGCACCCGGGTCTCCGCGGTCTCGATGTTCACCGTCAGTGCCTCGATGGTGTCCGGTCTGGTCGCCCGGGCGTAGGCCAGGGCCCGGAGGGTGGGCAGGTGGAGCTTGGACACCAGCACGACGCAATGGGTGCGGCTCGGGAGCACGACCTCCCAGGAGGAGTCCTCGAGCTCTCGTGCGACCGACTCGTAGTGACGTTTGATGAGTTTCATGACCCCGAACACGGCCAGCATCGCCAGCACCGCGATGTAGGCGCCCGCGAAGAACTTGGTGGACATGACGATCACCAGGACGCCCGAGGTGAGCACGAAGCCGACCGCGTTGACCGCGCGGGCGCGCTGCACCCGTCGTCGGGCGGCCGGGACCTCTTCGTTCTCCAGCCGCCGCGTCCAGTGGCGGACCATCCCGAGCTGACTGAGGGTGAACGCCACGAAGACGCCCACGATGTAAAGCTGGATGAGCACGGTGACCTGGGCGTCGAAGGCCACCACGAGGACGATCGCCGCGATGGCGAGCAGGACGATCCCGTTGGAGAAGGCGAGGCGGTCACCGCGCGTGGCGAGCTGCCTCGGGAGGTACTTGTCCCGCGCGAGGACCGAGGCGAGAACGGGGAAACCGTTGAACGCGGTGTTGGCCGCGAGGACCAGGATGAGGGTGGTGATGGTCATGATCACGTAGAAGGCGACCGGGAGGCCCGCGAAGACGGGGTCGGCCAGCTGCGCGATCATCGTCTTCTGGTGGTAGTCCTCCGGGGCGCCGATCAGTTGGGCGGCCGGGTCCTCCGCGATCTGGACCCCGAGCTTGTTCGCCAACACGATCAGTCCGAGCAGGAACGAGATCGACACCACCCCGAGCATGACCAGGGTCTTGGCGGCGTTCCGGGCCCGGGGACTGCGGAACGCGGGCACACCGTTGTGGATCGCCTCCACGCCGGTCAGTGCGGCACAGCCCGAGGCGAAGGACTTGGCCACCACGAAGGCGAGGGCGAGCCCGGCGACGGCCACCCCGTCGGGCGTGACGAGTTCGAAGTCCGCGGACTCCGCTCTCAGGTCACGGCCCAGGACGTCCACCTGGAACAACCCCCACACCACCAGTGCGGTCATGGCCGCCATGAACGCGTAGACGGGGACCGCGAACATCGCTCGTGACTCCCGGATGCCCCGGAGGTTGATCGCGGTGAGCACGACGATCGCGATGACGGCGAAGACGACCTCGTTCGAGTAGACGAACGGGATCGCGGAGCCGATGTTGGCGGCCGCCGCCGAGATGGACACCGCCACGGTGAGCACGTAGTCGATGAGCAGGGCCGCACCGACGCCCAGTCCGGCGTTGGGACCGAGGTTCACGGTGGCGACCTCGTAGTCGCCGTCGCCGGACGGATAGGCGCGGACGTTCTGGCGATAACAGGCGATCACGACCACCATGACGCCCGCCACGGCGAGACCTACCCACGGGGTGAAGACGAGGGCCGACATCCCGGCCAACGACAGGATGAGGAAGATCTCCTCGGGGGCGTAGGCGACGGACGACAACGCGTCCGAGGCGAAGACCGGCAGCGCGATCCGCTTGCGCAGGGGCGAGTCCCCGGAGGTGTCGCTGCGGAAAGGGCGCCCCAGCAGCAGGCGCTTGGTTCCGACCGATACCCGGGAGATCCTGGACACCGACACATCGTAGGGGTCCGCGTGCCGCAGGGACAGTTCTGCCGACGGGAGTAGCGTGATAGGGACGGGTCCGCGCGTCGCGGACCGTGAGGAGCGGTACTGGCCATGAGGGTCATCATCATGGGCTGCGGGCGGGTCGGGGCGGAGCTGGCGACCGAACTCGACGAGGACGGTCACGAGGTGGTCGTGATCGACCGGGACCCCGCGGCGTTCGCCAGGTTGCCCGGGCAGTTCGGTGGCCGCACCGTCGCCGGGCTCGGTTTCGACCGCGAGGTCCTCGTGGACGCCGGGCTCCACGGCGCCGACGCGTTCGCGGCGGTCTCCTCCGGGGACAACTCCAACATCATCGCCGCGAGGGTGGCCCGCGAGACCTACGGCGTCGAGCGGGTGATCGCCAGGATCTACGACGCCGGACGCGCCGAGGTCTACGAGCGGTTGGGAATCCCCACCGTCGCGACTGTGCCCTGGGCGACCGGCCGCCTCATCAGATACATCACATCCGGTTCGAGCCCGGTGGTCTGGCGCGATCAGACCGGCGAGGTCTCGCTGGTCGCGGTGGTCCCTCCCCCGGTGTGGGTCGGGGCCACCCTCGCCTCTCTCGCCGGGTCCGTCGGTGGCACCGCGGTCGCGCTCACCCGCTTCGGCGAG
Source organism: Dietzia sp. UCD-THP (assembly GCF_000349585.1). NCBI lineage: Bacteria > Bacillati > Actinomycetota > Actinomycetes > Mycobacteriales > Dietziaceae > Dietzia > Dietzia sp. UCD-THP. Next base: position 205,955 of record NZ_KB714650.1, read on the forward strand.
TGCCGGGTCCCCGATGGCGGCACGCTCGCCCAGGCGGAGGACCTGATCCACCTGGCCGTACCCTCCGCCGTGGTGGGCGATCTCGACGACATCGTGAAGCGAGGACCAGCTGATGACTGACCGGCCCGTCGGCAGCGACCCGGTTGCCGGGGACGCAGTCCCGGGGCCCCCGGTCCCGGGGGGCCCGGTCCCCGATTACGCGGACGGCGCGGGCCTGTTGGACCGCGCCTCCACCCGCACGTTCCGCGCCTCCACCATGCGGGTGCTGGTGGCCGGCGCCGGCGTGGTGGGGCGATCGATCGCCCGCGAGCTCCTGGCCAACGACCACCACGTGACGCTCGTCGACCGACGCGCGGCGGTGTTCGACCGCGACGCGGTCACCGGTGCCCGGCAACTGGTGGGGGACGCGTGCGAGCTGAGCGTCCTCGACCGGCTCCGGGCGGAGGAGTCCGACGTGGTGGTCGCGGCCACCGGCGACGACAAGGTGAACCTGGTCGTGAGCCTGCTGGCCAAGACGGAGTTCGCCGTTCCCCGGGTGGTCGCTCGCGTCAACGACCCGCGGAACGAGTGGCTGTTCGACGACCGCTGGGGGGTCGACGTGGCCGTCTCCACCCCCCGGCTCATGGTCTCTGTGGTCGAGGAGGCCGTCGCCGTCGGGGACGTCGTGCGGCTGATGACCCTGCGTCGCGGCGGGGTCAACCTGGTGAGCGTGACGCTGCCGGACCAGACCCCCCTCGCGGGCAGACCCGTCTCCCGCGTCCGGCTCCCCCGCGACGCGGCGCTGGTGGCCATCCTCCGGGGAGGCAGGGTGATCACTCCCGAACCCGACGTGCCGTTCGAACCCGGTGACGAACTGCTCGTCGTGGCCCCGGAGACGGCCGAGGAGGACCTGAGCTCCGCGATCCTCGGCGGCTGACTCCCCTCGACGCCCGCTCGAGCAGCCCTGTCAGGCAGCCCTTCCGAAAACCTTGTTCAGCCGCGGTCCGCGGCCGCGGGAACGGTGACCGCGACCTCCCGCCCGTAGCCCCATCCCGGGGCGAGGGGCAGAGCGTCGCCGCTCCAGAACCGACCGGGGTCGTACCAGCTGGCGTCCCCGGCCGGCAACAGCACGCCCATCGCCTCGAGTGTCATCCCGACGACCTCGGCGCAGTAGGCGGCCTCCATGCGCAGTACCGGCCCGGTGTCGACGGTTCTGCGCCAGGGCAGACCGATGCCCCGCCTCCCCCGCGCATCGGCCTCACCGTCCCCTCGGGTCCCGGACCCCGAGTCCGCGTCGCGGTCGGATCGGTGCCGTCCCCGAGCCGCCCACCGGCCCCGGGCCCACCGGGCGGTCAAGCGCCCCGCGGACGGGAACGACACACCGTTCAGTCGGGCGATCGTCTCCAGGACCGCGTCCTCCTGCGCGTCACCGGTCTCCGGACTGATCTGCCGGAACCATGCGCGTTGTCCGTACGGCCCGGTCCAGTGACGCACCGCCGCCTCGAGATCGTGCAGTTGGACGCCGCGTTGCCTGCGACCCGTCCAGACGTCCGTCAGCGCGCGCCCCATCTCCGCGTGCCAGAGGAGCGGGGGTAGGTCGTCGAGCACGACGGCCACCCCCACGTGGTTCACGGGGGAATTGGTGAGGGTCTGGATGAGCCGGTCGGCGGTCGTGCGCCCACGGAAGAGCCAGAGGTCGCCGGTACGGGTGCGGTGGGCTGCGGCGGCGAGCGGGACGGTGTCGAGGCTCATGCCGTGATCCTGCCAGGCGACGCGGGCCCAGGACCTACCCTTGAACCATGGCACCCCGCGGACGGCAGTGGTTCAAGGTGGTCGGCGCGGCCGGAGTGGTCGGCGTGGCCGCCACCGGGATCCTCGCCGCACGGACCGAACGCCGGCGGCAGGCCTACGAGCCCGACGAGATACGGGAGCGGCTCCACCAGCGTTACACCCGCCTGCAGTCCCGCCGGGACGGCTCATCGGGCTGACACCCGGGTCTGTCGCGTCACCGGGTGGCGATACGCTGGTCCACACCATGACGACGCCCTCCGAGCCCGCCCCCGACCTGCGCCGGGCCCGGCACGATCTCCTGGTCCGGCTCGACGACGTCGGCATCCTCGACGCCCACCGGCTCCGGTCGAGGATCCGGAAGGCGCGCGCGGACCAACTGGCCGACCTGGGCGGGAGGATCGACGACGCCGCCGACCGACTGCGCCGCCGCGCCGAGTCGATCCCGACACCGGAGTACCCCGAGCACCTCCCCGTCAGCGCCCGCAAGGACGAGATCGCGGCGGCGATCCGCGACCACCAGGTCGTGGTGATCGCCGGTGAGACCGGGTCCGGCAAGACCACGCAGATCCCCAAGATCTGTCTGGAACTCGGCCGAGGCGTCCGCGGGATGATCGGTCACACCCAGCCCCGCCGTCTGGCGGCCCGGACGGTCGCCGAACGCATCGCCCAGGAGCTCGGAACGGAGCCCGGACACCTGGTCGGTTCCGCCGTGCGATTCGACGACCGCACCGGTGCCGACACGGCTGTCAAGCTCATGACCGACGGCATCCTGCTCGCCGAGATCCGGAGGGACCGGCTGCTGCGCGCCTACGACACGATCATCATCGACGAGGCGCACGAGCGCAGTCTCAACATCGACTTCCTGGTGGGCTACCTCCGGCAGATCCTGCCCAGGCGACCGGACCTCAAGGTCATCATCACCTCCGCCACGATCGACCCGGACCGCTTCGCGCGCCACTTCGCGGATTCGGCGGGCCGGCCCGCCCCTGTCATCGAGGTCTCCGGTCGCACGTTCCCGGTGGAGATCCGCTACCGGCCACTGCAGGTCGACCACGCGGACCGCACCGTCGACCTGGATCCACTGGACGCGCTCGCCGATGCCGTGGGCGAACTCCTCGCCGAAGGGGATGGCGACGTCCTCGTGTTCCTGTCCGGGGAGCGTGAGATCCGCGACGCCGAGGAGGTACTCCGGGGCCGGAGATTCAAGGGAACGGAGATCTTCCCTCTCTTCGCCCGGCTCACCACCGCCGAGCAGCACCGGGCGTTCCGTCAGCACTCGACCCGGCGCGTCGTCCTGTCGACCAACATCGCGGAGACCTCGGTGACGGTTCCGGGGATCCGGTACGTCGTGGACACCGGCGTCGCGCGGATCTCCCGCTATTCGACACGCACCAAGGTCCAGCGGCTGCCGATCGAACCCATCTCACAGGCCTCCGCCGCCCAGCGCGCGGGCCGCTGCGGACGCGTGGCCGACGGCATCTGCATCCGCCTCTACTCGGAGGACGATTTCGACTCCCGGCCGGAGTTCACCGACCCGGAGATCCTGCGCACCAATCTGGCGTCGGTCATCCTGTCGATGGCCGATCTCGACCTGGGCGCCGTGGACGACTTCCCGTTCGTCGAACCACCCGACCGCAAGGCCGTCCGGGACGGGATGACACTGCTCACCGAACTCGGTGCGCTCCGGATCGACGACGAGCGCCCGCACCTGACGAGGGTGGGTCGCGACATGGCGTCCCTCCCCCTCGATCCCCGACTGGCGCGGATGGTGGTGGAGGGACACCGCAACCGGTCGCTGGGGGACGTTCTGGTGGTGGTGGCGGCGCTGACCGTTCAGGACGTGCGGGAACGACCCGCCGAGGAGCGCGAGAAGGCGGACCAGTTCCACCGCCGGTTCGCCGACAAGTCCTCGGACTTCCTCGGTTACCTCAACCTGTGGCGCTACCTCACGGAACAGCGCCGCGAACTCTCCGGCAGCGCGTTCCGCAAGATGTGCAAGGCCGAGTATCTGCACTGGTTGCGGATCCGGGAGTGGCAGGACCTCACCGCGCAGTTGACCAGCATGTGCCGGGACCGGGGATGGCACCCACCGTCCGGTCACGCCGCAGAGGACGACCTCCACAAGGCGATCCTGTCCGGACTGCTCACCAACGTCGGGGTGAAAGACGAGGACACCAGGGAGTTCCGCGGCACCCGCGGCATCCGCTTCCAGGTGTTCCCCGGTTCCGATCTCGCCCGCAAGCCACCACGATGGCTTATGGCCTCCGAGCTGGTGGAGACCTCCAGACTGTGGGCCCGTGACGTCGCCCGCATCGACCCGGCGTGGATCGAGACCCTCGGGGAGCACCTGGTCCGGTCCCAGTACTCCGAGCCGCACTGGTCCGACGCCCAGGGCGCCGCGATGGCCTACGAGAAGGTTCTCCTCCTGGGTCTGCCAGTGGTCGAGTCGCGGCGCATCCTCCTGTCCCGGGTCGACGCATCGCTGGCCCGGGAGATGCTGGTCCGGCACGGAATCGTCGAGGGCCGGTGGTCGACCCGCATCCCGGTCCTCACGGAGAACGCCGCGGCGGTGGAGCAGGCGCGCGAACTGGAGACCCGGAGCAGGCGCCGGGGTCTGGTCATCGACGACGACGCGATGGTCGAGTTCTACCTCGAGCGACTCCCCGCCGACATCACCTCCGGGCGGCACCTGGAGTCGTGGTGGAAGAGGGAGGGACGCAAGGATCCGGACCGTCTACGACTGACGCCCGAGCGGATCCGCACCTCGGACACCGCTCCGGCCGCCTCCGAGTTCCCGCCGATCTGGAAGCAGGGAGACCGGGACTTCGAGCTCAAGTACGCGTTCGACCCGGGTGTCGACTCCGATGGCATCACCGTGCGCATCCCTCTCCCCCAGTTGTCGTCGGTCGCGACCTCCGGTTTCGAGTGGCTGGTCCCCGGCCTTCGGGAGGAGCTGTACACCGAGATGCTCCGGACTCTGCCCAAGTACCTCCGGCGTCTGTGCTCCCCGCCCGCCGAATACGCGGCCCTGCTGGCCGGGGATCTCACCCCACGCTCGGCTCCTCTCCCGGTGGCGCTCGCCGGGGCCCTCTCGGCCAGGATCGGGACGACCGTCGATCCCCGCGATTTCCATCCGGAACGCCTCCCCGACCATTTGCGCATGCGCTTCGAGGTCGTCGACGGCGACGAGGTGGTGGCCGCGGGTACCGATCTGGCCGCCCTGCGCAGCCGCCTGGTGGAGAAGGTCCGAGCAACTCTCAACTCGCGACTCGTCCCCGATGACGGGCCTCATCGGAACTGGACCGCGGACACGATCGGGGACCTGGAGACCTCGATCAGCGGGACCGTTGACGGTGTCGAGGTGACGGTCTATCCGGCGCTGCAGGTGCGCCCCGACGGCCTCCACCGGATCGCGTGCGCCACCGAGGAGGAGAGGAGAGCCGCGCAGACCGCGGCCGTGTTGACGATGATCTCGAAGGACGTGATCTCCGCGGCGTCGGTAGTCCGGGGCCGTCCGGTGGAGCAGCGCCTCGCGCTCACCCAGTATCCCCACGGCGGGGCCGACGGTCTGGTCTCGGACGCGGCCCTGGCTGCGTGTGGACGGATCGTCGCCGCACGTAAGGGAGTGCCGGTCCTCACCGTTCAGGAGTTCGAGGAGCTGCGTGCGAAGGCCAGGGCCGAAGCGCCGGCCGCCGTCTCGGCGTCGATTACCGCCGCTCTCCCGGCACTGGTTGCCGCGCGATCGGTGATGGCGCGGTTGGAGCAGGCTCCGCGTGACGTCGCAGACGACGTCCGGCCCGCGCTGGACTTCCTCGTGGGCAAGGGGTTCCTCGCGCGACACCCCGTCGAGGTCCTGCCGCAACTGGAACGTCATGTGAGAGCGATCGATCTCAGGCTCGACCTGGCGGAGAAGTCACCGTCGAGGTATCGGGAGCTCACCGCCCGGCTCGAGGAGTCGGAGGCGACCGTTGCGCAGGCGACGGCGGCACTTCGCGGGCGGCCGGGTGGGGCGAGGACGTCCCGGGATCTGCGATGGATGCTGGCGGAGTATCGCGTCGGACTCTTCGCACAGTCCCTGGGAACCTCGCGCCCTGTCTCCGCCGAGAGGATCGACAAGGCGGTGGCCGCCTCTCTCTCCCGTCGCCCCGGGCGGTGAGCCCACGACGCCCGCCGTGCGTCACCACCGTCACCAGTCCCGAGTGTCGCCCGCCCCGCGACCCTGTGTCACTCGGGCGACCCGGTCCACCCGCGCCAGCACGTACCGCTGCATCGCGACCGGGAGCAGGTGCACCAGGACACCGAGTACCACCACGATCACCGCGCTCGACCAGGCGCTCACGAACACGAGTGGGATGGCCACCAAGGCGTGAATCCCCGCGCCGACCCCGTGGGCGATCTGGCTCTGCATGGCGTCCGCGCGGATCCCCACCAGACCGGCTCGACCGCGACCGCTGTTGCCTCGTCGCCCCAGAGCGCGGTTCCACCCGACCCGATCCAGCACACGGAGGGTGGAGGGGATACCGAACAACCGGGCGCGGGGGATCGTCCGCTGCGACGTCGTGGTCACCCATCTCGGAATCACCGCTTCGGGCACGGGGCCCATGACGCCCAGGATCCCGAAGACTCCGGCCGAGAACGCCCACGGGAATACCGGGTGGTGAGGCCCGATGACAAGCCAGGCGCTCACGACGAACAGCACCGACAGCACGGCGCTCGCAACCACGCGGAGCATGGTCTGAGAGTAGAACAGGGCCGCGAAATGGGGCTCAGCGCGGCGCACCCGCGCTCGTCGATACGGCGACGAATGCTCGATCACCGGTGGGCGGCGTGTCGCTCTCGAAGAGCGATGATCTCCCTCTCGAAGTCCGCGGCAGAACTGAACTGCTTGTACACGGAGGCGAAACGCAGATAGGCGACCTCGTCTAGGTCCTGGAGAGGTCCGAGGATGGCAAGCCCGATCTCATGAGCCGGGACCTCGGAAGCCCCGCCGGCCCGGACGGCGTCCTCGACCTGCTGAGCGAGCCGCCGGAGCGCGTCCTCGTCGACCGACCTGCCCTGGCACGCACGGCGGACGCCGCGGACCACTTTGTCGCGGCTGAAACGCTCCGTCACGCCGTTGCGTTTGAGGACGGTCAACAGCGGCGTCTCAAGGGTGGTGAACCGGTGACCGCAATCGGGGCACTCGCGTCGACGCCGTATCGCCTGCCCTTCGTCGACCGACCGCGAGTCGATCACCCGAGAGTCCTCGTGGTGACATATGGGGCAGTACATTCCAGCTTCGCCATTCGTCGACCTGGTCCGAACCTGTCCACCGGCCGGAGCCGACGGCGGTGCGAGGGCGACGGGCCGCCGTCCCGGGACCATTCTAGAAGGCGATGCCGTGGGTCACGCGTAGGCGGGCCCACCCACGAGGGCCAACGCCAACAACATCAGGATTCCGAAGACGATGCCCCCGACCACCAGTGCCCAGGTCGGCACGTCGTCCACCACCGGTGCGACCGATCGCGCCTCCACTCCGCACGCCCTGACCTGACCCGTGGACGCCGGCCGCACGCTCACCCGGCGACCGGGCGCCACCGACCGCGTGGGCACCTTCCGGCCACGGTCGAGGGTGCGGGTGACGGACGGGACCTCGGCGTGGACGCGGGTACCTGCCCTAGGCGGATCGAACCGGTCGTGCGCGGCCAGGCAGACCTCTGTCCACGGGATGGACGGACGCGATCGTTGCTGTATCTCCAGGACGGTCATGACAACTCCCCACTCGATACGATGTGCGAACCCTATTCGCACACGCGTGTGCCTCATTGTGCACATCTGTTCGAACTCGAACGTGACTAGAGTTGTATCACGCGGGTCCGACAGAGTCGACACTCGCGAGCACATTTTTCGAACACCTGTGTGGCGCACCCGCCCGGGGCGACGTAGGGTGTACACAGACAGAAGACGTCGAACACCCATTCGCTGAAGGGACCGCCGCATGCCCAAACCAGACTTCGAGGCCCTGACCACACGCCAGAAGAGCGTGCTGTTGCACATCCACGACACCGTCAAGGAGAGGGGGTATCCGCCGAGCATCCGGGAGATCGGTGATGCGGTCGGCCTACAGTCGACCTCCTCCGTGGCGCATCAGCTGCGGACCCTGGAGAAGAAGGGCTTCCTGACCCGCGACCCCCACAAGCCGCGGGCGGTCGACGTTCACGGTGTCCCTGGTCAGCGATCGCGGGGGCGACGTGCACCCGCGCAGGAGGACGTGCGGCCCGGCGGAGCCGTCGAACCGGTCTACGTCCCGGTCCTGGGGCGGATCGCGGCGGGCGGTCCGATCCTCGCCGAACAGGCTGTGGAGGAGGTCTTCCCCCTCCCCTCCGACCTGGTGGGATCCGGGGACCTGTTCATGCTCAGGGTTGTCGGCGAATCGATGATCGACGCCGCGATCTGTGACGGCGACTATGTAGTGGTCCGTCGGCAGAATGTCGCCGATAACGGCGAGATCGTGGCGGCGATGATCGACGGCGAGGCCACGGTCAAGACGTTCCGCAGGGATTCGACCGGGGTGTGGCTCCTACCCCACAACCCGTCGTTCCGCCCGATCCCCGGTGAGCACGCGACGATCCTCGGAAAGGTCGTGACCGTCTTCCGCAAGCTCTGAGCCTGTGCCGATGGTGCGTCGCCTGACCTCACCCGACCGAGGCGGGCGCCTCCATCACCACGAGAGCCGGGGCGGTTCCGACCCGCACGGCGCTCTGGTCAGGCGACCCCGTCACGCTGGTCGGCGACGCGATACTCGCCGAGTTCTCCCGCCACTGAGGCGGGAAGCCGAACCTCTATCCGGGTACCGTACGTCGTGTGATCCTCGGCGATCACGGCGCCCTCCGCGTGGACGCGGGCGACCACGTCGCCCCTCGTGAAGGGGATCTCGAGCGTGACCCGGGTGTCCCCCGAGGCGACCACCTCCATGATCCGCTCGAGGAGTTCATCGAAACCCTGGCCCGTCGCCGCCGACACGAACACCGCGTCCGGTAGCGCGTGGTGCAATTCCGTAAGGACGACGGGGTCGGCCGCATCGATCTTGTTGATCACCACCAGTTCGCGCGGTCTCTGGGCGTGCTGCTCCTCCACGACGTCGTTGATGACTGTCCGGACAGCCTCGATCTGGCGTAACGGGAAGGTGTCCGATCCGTCCACCACGTGCAGGAGGAGCTCGGAATCAACGACCTCTTCCAACGTCGACCGGAACGCCTCGACGAGCTGGGTAGGGAGGTGTCGGACGAATCCGACGGTGTCGGTGAAGACCACCACACGCCCATCGGGGAGCTCGGCGCGCCGAGTCGTCGGGTCCAGGGTCGCGAACAGCGCGTTCTGGACCAGTACTCCCGCGCCGGTCAGTCGGTTGAGCAGACTCGACTTGCCGGCGTTGGTGTACCCGGCGATGGCGATCGACGGAACCGGGGTGGCGCGTCGTCGGTGCCGCTTGGTGTCGCGGGCCTGCTTCATCCCCTTGATCTCCCGGCGGAGTCTGGCGGTGCGCTCCCTGATCCGACGGCGGTCGGTCTCGATCTTCGTCTCACCGGGACCACGGAGCCCGACGCCACCGTTGCTCCCCGCCCTGCCGCCGGCCTGCCGGGAGAGCGCCTCGCCCCAGCCGCGCAGCCGCGGGAGCATGTACTCCATCTGCGCGAGAGAGACCTGGGCCTTGCCCTCACGACTGGTCGCATGCTGGGCGAAGATGTCGAGGATCAAGGCGGTGCGGTCGATCACCTTGACGTTGACCACCTTCTCGAGGGCGATGAGCTGACCGGGTGTCAGTTCACCGTCGCAGATCACCGTGTCCGCGCCCGTCGCGACGATGACATCCTTGAGGGTCTTGGCCTTACCGGAACCGATGTAGGTGGCGGGGTCCGGCTTGTCGCGGCGCTGGATCAGCGCATCGCAGACCTCGGAGCCCGCGGTCTCGGCGAGCTGGGCCAGCTCGGCCATGGCGGCCTCGGCCTGCGCTGACGTGCCTTCGGTCCAGACCCCGACCAGGACGACGCGCTCCAGACGGAGCTTGCGGTACTCGGCGTCGTTGACATCCTGGAGCTCGGTCGACAGACCGACGACTCGGCGCAGCGACGAGCGCTCCTCGAGCTGGAAGTCTCCGACCGAAGGGTCATGGTCTCGTGTAGCCCGGTCAGGGGCGGCGTCATCGATAGTCATTCACCTGCATCATCTCACAGAAACGGTCACGACGCCTCCGCGAGTGGAGCCGGGCGTCAATGCGTGTACCACCCGTGCGCGACGAGCTCGGACGGTCCGGTGAGAGTGGAACCGGAATCAGTCAGGGCCACCCCGACCTCGCCCCCCGGCACGGACACCAGGACCTCGCCCGTGGCCTCTCCTGCGTCGGCCAGAGCCGCGACGGCGGTGGCGACGATGCCGGTGCCGCAGGACATCGTCTCCCCCGATCCTCGCTCGTGGACGCGCATGAAGACCCGTCCGTCCACCAGCGGGGTGGCGATCTCCACGTTGACACCCTCGCTGAAGAACCCGGTGTCGTACACCGGCGCCTCGTGCACCGGCAGGTCGCGCAACTCCGCTGGCCCCAACCCCGGGACCACGCACGCGAGGTGGGGGTTGCCCATGTCCACCGCGAGGCCCGCGTACACGCGTCCGGAGAGTTCCGCCGAGGAGACCCCGAGGAGTACGGGCTCACCCATGTCGACACGGACCACGGCGTGGGTGCCGTCGTGGTGAAGGATGTCGGCGGGTCGAGGACCGGAGCGGGTCCCGACGGCGATCCGGCCGACCCCGGCACGGCCGGTCGAGACGAGGGCGTGGGCGAACACCCTCACCCCGTTGCCGCACATCTCGGCGATCGACCCGTCCGCATTCCGGTAGTCCATGAACCAGTCCGCGGCACCGACGCCGTCCGGCAGCGCGGCAAGGACACCCCGGTCGACCAGGGCACCGGCCGTGGCGATCCGGAGTACGCCGTCCGCGCCGATCCCGCCCCGCCTGTTGCACAGCGCCCTCACCAGGTCGTCGTGGAGTTCCACGTCCGCGCGGTCATCGGGCAGGATCACGAAGTCATTGAGAGTTCCGTGACCCTTGAGGAACATCAGGCCCTCGGGCGATTCGGTCACAGGCGTGGAGGTCATGGCTCCCGAGTCTAGCGACCCCGCCACCCCGTTCCACCCTGCGGAAAAGCCGGATGATCACAGGGCGTGCGAGCACTAGAGTCGACGAGGAGGAACGGTCCCTATGTGAGGAGAGCATCGATGTCCGAACGCATCACAGTCGGCGGTATCCAGGTCGACGAGGTCCTCTACGACTTCGTCAACACCGAGGCGATCCCCGGCACCGGGGTCGATCCCGACGCGTTCTGGGCGGGTGTCTCCGAGATCTTCACGGATCTGGCCCCCCGCAACCGTGAACTGCTCGAGACTCGCGACGCGTTGCAGTCCAAGATCGACGCCTGGCATCACGAGAACCCGGCTCCGATCGAGCAGGGCGCCTACACGCAGTTCCTGCGGGACATCGGATACCTGGTGCCCGAGCCGGATTCCGTTTCCGTCACCACGGAGAACGTCGACGCGGAGATCGCGACCGTCGCCGGACCGCAGCTCGTCGTCCCGGTCATGAACGCCCGCTTCGCGATCAACGCCGGCAACGCCCGGTGGGGATCGCTCTACGACGCGCTCTACGGGACCGACGCGATCCCGGAGTCGGACGGGGCGGAGCAGGGCTCGTCGTACAACAAGGTCCGCGGCGACAAGGTCATCGCCTGGGCCCGCGGATTCCTCGACGACGCCGCTCCGTTGGCGTCGGGCAGCCATGTGGGGTCCACCGGGTACGCCGTCGTCGACGGCAGTCTCCAGGTGACCGTGGCCGACGGATCGACCACCGGCCTGAAGGCTCCGGAGAAGTTCGTGGGGTACCTCGGCCAGGCCTCCTCCCCGTCGTCCGTCCTGCTCTGCAACAACGGGCTGCACATCGAGATCCAGATCGATCCGGACTCCCCGATTGGTTCCACGGACGACGCGGGCGTCAAGGACGTCGTCCTGGAGTCCGCCGTCTCCACCATCATGGACTTCGAGGACTCCGTCGCCGCCGTCGACGCCCGGGACAAGACCCAGGGGTACCGCAACTGGTTGGGTCTCATGAAGGGTGACCTGTCTGAGGAGATCACGAAGGGCGACAAGACCTTCACCCGCGTCCTGAACGACGACCGGGTCTTCACCGCTCCCGACGGCGCGGGCGAGGTCCGGCTCCACGGCCGCTCCATGCTCTTCGTGCGCAACGTCGGCCACCTGATGACCAACCCGGCGGTTCTCGACGCGAACGGCGATGAGCTCCCGGAGGGGATCCTGGACGCTGTGATCACCTCGCTGGCGGGGATGCACGGTATCGCCGAGGGCAATGAGCGCGGCAACAGCCGGCACGGTTCGATCTACATCGTCAAGCCCAAGCAGCACGGGCCCGAGGAGGTCGCGTTCACCACCGAGCTGTTCAGCAGGGTCGAGCAGCTCCTCGGCCTGCCGGCGAACACCCTCAAGGTGGGGATCATGGACGAGGAGCGCCGCACCTCGGTCAATCTCGCGGCCTGCATCGCCGAGGCGACGGAACGCGTCGTCTTTATCAACACCGGGTTCCTCGACCGGACGGGCGACGAGATCCACACCTCCATGGAGGCCGGGCCGATGATCCGCAAGGGTGAGATGAAGTCCGCCCGGTGGATGACCGCCTACGAGGACTTCAACGTCGACACCGGTCTCGCGTGCGGACTCCGCGGCCGAGCGCAGATCGGCAAGGGCATGTGGGCCAAGACCGACCTCATGGCGGAGATGCTCGCCGAGAAGATCGGACAGCCCCGCGCCGGCGCGAACACCGCATGGGTCCCCTCCCCGACCGGCGCCACGCTGCACGCCACCCACTACCACCGGGTCAACGTGATGACCCGCCAGGAGGAACTGCTCGCCGGCGGCGCCCGCGCGAGTGTCGACGACATCCTCACCGTGCCGCTCGCACCGGACACCGACTGGTCGGACGCCGAGAAGAAGGAGGAGGTCGACAACTCGTGTCAGACCATCCTCGGGTACGTGGTCCGGTGGGTCGAGCAGGGAATCGGTGTCTCCAAGGTCCCGGACATCCACGACGTCAACCTCATGGAGGACCGCGCCACCCTGCGGATCTCCTCGCAGATGCTGGCCAACTGGATCCGCCATGACGTCATCACGGCCGACGACGTCGAGGACTCGCTCCGACGGATGGCGGAGATCGTCGACGGGCAGAACGCCGGTGACGAGGCGTACCGGAACATGGCACCGGACGTCGAGTCCTCGATCGCGTGGCAGGCGGCCCGCGAACTCATCCTCGAGGGAACCCGCCAGCCGTCGGGGTACACCGAGCCGATCCTGCATCGCCGCCGTCGCGAGTTCAAGGCGGCCAACGGGCTGTAATCGGTTCCGACCACGCACCCCGCGGGACCCGCTGTCCGCACCCCCGGATAGCGGGTCCCGCAGGCGGTCGGTCTGTCCGGCCGATCAGGCGGTCTGGCCGGCCGATCAGGGGTGCAGATGGGCCACAGCGGCCCTCAGGACGTCCACCGCGGCGTCGCGGCGCTCCTCGGTGAATCGCGCCTCGGGACCCGACGCGGACACCGCGACCGCGGCATCGCCGACCCCCACCGTGATCGCGACGCAGCGGACCCCCTCTTCCTGTTCCGACTCGTCGGTGGCGAATCCCTCCCGGCGGATGCGCTCGAGTTCCTCGATGAGCAGGTCCGGCTCGACGATCGTGGAGTCCGTGTACCCGGGCATACCGGTCCTGGCCAGCATCGCGCGGACCTCGTCGTCGTGGTCCAGGGCGGCCAACGCCTTGCCTACCGCCGTGCAGTGCACGTGCACCCGGCGTCCCACCTCGGTGAACATCCGCATCGAGTGCGGTGACGGGACCTGGGCGAGATACACCACGCCGTCCCCGTCGCGAACGGCGAGGTTGGCGGTCTCGCCGGTCCCCTCGACCACGGCCTCGAGGACCGGTGTCGCCCACGACCACGTCGCCCGGCCCGCCACCTCACCGATCCGCTGTAGCCGGGGGCCGAGGAGATAGTCGCGGCGCGTGTCCCGACGGAGGTGACCCGTCTCGGCGAGGGTCCCGCAGAGTCGGTGGACGGTCGCCGCGGCCAGGCCGGTATCGGCGCACAACTCGCCGAGAGAGGCGCGACCGCCTCGGCGGGCCAGCGAGTCGAGCAGGGCGAACGCCCGGTCCACCGACTGGACGCGGCCCCGATTGCCGTTCGAGGAGCTCACCGCTGCACCCCGTCCAGAATCTCGAGCGCGGCGTCCAGGGGCGTCCGGCCACCGGCGGGCGCCCCGTCGACCGGGCGGGTGTCGGTGTCGATCCACCTGATGCGGTGATCACGCCCGAACCAGGACCGCTGCCTGCGGACGTACCGGCGGGTGCCGATCACCGTGCGTTCGCGGGCACGGGCCATTGCCCCCTCGTCGATCGCCAGGTCATCGTCCATCTCGTCGAGTACCTGCGCATACCCGATCGCCCGACGGGCCGTCACGCCCTCGAGCAGTCCTAGTCCGACGAGCCCCCGCACCTCCGCGACCAGTCCGTCATCGAACATCCGCCCGGTACGCGCCTCCAGCCGTTCATCGAGTTCTGCGAGCCCGCAGCGCAGGCCCAGCAGGCGTGTACCCCAGCGGGGGTCACCGATCGTCGGCCTGGAGGCGGAGAACGGCTTCCCGGTCAGTTCGATCACCTCCAGTGCCCGCACCGTCCGGCGGGGATCGGTGGGCAGGATGGTCTGCGCGGCCTCGGGGTCCACGCGGGCGAGCTCGGCGTGCAACGCCTGTACCCCGATCTCCTCGAGGCGCCGTTCGTAAGACGCCCGGACCTGCGGGTCGGTGTCCGGGATGGCCCAGTCGTCGACCAGTGCCTGGATGTACATCATCGACCCCCCGCACAGGATCGGCACTCGCCCGCGTCGCCGGATCTCGGCGACCTCGCGTTCGGCCTCGCGACGGAAGTCGGCGACGCTCGCGGTCTGTGTCACGTCGAGCACGTCGAGCCTGTGGTGCGGGATCCCGCGCCGCAGGGCCAGCGGGAGCTTGGCCGTGCCGATGTCCATGCCCCGGTACTGCTGCATGGCATCGCAGTTGATCACCTCCCCGCCCAGCCGCTCCGCGAGATCGAGGGCGAGCTCGGACTTCCCGGTCCCGGTCGGTCCCACCACGGCGACCGGCACTGGGCCGCTCACTCGTGGTCCCCCGACCATCGAGCACCGTGGTATCCCACCCCGAAGGGGGCCCACGAGATCGACTCCACCGCCGCCCGTTCCCCGACCAGCCCGGAGAGCTCGAGCCACGCCGGCCTGCTCCACCACCCCACTGACTGCGCCACCGCCTCCCCGGGATCCGGGAGCGGACCGCCGTTCCGTAGCCACCCGGTCAGGTCGGCGTCGAGGGCGACGCCGCGCGGGTCCTCGGGGACGGGCGCGCGGGGGGAGAGTGAGGCGGGGCCGTCGGCCACGACGACGACGAGGGTGCTCGGGCTCGCGCACCGTGGCAGTCGCCCGGCACCGGTGACTGCCACGAAGGACCGGGGCAGGTCGATCCCGGCGCGGTCGAGCAGCCACCAGGCGATCAGCGCGGCGTCGGGGACCTCCTCATGATCAGCCTCCGGTGCCCCGGGGCGCCCGACCGGCGCCGCCGCACCCCATCGCGCCAGGGACGAACTCACGTCACCGATCGTGCGGCCCGCGGTATCCGCTCCCCACACCAGCACACTGTCGACGCCGCTCCCGGCAGCCCGGAGCATCGCCACCACCGCGTCGACCTGCTCGGCCGACTCCGCGGCCGCTCCCCCTGACAGCTCGGGCACCAGGACCGGCGCTCCGGGTACCACTACGACAGAGGTGCTCACACCGAGAACCTTACTGACCACCACCGGAGCCCGGACTCAGGACTCTGCCGGACTCGCGGAAGATACCCCGGCACCCGGGCGGAGCTTGGTACACACTAGGGGGATGCCGTCCCGCACAGGGCCGGCGAGGCGACGACCGGTGGAATTTTCCGGCGATGGTGCCGTGTCACGCGGCGGGACGAGATGAGGAGCAGATGAGCGACCAGTCACCGACCAGCCCTGGCGTGGCGAACCCCGGAGCGGCCGCACCGACCCCCAACCCGGGCCGCACCCCGGGCCCCACGCCGACGCCGGGCCCACGTCCCGGTGCGCCCTCCCCCGCCGCCCTCGCCCGCAAAGTTGCCCCGAGGGCGTCGGCGACCCCAGACACCAGGGTCATCCGGGCGTCGGATCCATCCGAGTGGGGACGGGTCGACGACTCCGGCGCGGTGTTCGTGAGGACCTCCGATGGCGAGCGGCAGGTGGGATCCTGGCAGGCCGGAGCTCCCGAAGAGGGTCTGGCACATTTCGGCCTCAGGTACGACGACCTGGTAGCCGAGGTCACGCTCCTCGAGGCCCGTCTCGAGTCTCACCCGCAGGACGCACGCAAGACGCGCGCGTCCGCCGAGACGCTCGCCGAACAGCTCCCCACCGCGGCCGCGGTGGGCGATCTCGACGCCCTCGCGGCCCGGCTCGCGACAGTGATCGAACGGTCCGGCGACGTGGAGGCCGAGGCGCGCCACCGTAAGGACGAGGAGCGCGCGACCTCGATCGCACGCAAGGAGGCGCTGGCCGTCGAGGCCGAGGAGATCGGGCAGTCGTCCACCCAGTGGAAGGCCGCCGGCGATCGCCTACGGGAGATCCTCGACGAGTGGAAGACCATCCGTGGTATCGATCGCAAGACCGACGACGCCCTGTGGAAGCGCTTCTCCAAGGCGCGCGAGGCGTTCAATCGACGCCGGGGTTCGCACTTCGCGGAACTCGACCGCACTCGGGCATCGGTGAAGCGGGTCAAGGAGGAGCTGGTCGAGCGCGCCGAGGCGATCTCGGGCTCGACCGACTGGAACGACACGGCGACCGCCTTCAGACGGCTCATGGACGAGTGGAAGGCCGCCGGCCGCGCCCCGCGCGAGGCCGATGACGCGCTGTGGAAGCGGTTCAAGGCGGCACAGGACACGTTCTTCGACGCCCGCCACGCCGCGGCCGCCGAGAGGGACGCCGAGTTCGCGGGCAACGCGAACGCGAAGGAGGCGCTGCTCGCCGCCTACGCGGGTCGGATCGACCCTCAGAAGGACCTCACCGCAGCGCGCACGGCCCTGCGGGAGCTCCAGACCCGCTGGGAGGAGATCGGCAAGGTCCCCCGGGAGCGGATGGGAGACCTCGAGGGACGGATCCGGGCACTGGAGAAGTCCGTGTCCGATGCGGCGGACGCGGAATGGCGACGGACCGACCCCGAGGCCAAGGCCCGCGCCGCCCAGTTCTGGGTGCGCGTGGACGATTTCGAGGAGCAGGCGGCGAAGGCCGAGGCCGCGGGCAGGTCCAAGGACGCGGAGAAGGCCCGCGCGCAGGCGTTGCAGTGGAGGGAGTGGGCCGAGGCCGCCGAGAACGCGGTCGACACCCGCTGACCACGACGGTCGTCAGGCGAGCCCGGCCTCTGGGGCGGGGGAGGTGGGCGGGAGAGGTGGGCGGAACCCCTGCACGGTGGGGCCCCGATTCACTCGCGGTGGCGGAGCGAGTCCTCGAGCTCTCGTTGCTCCGGCGTTCGCGCCCACAGCACCCCGGCCAGTGTCATCACCAGCAGGAGCACCAGAATGACGCTGACGTACATCCCGATCCCGGGGGCGCCGAAGTCCCGGAAGTCGGGGTCGGGCCCTCGTCCGGACTGACGCAGCCAGATCGCGAGCATCCCGTAGACGGCGGCCACACAACTCGCACCCCACGCGACGCCCGCCGCCCACCACTTCTGGGTGATGATCATGACCGCGCCGAACAGGATGGCACCGACCGAATAGAGCAGGACGAACACGTGGGACGGCAGCGACGTCTCCTGGGCCCGGGCCGCCTCGGTGAAGAACAACACGTCGAGGCCACGCACCCCGTCACTGTGGGGCAACACCAGTGCGGCCGCGAGCAGCACGATCAGGAGAGCCGACGCCAGATAGGCCTTGCCGATGACGAGAGTGTGGCCCAGGACCCTGTCCTTCTGCCGGAGCTCCGAGTTCACGGTGCTGGACTCCAGGATCCCTTCGATCGGGTCGGGGCGGTCAGCGGTGTTCACGTGGGGCATCCCTTCGGGGTGGTGTCGGGGGTGTCGGCGGCTCTCCGCAGGGTGGGCAGTCCGAGCCCCACCCCGATCGGTGGCGTCTCCGGCTTCTCACCGGCTTCATGCCTGTCGCCCGCCCTAGTCGCCCGAACGGTCAGTACTCCGTCGTCAGCGAGCAGGTGGTGTGGTGCAGCCGAGGTGACACGGGTGGTGACCACGTCGCCGGGCCGGATCCGCCCGGCGTGCTCCCCCACCGGGGCGAAATGCACCAGGCGGCCGTCGCGGGCCCGTCCGGTCATCCGGGCGGTGGCGGCGTCCTTCCGCCCTTCGTCCGCCGTGACGAGCAACTCGACCTCACGACCGACCTGCTTCTCGTTCTCCTCGAGGGTGATCCGCTCCTGCAGCGCGATCAGTCTCTCGTAGCGCTCCTGCACGACGGACTTGGGGATCTGGTCGTCCATCGTCGCCGCCGGCGTCCCCGGTCGCGGCGAGTACTGAAACGTGAAAGCGCTGGTGAACCGGGCTTTCTCGACGACGTCGAGAGTGGCCTGGAAGTCCTCCTCGGTCTCACCGGGAAACCCGACGATGATGTCCGTGGTGATGGCCGCGTGCGGCATCGCGGCACGCACCCTGTCCAGGATGCCGAGGAAGCGCTCCGACCTGTACGAACGTCGCATCGCCCGGAGGACACGATCCGAGCCCGATTGCAGGGGCATGTGCAGCTGCGGGCACACGGCGGGGGTGTCGGCCATCGCCTCGATGACGTCGTCGGTGAACTCCGCCGGATGGGGCGAGGTAAACCGGATCCGCTCGATTCCCTCGACCCGACCGGCAGCGCGCAGCAACTTCGCGAAGGCTCCCCTGTCGGACGGCTCGGAAGGGTCGTGGAACGAGCGCCCGTAGGCGTTGACGTTCTGGCCCAGAAGGGTGACCTCCAGGACACCCTCGTCCGCCAGTGCCCGCAACTCTGCGAGTACCTCGCCGGGACGCCGGTCCACCTCCTTGCCGCGGAGGGAGGGGACGATGCAGAACGTGCAGGTGTTGTTGCAGCCGACCGACACGGAGACCCAGCCGGCGTAGGCGGACTCGCGCGTGGCGGGGAGGGCTGACGGGAAGTGTTGGAGCGAGTCGGCTATCTCCACCTCGGCACGTTCGTTGTGGCGCGACCGCTGGAGCAGGGTGGGGAGGTGACCGAGGTTGTGGGTGCCGAAGACGACGTCGACCCACGGCGCCCGCGAGACCACGACGTCTTTGTCCTTCTGCGCGAGGCAACCCCCGACCGCGATCTGCATTCGCGGGTTGGCGTCTTTCCACGGGCGCAGATGGCCGAGCGTGCCGTAGAGGCGGTTGTCGGCGTTCTCACGGACGGCGCAGGTGTTGAACACGACGAGGTCCGGCAGCGCGCCCCGTGCGGGATCCGCCTCTCCCTCGAACGGGACGTATCCCGCTTCGTCGAGCACACCCGAGAGCCGCTCCGAGTCGTGGACGTTCATCTGGCATCCGAAGGTCCGCACCTGGTAGGTGCGCCCCTCCACACGCTCGACACGCTCGACACCGGCGTCTCCGGCTGTCGTCTGCTGGTCGGTCACGAGAGTATCCACGCAGGCCAGGGTACTCAGGGCGACACCTGGGCCGCCAACTCGGCATCGACCACCGTCATCGCCAACCCCGTGGGATAACCCCGTCGTCCGAGGAACGCCACCAACCTGCGCCGCTCCCCCTGGAGGTCGGCGTCGCGGCGGGAGGCGGCCGTCCGGCGCGCGAGCCGCGCCCGCACCAACTCGGTGGCGTGTTCGTGCTCGTCGGACTCGTCGATGTCGGACACCGCCCCGGCGATGTGGACCTCGGCGACACCCTTCTCGCGGAGCTCCCGCTCGAGGGCGCCACGCGAGCGTCCGCGTCGGCGCCGGCGGCCTCTGACCCACTCCGACGCGAAGTCGGCGTCGTCGAGAAGGCCCCAGACTCGAACCCTGCCCAACGCTTCGTCCACCGCGTCCGGTGTGTGGTCCTTACCCAGAAGCCTCTCCCGGAGCTCGTGCTCGCTACGGGGACGGTGGCGCAGGAGACGGAGGGCCGCAGTCGCCGCGTCGTGGGCCTCGGGAGCCAAAGGCGGCAGATCCGAGCTCCCCGACGACCTCGCCTCCACCGCGGCGACCGCCGTGCGTAACTGCTCCGACGTGATCCGCCGCCCCCGTTCGTGGGGGTCCGGGCCCTGGACACTCATCAGAACTCGACAGGCACCACGTCGATCGGTGCGTCCTCATCCGCCTCCGCCTCGATCTCCGCGAGCTCCGCACCAGCCCCGATGTTGAGCTTGTCGAGAATCTTCCGCTCGATCTCGTCGCGAACCGAGGGGTTCTCCTTCAGATACCGGCGGGCATTCTCCTTGCCCTGCCCCAGCTGGTCGGCACCGTAGGTGAACCAGGAACCCGACTTCTTGACGAACCCGTTCTCCACGCCCATGTCGATCAGCGATCCCTCACGGCTGATTCCTTCTCCGTAGAGGATGTCGAACTCCGCGATCTTGAACGGCGGGGCGATCTTGTTCTTGACCACCTTGACCTTGGTGCGGTTACCCACCGCGTCCGCGCCGTCCTTCAGAGTCTCGATCCTGCGCACGTCCAGGCGGACCGAGGCGTAGAACTTGAGTGCTTTACCGCCGGTGGTGGTCTCGGGCGAGCCGAACATCACCCCGATCTTCTCGCGCAGCTGGTTGATGAAGATGGCGGTGGTGTTGGTGTTGTGCAACGCACCTGTCATCTTCCGGAGAGCCTGGCTCATCAACCGCGCCTGGAGACCCACGTGGCTGTCGCCCATCTCGCCCTCGATCTCGGCCCGCGGCACCAGCGCCGCGACGGAGTCGACGACCAGGATGTCGATGGACCCCGACCGGACCAGCATGTCCGCGATCTCGAGCGCCTGCTCGCCGGTGTCCGGCTGGGAGACGATGAGGTTGTCCGTGTCCACGCCGAGCTTGCGGGCGTACTCGGGATCCAGCGCGTGCTCCGCGTCGATGAACGCGGCGATACCGCCGGCAGCCTGCGCGTTGGCCACGGCGTGCAGTGCGACCGTGGTCTTACCCGACGACTCCGGACCGTAGACCTCCACGACACGCCCGCGGGGAAACCCGCCGACCCCGAGTGCGACGTCGAGTGACAGGGCGCCGGTGGGGATCACCTGGACCGGCGGGCGGGTGTCGTCCCCGAGCCTCATGACCGACCCCTTGCCATAGGCCTTGTCGATCTGGGCGAGCGCCAGCTCCAGTGCCTGCTCGCGATTCGGGGCGACGCCGGTCCGGGTTCCCGACTTGGCGGTGTTCTTGGGGGCCATGATGTTCTCCGTTCGTGCTCGACCACCGGTGTCGTGCCGGATGGTCTGTGTGGTCTGCTCTCTCGCGGACGCTACGGGTCGGGTACGACACGAATGCCTCGCGCGAGCCCGGCACCCCTTCACTGTGGAGGGACGGCGCCCTGTGGACGGGCCCTCCCGTCATCACATGGCCCGACTATAGGCGAACGCGTGTTCGAGGGGCAACGACACGCCGCCCGGGTGTCAACGTAACGAGTCGGGAACCTCGAACTCCGCGCACAGGGCCATCCAGACCTGCTTGACCGGGGCGCCCGCGTCGATGGCCTCCTCCGCCGTGCGTCCGTCGAACGCCCCGAGGTGGTGGGACCGTACGAGATGATCGGCTCGAAAACTCCCGAAGGCCTCGACTGTCCGGGCCCTGAACTCGGTCAGAGTCACGTGCCCACCCTTTCACGACGGACGAGGACGGGCCGCCGGCGTGCTCGCCAGCGGCCCGTCCTCGGACGATTCACTGCTGTTCCGTCTGCGCCTGCTGTTCCGGCGGCGTCGCGGCCTGGGGCTGCCCCTGAGGAAGCTGGGACGCCGAACCGGTGCCCTGCCCGAGCTGGCCACCCTCCGCCTTCATCGACGCGCGGATCTGCTCGAGACGGCTGTGCCCGGCCATCTGCGTGGACGCCTGCTCGACCTCGAGCATCCGGCCCTGAACGGAGTTCTGGGCGAGCTCGGCCGATCCGAGGGCGTTGGCGTACCGTCGCTCGATCTTGTCCCGCACCTGGTCGAGGTTCGGGGTGTTGCCACCGGAGGAGACCTCGGACATCGACTGCAGCGACGCGCTGACCTGCTCCTGCATCTTGGCCTGCTCCAGCTGGCTGAGCAGCTTGGTCCGCTCGGCCACCTTCTGCTGGAGGACCATCGCATTCTGCTCCACGGCCTTCTTGGCCTGGGCCGCGGCCTGGAGCGACTGGTCGTGCAGGCCCTTGAGGTCCTCGACGTTCTGCTCGGCGGTGACGAGCTGGGCGGCGAACGCTTCCGCGGCGTTCTCGTACTCCGTCGCCTTCTGGGCGTCGCCGTTCTGGCGGGCCTGCTCGGACATCTGGAGCGCCTGCCGCGTGGAGCCCTGCAGCTTCTCGATGTCGGCCAGCTGTCGGTTGAGCTTCATCTCGAGCTGCCGCTGGTTGCCGATCACGGCGGCCGCCTGCTGGGACAGCTGCTGGTGCTGCCGCTGTGCGTCCGAGATCGCCTGCTGGATCTGGACCTTGGGGTCAGCATTCTCGTCGATCTTCGAATCGAACAACGCCATCAGGTAGCGCCATGCCTTGGTGAACGGATTGGCCATCGCTGCGTAGTGTCCTTCTGCCGATTCGGACGACGGGTCTTCACCACGGTACCGAACTACGCCGGGGGGCGACCACCGGGCGTTGCCGCGGCTGTGCTCAGGCCGCGAGTACCGGCTCCCGCGGCGACACGGAGCCAGGGGATGAGTCGGTGCCTTTGGATGAGTCAGTGCAGTGGGGCGAGACGGTGCCCGGGGGTGAGACCTCGAAGGCGGCCCTGATCAGGATCTCGCCGAGGGACACGTCGAGCGCACCCGAGATCGACGCGAGGAGCTCACTCGAGGCCTCTTTGCGTCCGCGCTCGATCTCGGAGAGGTACCCGGGGCTCACCCGGGCCGCGTCGGCGACGTCCCTCAGGGTCCGTCCGGTCTCGCCCCTCAGCCCGCGGAGCACCGTCCCGAGGGTCTCCCGGAGCAGCGGGGGGCCACTCCGGTGGTCCGGGTGGGGCAGCGTGGTCATCTGGATGGTCGGCATCACGGGGTACAACGCCCCATCCACCCGATTCGTTCCCGCGGTGGCCGACGATCCCCACCAGCCGGTCGAGGGCCGCTTGACAGGCGGCCCGGCGGATCGCGTCGCGGCCCCCTCGCAGTGCCAGCTCCATCGACCACGGAGCGACTCCCGGTGCACAGAACCCCAGGTAGACGGTCCCTACCGGACGCCCCTCCTGCCGGTCGGGCCCCGCTACGCCGGTCAGCCCCACCCCGACGTCGGCCCCGCACCGGCGGGCCGCGCCCGCAGCGAGGGCGCGAGCCGCCTCCCCCGACACCGACCCGTGCCTCTGGAGCACGTCCTCGGGAACCCCGGCGAGGTCGTGTTTGAGGTCCGTGGCGTAGACCACCAGGCCGCCCCGCAGGACCGCGCTCGCGCCCGGGACCCCGGCCACCGTGGCCGCGAGCAGCCCCGCGGTCAGCGACTCCGCGGTCGCCAGCGTCCACCCTCGGCCGGCGAGCGCGGCCACCGCGGCCGCGGCTGAGGGATCGGGACCGGGCTCTGCCCCGCTGAGCACGGGGGATGTCGTGTCGGACACGGGTCCGGCCCCTCAGCTCCCGGCCCGCGCGGCCTGACGCGCCTTGACCAGGTAGTCGAGACCCGTGTAAACGGTCAGCACCAGCGCCACGCCGATCACCGCCCACTCGACCGGCCAGAACCAGTACGGCAGCGGCAGGATCAACATCCCCACCCCCAGGGTCTGGGTGACGGTCTTGAGCTTCCCACCCTTGCTGGCCGCCACCACGTGGTCCACACCGAACAGTCGCCAGAGGGTGATCCCCACCTCTCGGACGAGGATCACGATCGTCACCCACCAGAACAACTCGTCGACCAGGGACAGCGAGATCATGGCCGCGGCCATGAGGGCCTTGTCCGCGATCGGGTCGGCGATCTTGCCGAAGTCGGTGACCAGGCCCAGTCGCCGGGCGAGGTACCCGTCCACGTAGTCGGTCGCCATCGCGAGAGCGAAGACCACGAACGCGCCAACCCGCCACCACGGATCCTGGGCGTCGGAGACGAAGAACAGAGCCACGAACACCGGGACCAGCAGGATCCGCAGGACGGTGAGCACGTTGGCGATGTTGAGCAGGGGGACCTCGGCACCGGGGCGGCCGTCGTCGGTGAAGGGAAGTGTCACCCCCACACCTTAGCGAGACCCGGGCCAATACCCTGGATCCGAAAACGCTCTCACCATGATCGGGAAGGACATCACCGATGCCGCTCTTCGCAGTCAGCTACCGGTACGAACCAGCGCAGACGGAGGACCGGGAGGCCAACAAGCCCGCGCACCGCGAGTGGCTGTCCGCCCAGGTCGAGGCGGGGACGATCCGAACCGTGGGACCGTATACCGACGGCTCCGGGGCTCTTCTCGTCGTGGAAGCCTCCGAGGCCGGCGCCGCCCGGACACTGGTCGCCGAGGACCCCCACTGTCTGCGTGGGTTGGTATCCGACGTCACAGTCCGGGGGTGGATGCCCGTCTATGGTGCGCTGGCCTGACCCTCGCCGGTTCAGCCCACCGGCGCCTCGTCGAGGGTCTCGCTCGCGGCCCCCACATCGCCGGCGTCCTCGTCGGGAGGTGTGCCCCCCTTGATCATCCAGATGACCGACGCCAACTCCTCCGGCTTGACCAGGACGTCACGGGCCTTGGAGCCCTCCGAGGGGCCGACGATGTCGCGGGACTCCATCAGGTCCATGAGGCGCCCGGCCTTGGCGAATCCGACGCGGAGTTTGCGCTGGAGCATCGAGGTGGACCCGAACTGGCTGGAGACCACGAGTTCGACGGCGGCGAGCAGGTCGTCCAGGTCGTCTCCGATGTCCCCGTCGATCTCCTTCGTGGACTCCTCCTTGGCGGCGGTGACGGTGTCGTCGTAGTCGGGTTCCGCCTGGTTCTTGGCGTAGTCGACGACCTCGTGGATCTCCTCGTCGGTGATGAAGGCGCCCTGCATGCGGATCGGCCGGGACGCACCCATGGGGATGAACAGCCCGTCTCCCATACCGATCAGCTTCTCGGCCCCCGCCTGGTCCAGGATGACCCGGGAGTCGGTGAGCGAGGAGGTCGCGAAGGCCAGGCGCGACGGCACGTTCGTCTTGATCAGACCCGTCACCACGTCGACCGACGGACGCTGGGTGGCCAGTACGAGGTGGATGCCGGCGGCACGGGCTTTCTGCGTGATCCGCACGATCGCGTCCTCGATGTCCCGCGGCGCGGTCATCATGAGATCGGCGAGCTCGTCCACGACGGCGACGATGTACGGGTACGGGCGGTAGACGCGCTCGCTGCCGGGCGGGGTGGTGATGGCGCCCGATTTCACGCGATCGTTGAAGTCGGTGATGTGGCGCACCCGGGTCGACTTCATGTCCTGATAGCGCTGCTCCATCTCCTCGACGAGCCACGCGAGCGCCGCTGCCGCCTTCTTGGGCTGGGTGATGATGGGTGTGATCAGGTGCGGGATTCCCTCGTAAGGGGTCAGTTCGACCATCTTGGGGTCCACGAGGATCAGCCGCACCTCGTCCGGGGTGGCCCGGGTGAGCAACGACACGAGCATCGAGTTGACGAAACTGGACTTTCCCGAGCCCGTCGAACCCGCCACCAGCAGGTGCGGCATCTTGGCCAGGTCGGCGGTGACGAAATCGCCCTCGATGTCCTTGCCCAGCCCGATGAGCATCGGGTTGTGCTTGGTGGCGGTCTTGGGATCGGTGAGCACGTCGGCGAGTCTGACGAGCTCGCGATCGAGGTTGGGGACCTCGATACCCACGGCGGACTTGCCCGGAATGGGGGCGAGGAGCCGGACGTTGTCGGTGGCCACCGCATAGGCGATGTTCCGGTGCAAGGCGGTGATCTTCTCCACCTTCACACCGGGGCCCAGCTCGACCTCGTACCGCGTGACCGTCGGCCCGCGCGTGAAGCCGGTGACCGCGGCGTCGATCTTGAACTGTTCGAGGACGCCCTGGATGGCCTCGATCATCTGGTCGTTGGATTCGCTGCGTTCCTTGGGCGGGTCTCCCGCGGTGAGCAGGCTCACGGGCGGGAGGGTGTACTCGACACCGCTCAGCAACTGCTTCTGAGAATCGAGCCTGTCGACGTCGCTGTCCGCCGCGGTGTGGGTGGACGGGGAGTTGGTCTGCGGCACCACCGCTGTGTCGGCTGCTCCGGCGACGACGTCGGGGTCGGTCGAGGGCAGTACGGCGGTGCGAGCGTCCGATTTCCGGGGCCGGCGCCGGGGTACGGCCCCCGGAGACTCGTCGTCCTCGGCGACCGACTCGCCTGCTGCGCCGGCACCCTCTGCCGCACCGGCGGCCGCCGGCATCTCGACCGTCTCCCCGGTGCTCGGCGTATCCGACCACGCGGCCACCCTGCGGCGCGCCGGACGTCGTGGTGCGGGACGTTCGCGGTCGTCCGGGATCCCGTTCTCGGAGATCGGGTACGCGGACGTGGCGTCGGGGTCGGGGCCGTCCCAGTCGATTTCCGGGTTCTCGTGATCGACGATGTCCCCGCTTCCGTCCCAGCCGAAGAACCCGCGCACGACTCCTGGGATCTCCCTGGCCGGTCGACCCACCAGCACCAGGACGCCGAACGCCACGAGCAGCACCAACAGTGGGACGGCGACGAAGACGGACAGGCCCGCCTCGAGCGTGCCCCCGACGATCCTGCCCAGGACGCCGGCTCCACCACGGACACCCTCCGGGTCCGCGGGTGAACCCGATCCCAGGTGCCACAGACCCAGCACACCGAGGGTGGTCACGGTGGTCCCCACCACCCATCTGGACTGGACGTCGGGCCGTGGCTCCCGGGCCATCACGAGGACACCCCAGACGCCGAGGACCAGCGGCAGGAGCGCGCCGGGGGTTCCGACGACCGTCCGGATGCCCGTGTCGACCCACTCCCCGACCGGACCGGCCGCGCCGAACCACACCGCTCCGGCGAACACGATCGCGATACCGAGCAGGGTCAGGCCGAGCCCGTCCCGCCTGTGGGGCGGTGCCACACGGTCCTCGTCGGCGTCACCCCGCAGACCGCGGACGCCGTGACCGAGGCCCTTCGCCATCCCGGCCCATCCACCCCTCAGGCCGCGCCCGACCGCCCCGAACGCCCCGGACGTCCGTTCCGGGGCGGGGGTGGCCGCGCGGGACCGTGAGCGGCTACCGGTCTTCGGTGTGGAGACGACGGCACCGCGCCGGGAACCACCCCCGCGGGACGACGACGAGGTGGACGCGGTGGTTCGCTGTCCGCCGGACTTCGAAGCCGGGCGCCGTCCACCGGGGGCACGGGTGGATCGCGTGTTCGAGCTGGGTGCCATGGGGGTCACTCTATCTTCTCGCACCCCATTGGTAACAGCAGCCACACGGGGGGACGGTGGGTCAGATGCCCCTCGGCACCGCCTCCAGCGCGGCGATCCCCTGTTGCGAACCGGAGATGTCCACGTCGACCGCACCCCGGCCGAACGCCCACAGGAGGAGCTCCACGGGGGCGGCCGTCACGCTGACGAGTGGGGCGAGCGCGGCCCCGGTGGACACCGCACCGGGCTTGCTCAGGCTCATCCCCGGAGGGGTCCGCAGATCGACGCGCGCGGTCACCCGTCGCAGGAACGTCTTCGCCACGGTTGTCCCGAGCGCCCAGATGCGATCGAGGTCCTCGATGCCGAACTCCCGCGCCGTCCACTGCCCGTCGGCCCTCCGGACGTCCTCGTGGTGCACGAGGTACTCCGCCGCGTTGGCCACACGGTCCGCGTAGCGGAGCGGTGAGTACCACGGGGCACCCGCGGCGATCTTCTCCAGCAGTTCGTCCCACGGGGTCTCGGTCTCCCGGAGGCGCAGATCCTCCATGCGCGAGGCGAGCACCGGCAGGACGATCCCCGCGGCGACGTCGGGGCGCGCCTCTCTCACCACCAGGTGCGCGGCGAGGTCCCGGGTCGTCCACCCGTCGCACAGTGTCGGCGCCTCCGGACCGGCGGCACGCATCGTCTCGACGAGAGCGCCTCGCTCCCGTTGCGCCAGCGTCCGCCGGTCGGAGTCCACCGGGCTCAGTCCTCCGCCGCCACCGAGGTGATGACGGTGGGCACGATCATCGGCTTGCGGCGCCACTTCTCGGACACCCAGGAACCGACCGTGCGGCGCACCGACTGCGCTAGGCGGTAGGGATCGGTCTCACCCTCGCCCGCCAGGTCCCACAATGCGTTCTCGACGAGTTCGACCACAGGGTCCAGAGCCCCCGGCTCGTCGGTGAAACCCTTCCCGATGATCTGGGGCTTGCTCACCGGCCGCCCGGTGCGGGGATCCACCACCACGGTCGCGACGATGAAGCCGTCCTCGGCGAGCGCGGTGCGGTCAGCCAGGACGGTGTCACCGATGTCGCCGGTCGACAGGCCGTCGACGTAGAGATTGCCCACCTGGACCTGGCCGACCACCGAGGCCTTACCGTCCACCAACTCCACCACGACGCCGTTCTGGGCCAGCACCACGTTCTCCTCCGGTACCCCGGTGGCGATCGCCAGTGCCTTGTTGGCACGCAGGTGGCGCCACTCGCCGTGAACCGGCATCGCGTTCTTGGGTCGCACGGCGTTGTAGACGAAGAGCAACTCCCCCGCGTCGCCGTGACCCGACACGTGGACGTTCGCGTCGCGGCTGGTGACCACGTTCACGCCCATCTGGGACAGGCTGTTCTGGACACCGAAGACGGGCTCCTCGTTGCCCGGGACGATGGACGAGGAGAAGATCACGGTGTCGCCCTCGGAGAGGTTGATCTGGCGGTGCTCACGGCGCGCCATCCGGGACAGTCCCGCCATCGACTCGCCCTGCGTGCCGGTGGTCATCACGACGACCTTCTCGGACGGGAGCTTCGCCGCCGTATCCATGTCCACGATTACGTTCTCGGGATCGGAGAGCAGCCCCATCTCGAGCGCGATCTCCATGTTCCGGATCATCGACCGACCGGTGAGGGCGACCTTGCGTCCGCTCGCGGCAGCCGCCTCGATGACCGACTGGACGCGGTAGACGTTGGAGGCGAAGCACGCCACCACTACGAGCTGACGGGCATCCGAGATGAGCCGCTGGAGAGCGGGACCGATCTCCGACTCCGACCGACTGACCCCCGGAGTGGTCGCGTTGGTCGAGTCCATCAGCAGGAGGTCGATGCCCTCGTCACCGAACCTGCCCATCTTGGGCAGGTCGGTGGGGCGCTTGTCCGTCGGCAGCTGGTCCAGCTTGATGTCGCCCGTCATCATCACCGACTGGCCACCGGCGCGGATGACCAGGCCGAGGCACTCCGGGATCGAGTGGTTGACGTCGAAGTAGCGCACCTCGAACTTGCCGAGGGTGCTCACGCTGGACTCGTCGACCTCGCGGAAGACGGGCTTGATGCGGTGCTCACGGCACTTGGCCGCGACCAGCGCGAGCGTGAAGCGGGACCCCAGGACCGGGATGTCCGGTCGGAGCTTGAGCAGGAACGGGATCGCCCCGATGTGGTCCTCGTGGGCGTGGGTCAACACGAGGGCCTCGACCTGGTCGAGGCGGTCCTCGATGTGCCCGAAATCGGGGAGGATCAGGTCCACTCCCGGCTCGGTCGAGCTCGGGAACAACACGCCACAGTCGACGATGAGCAGCTTCGAGTCGTACTCGAAGGTCATCATGTTGCGGCCGATCTCGGTCACACCACCGAGGGCCACCATCCGCAGCGCTCCCTTGCGGGGCTTGGGCGGGCTGGGCAGACGCACGGTCATGTCGCCGCCCTGCATGGTCTTGACCCCGCCGAACTCGGCCGTGGAGGTGTTGCCGTTGCCGCGCCCCCGGCCCCGGCCTCCGCGGCCACGACCCTGACTTCCGGACTGGTTGCCGCCGCCCTGGTTCCCACCGGACTGGTTGCCGCCGCCCTGGTTCCCACCGGTCGAGGACCCACGCCCGCGACCGCGCGAACCGCCCTTGGGCGAATCCTGCTTCTGGTCCTGCTGCTTCTGGTCCTGCTGTCCCTTGCCCTGCTGTCCCCTGCTCTTCTGGGAGCCGCTCTGCTGGGACTTGCTCTGCTTCCCCTGCCCCTGACGGTTCTGGTCCTGCGTCGGGCGGTCGTCGGCGCCACTCGTGGACGGCGCGGTCGAGGTGGCCGTGGGCTCGGTGAACTGCACGGCGGTCGCGGGGGCGGGTTCGCCGGTGGGGCGGCCGGCGGCGCGCCGTGTGCGGCCGCGTCCCCGGTTGGTGGTCGGTTCTTCTGTCATCTGGTGACTCCTGCTCTGTGCAACAGCGACGCCAACGCGTCCTGTTGCTCGGTGGTCGGTGGTAACTGCGGGAGTCGCGGCACTCCGGCCGGGATCCCGAGAAGTTCTAGTGCTGCTTTGGACATCGACACGCCACCGAGTGCCCGTTGGGCGTCGAAGAGCGGGAGGAGTCCGAGGTTGATGTGACGCGCGGTCTCGATGTCGCCCGCGAGGAACGCACGGCGCAGTTCGACAAGATGCGCGGCGGCCACGTGGCCGATCACGCTGACGAAACCGCTCGCTCCCACGGCCAACCACGGGAGGTTGAGCTGATCGTCTCCCGAGTAGTAGACGAGGTCACAGTGGGACATCACGGTGGCCGCGTCATGGAAGTCACCCTTGGCGTCCTTGACGGCGACGATGTTCGGGTGGGACGACAGTCCGATGAGCGTATCCGCCTGTATCGGGACCACCGATCTCGGCGGGATGTCGTAGAGCATCACCGGTCGATCGGTGGCGTCGGCGACCGCCCGGAAATGGGCGTCGAGGCCGGCCTGGGTGGGTTTGGAGTAGTACGGCGTCACCACGAGCATGCCGTGGGCACCGACTGACGCCGCCTGCCGCGCGAGATGCACGGAATGCGCGGTGTCGTACGTTCCGACCCCGGCGACCACGAACGCCCTGTCCCCCACCGCGGCCAGAACGGCCTCGAGAACCGCGATCTTCTCCGCGTCCGTGGTGGTGGGTGACTCTCCCGTGGTCCCGGAGACGACGAGACCGTCGCACCCGGAGTCCACGAGGTGCTGTGCGACACACGCGACCGCGCTCAGGTCGACGTAGCCGTCGGACCCGAACGGGGTGACCATCGCCGTGAGCACCGTGCCGAACGGCGTGGGGCGCCCGGGTGGGGAGAGTGCCTGTCGACCGTCCGCCGACGTCGGGCCCCCTGTGGTCACGTGTGTCATGGCCTCCCAGACTACCCTCAGACCACGGGAAGTCCCGATTCCGACCCGGCGTTCCGGTTCAGCCCTCCAGGACGTAGGGACTCACCGCGATCTCCGAACCGTCCTCGAGCGAGGTGATCTCGAAGTCCGCGAACACCGCCGGCGCGGCCTCCCGTAGTTGCCGCAGGACGTCGATGGCCAGCCCACGGATCTCGGTGTCCGCGTGCTCGGTCGCCCGCATCCCGATGAAGTGGCGCCACGAGCGGTAGTTGCCGGTGACCACGATCCGGGTCTCGGTCGCGTTGGGCAGCACCGAACGCGCGGCCTGTCGCGCCTGCTTGTGCCGCAACATCGGGTTGGGAACGTCGGCGAATCTCTCCTCGAGCTTGGAGAGCATCTCGGCGTACGCCTCCCGGGACGCGTCGGTCGCCCGGCGGAAGATCTCCACCAGTTCCGGATCGTCCGCGATCGCCGGCGGGGGCACCACCTTCGAATCGTGCTCCGGGACGAACCGCTGCGACAGCTGACTGTAGGAGAAGTGGCGGTGCCTGATGAGTTCGTGGGTGCACGATCTGGAGATGCCGGTGATGTAGAACGTCACACTCGCGTGCTCGAACACCGAGAGGTGCCCCACCTCGAGAATGTGCCTCAGGTAACCGGCGTTCGACGCCGTGCGCGGATTGGGCTTGTCCCAGCTCTGATAACAGGCCCGGCCCGCGAACTCGGCCAGTGCGGATCCGCCGTCGGCGTCCGTCTCCCACCCGATCTCGTCGGGTGGCGTGAACGCGGTGTGCGCGACCATGCGGACCTGCCGCCGGACGAGCTCGGACATGGTGGACTCCTCGTGGTGTCGTGTCGCCCGGCGGGTCAGCCGAGAAGGTGTGCGGCCACCGTCGCGGCGATCTCGGACGCGGCGTCGAGATCCTCGCCGCCGGGCTCGCCGGTCAGATGCAGGGCCGGCGCCACCGGTCGCAGATCCCACCCGGTGGTGATCCGCTCGACCGAGGTGACGGCCCCCGAGGTGTCGTCGTCCCCGTGCACGCACAGTGCGAAGGGCCGACCGGCCACGGCGCCCTCGCACGTGTAGTAGGTGCGGTCGAAGAAGTGCTTGAGCGCACCGGACATGTAGCCGAAGTTGGCCGGGGTGAGCAGGACGTATCCGTCCGCCCGGAGTACGTGGTCGTCGGTCGTGGCCAGAGCGGGTACCGACTCCACCTCGACGCCCTCGAGTTCGGGATGCGCGAGCCCGCGCTCCAGGGCTTCCAGGATGCGGCGGAGCCTCGGGGACGGTGCGTGGTGCACCAGGAGAACGGTGCTCATCGCTGATCCCGGGCACCGGAGGTGTCCGCCTCGCGCAGGGTGATGGCCACGCGCATGATCTCCCGGGCGCGGGCGCGGTCGCCCGCGTGGTCGTACGCCCGGGCCAGGCGATAGTTGGCGCGCCAGTCGTCCGGGGTCGCCTGGTACTCGGCACTGACCCGGTCGAACAGCTCGTCCGCCGCGGCGTGCTCGAGACGGCCGGAGGGACGGTGGTCCAGGGTGGAGACGTCGAGCTCTATCCCCTCCGCGGCGGCGGCGGCGGAGATCTTCTGGAGTTCGAACCCGTTCCGCAGGATCGCCCACGTCGCCCATGCTCCGACGGCGGTCAGCAGGATGATCCCGACTCCGAACCCACGCATGGCGAGGTACTCGGATCGGCTGATCATGGACCATCCGAGGTACACCAGGTAAGCGAACGCCACCACCAGACCGGCCGCCGTGAGGGCCATGACCAGGGGCTTGACGACTCTGTCCACGGTCGGCCTACAGATCCATGAAGGAGTCGAGCCCCACGGTGAGCCCGGGCGCACGCGAGATCGAGCGCACGCCCAGGAGGACACCGGGCGCGAAGGAGGAGCGGTCGAGGGAATCGTGACGGATCGTCAGGGTCTCTCCCTGGGTCCCCAGGATCACCTCCTGGTGCGCGACCAGGCCGGTCACGCGGACCGAGTGCACCCTCACCCCACCGACGTCGGCGCCCCGCGCCCCCTCCAGCTCGGTGGAGGTGGCGTCCGGGCAGGGGCCCATCCCGGCTGCGGTGCGGGCGGTGGCCATCATCTCGGCGGTGCGGTGTGCCGTTCCCGACGGGGCATCGGCCTTGTTCGGGTGATGGAGTTCCACGATCTCGGCCGAGGGGAAGTACCTGGCGGCCTGGACGGCGAAACGCATCATGAGGATCGCTCCTATGGCGAAGTTGGGTGCCACGAGGACCCCGGTCTCGGCATGGGACGAGAGCAACCCCCGCAGGGTCTCCAGACGTTCGTCGGTGAATCCGGTCGTGCCGACCACCGCGTGGATGCCGTGCGTGATGCAGAACTCGAGGTTGTCCATCACCACGTCGGGGTGGGTGAAGTCGACGACAACCTCCGCTCCGGCGTCGGTGAGCATCCCCAGCGGGTCACCGTGGTCCACCTCGGCGACGAGTTCAAGGTCTTCCGCCGCGCGGACCGCCTCACATATCGCCGTGCCCACCTTGCCGCGTGCACCGAGCACTCCGACCTTCGTCACCGTCATCGTCTCCCCAGTCTCCTCACCGGTCGCCGAGCCGCCCGCCAGACGAGCCGCCCATCAGGCGAACCGTCCACCAGCCTATCCGCCCACCCGGGCCAGGAGACCAGCCGCACCGTCGGCGCCGGGCATGCCCGGACCCACGGCCGCCAGACACCACGGCGCGATCTCGCCCGTCCAGTAGTCTGCGACGTCGTCGCGGCGCACGGCGCGCAGGCGGGACAGCGAGTCGGCGACGGTCACCACCGCGTCGCGGTCCAACAGGTGGCGGCCGATCCGCGTCATCCGCGACAACGGATCGTCCAACCCCAGCCTGATCGACCCGGTGAGGTGCCCGATCGCCCGGTCGACCTCGTCGACGGACGGGGGGCGTCGGACCATCCCGGACACGACCTCGGCCAGAGCATCGCCCAGGGCGTCCACCCGACCGACCGGGCTGCCGGCGACGACCGACACGAGGCCGGTGGTGCGGAACTGATCCATCGACGCGTACACCGTGTAGGCCAGCCCGAGCTCCTCGCGGACCCGCTGGAACAGTCTGGAGCTCAGCCCGCCGCCGAGCACGGCAGTTGCCACCTGCGCCGACGCGCGGTCCCGGTGATCACGCGACGGGGTTCGCCTGGCCAGCGCCAGGAGGACCTGTTCGGAGTCGTCGTCCTCCCCCACGAGAACCGACGTCGGCGCCCACCCCTCGTGCCCGGTCGCCGGGCCGGAGGGCGGGTCAGGCCGTGCGGATGCCGCGCCGTCGGACCCGTCGGCGATCACGGCGGCCAGCGGTCCGTCGGCGATGCGCCGGACCAGTTCCTCGTGGTCGACGCGACCCGCCGCGGCCACCACGACATCACCTGCGCGGAGAACCCTCCGGTGGAAGGACTGCAGGGTGTCGGCGTCCAGTGCCGCCACCGACTCCTCGGTACCGATGATCGGGCGGGCCAACGGGTCGTCACCGAGGACTGCCTCCGTGACCAGCTCACAGGCGAGATCTTCAGGGTCGTCGGCCCGGCCCGCGAGCTCGTCGAGCACCACGTCCCGCTCGATCTCCACGTCGTCCGCCGCGCAGGACCCGTTCGCCACCACGTCGACCAGCACGTCGACCGCCGTCCCCAGGCCCTCGGCCGGGACGTGCACGTGATAGCAGGTGTGCTCACGGCCGGTGTAGGCGTTGAGGTCGCCCCCGAGGAGATCGATCCGCTCGGAG
This sequence comes from Dietzia sp. UCD-THP, assembly GCF_000349585.1. Lineage (NCBI taxonomy): Bacteria > Bacillati > Actinomycetota > Actinomycetes > Mycobacteriales > Dietziaceae > Dietzia > Dietzia sp. UCD-THP. Next base: position 240,886 of record NZ_KB714650.1, read on the forward strand.
AGCTCCCGGCCCGATGTCGTGGCCGTCCGCTTGAACAGGACGTGTTCGAGAAAGTGCGCGGCGCCGTGCTCCCCTGGCGCCTCGTTCGCGGATCCCGCCGCGATCCACACCCCGACCGCCGCCGTGTGGCACCACGGGAGGTCCTCGGTGACGACACGCAGCCCGGGGATCGACCTGTCCACCCTGATCGTGGGGTCCACGGTGGCTCTCCCTTCCAGCGATGCGAGGCACGCACCCCGGGACCCGGGGTACGTGCCTCGCTAGGTGCCGGGGCGCGCGAGCCGACCCCGGCGGTGGATCAGTTGTCGTCGCCCTCGGCGTCGGAGGATGCCTCGGACGCGGCGGACTCGTCGCCCACGGGCACGAGGCTGATCTTGCCGCGGTTGTCGATGTCCGCGATCTCGACCTGCATCTTGTCGCCGACGTTCACGACGTCCTCGACCTTGCCGACGCGCTTGCCCTGGCCGAGCTTCGAGATGTGCACCAGGCCGTCGCGACCCGGCAGCAGCGACAGAAAGGCGCCGAACGGGGCGGTCTTGACGACGGTTCCGAGGAACCGCTCGCCGACCTTGGGCAGCTGCGGGTTGGCAATGGCGTTGATCTTGTCGATCGCGGCCTGGGCCGACTCCCCGTCGGTGGCACCGATGTAGACGGTGCCGTCGTCCTCGATCGAGACGGACGCACCGGTCTCCTCGGTGATCGAATTGATCATCTTGCCCTTGGGCCCGATCACCTCGCCGATCTTGTCGACCGGGACCTTGATCGCGATGATGCGGGGAGCGAACGGGCTCAGCTCGTCGGGCTCGTCGATCGCCTCGGCCATCACGTCGAGGATGGTCAGGCGGGCCTCGCGGGCCTGGGTGAGCGCGCCGGCAAGGACCTCGGACGGGATGCCGTCGAGCTTGGTGTCGAGCTGTAGAGCGGTGACGAACATGCCCGTGCCGGCGACCTTGAAGTCCATGTCCCCGAACGCGTCCTCGGCACCGAGGATGTCGGTCAGGGCGACGTAGCGGGTCTCGCCGTCGACCTCGTCGGAGACCAGGCCCATCGCGATGCCCGCCACCGGCGCCCGCAGCGGGACACCGGCGTTGAGCAGGGACAGGGTGGAGGCGCAGACGGAGCCCATCGAGGTGGAACCGTTGGAGCTCAACGCCTCGGAGACCTGGCGGATGGCGTACGGGAACTCCTCGACGCTGGGTAGCACCGGCACGAGCGCACGCTCCGCGAGGGCTCCGTGGCCGATCTCGCGTCGCTTGGGAGAGCCCACCCGGCCGGTCTCACCGGTGGAGTACGGCGGGAAGTTGTAGTGGTGCATGTAGCGCTTGCTGGTCTCCGGACCGAGCGAGTCGATCTGCTGGGCCATCTTGACCATGTCCAGTGTGGTGACGCCGAGGATCTGCGTCTCACCGCGCTCGAACAGGGCGGAACCATGGGCCCGCGGGATGACCTCGACCTCGGCGGACAGCGCGCGGATGTCCCTGACGCCGCGGCCGTCGATACGGAAGTGGTCGGTGAGGATCCGCTTCCGCACGATCTTCTTGGTGAGCGACTTGAACGCGGCACCCAGCTCCCCGACACGCCCGGAGAACTTCTCCTCCAGCGACGCCAGGACCTCGGCCTTGAGCTGATCGGTCGCGCCGTCGCGCTCCTGCTTGTCGGCGATCGACATGATCTCGCCGAGCTTGGCCTCGGCCACCTCGGAGACCGCGGCGAGCGCATCCTCCTGGTAGGGCGGGAAGAGGGGGAACTCACGGGCCTCGGCGGGTGCCGCGGTGGCCAGCGCCTGCTGGGCGGCACACAGCTCGGAGATGAACGGCTTGGCCGCCTCGAGACCCTGCGCCACCACGTCCTCGGTGGGCGCCTGCGCGCCTCCCGCGATCTTCTCGATGACGGTCTCGGTGGCCTCGGCCTCGACCATCATGATGGCGACGTCGGCATTGTCACCGGAGCCCACGACACGGCCGGCGACGACCATGTCGAAGACCGCCTCGGAGAGCTGTTCGACGGTCGGGAAAGCGACCCACTGCCCCTCGGGACGGGCGGCGGTGGGGATGAGGGCGATCCGCACGCCACCGACCGGCCCCGAGAACGGGAGGCCGGACAGCTGCGTGGAGGCCGAGGCGGCGTTGATCGCCACGACGTCGTAGAGGTCCTTGGGGTCGAGGCTCATGACGGTCACGACGACCTGGACCTCGTTGCGGACGCCGTCCGCGAAGGTGGGCCGCAGCGGGCGGTCGATGAGGCGACACGTGAGGATGGCGTCGGTGCTGGGCCGGCCCTCACGGCGGAAGAACGAGCCCGGGATGCGCCCCGCGGCGTACATCCGCTCCTCGACGTCCACCGTCAGGGGGAAGAAGTCGAAATGCTCCTTGGGATGCTTTCCCGCCGTCGTGGCGGACAGCAGCATGGTGTCGTCGTCGAGGTACGCGACGACCGACCCGGCGGCCTGCTTGGCAAGGCGCCCGGTCTCGAATCGCACCTCGCGGCGACCGAAGTCGCCGTTGTCGATGGTCGCGACGGTCTCGAAGACCCCGTCTTCGACCTCGACGGCCGTAATTTCTGGCATGTGTAGTCCTGTTCTGTCGGTGACTGGGGCCTCACGGCGGAGACGTCCCCGCCGGGCCCGCCGGATCACGCGTCAGGGTGTCCCGGTGGCGATTCCGGTCTTCGATCGAAGCGGCCGGAGCCGGCGCCCCCTCCCGGGGCACCCGCGGTTCCGGCAGCCACTACCGAGGACCGTCAATCGGACCTGTCGACACCCGGTGCGCGCGCACCGGCCGTGATCAGGCTACCAGTGGCAACTCCCCCGGGTCATCGCTGACACTCCGGGCACCGCCCCCACACAGCACTGTTCCCCGCCCTCGACGAGGACGGGGAACGGTGGCGGTGCGGGCGGAGTCCGCTCAGCGACGCAGGCCGAGGCGCTCGATGAGCGAGCGGTAGCGCGCGATGTCGACCTTCGCGATGTACTTGAGCAGTCGACGACGACGGCCCACCATCAGGAGGAGGCCGCGACGGGAGTGGTGGTCGTGCTGGTGGGTCTTGAGGTGCTCGGTCAGCTGGCTGATCCGCTTGGTGAGCAGCGCGACCTGGGCCTCGGGCGAACCGGTGTCGGTCTCGTGGATCCCGTACTCGGCCAGGACGGCCTTCTTCTCTTCGGTGCTCAACGCCATGGGTGACTCCTGGTTGTTCCAGTCCGCGAAAATGAGTGACCCCGCCGCCGCGGACCGCAGGAGGGCCGAGAGAAGACGTTACCAGCGCCCGGAGCCGACACCCCAATCGGCGTCAGTGGCGCGCGGCCCCCACGTCGAGGACGACTCTGGTCCTGGCGACGTCACGGTCCATCGCCACCAGCAGGTCATCGACCGAGGAGAACTTCTCCATGTCGCGGACGTGGTCCACGAAGTCGACGGCGGCCACCCGACCGTAGAGGTCCGCCGACTCGTCGAGCACGAACGCCTCGACACTGCGCGCCGCCTCCCCGAAGGTCGGATTGGTGCCCACGGAGATCGCAGCGGGATAGCGCCGGCCGGGGAGGATCGTCCCGTCGACGTCGTGGTCGTCGAGAAGGGTGAACCACCCGGCGTAGACGCCGTCGACGGGTACGGCCGTGTACTCCGGCAGGTCCAGGTTCGCCGTCGGGTACCCCAGGTCGCGCCCTCCGCGTCCGGCCCCGTGCACGACGGTGCCGGACACGCGGTGGGGACGACCGAGGATCGTCGCCGCGCCGGCCACGTCCGACTCCGCGAGCAGTCGACGTATCCGGGAGGAGGAGACCGGTTCCCCACCGAGTTCCAGCAGGTCCATCACGCGCACGTCGATCCCCCGCTCGGAGCCCAGCTCACGCAGCGTCTCCGGTGTTCCCGCGGCTCGTCTACCGAAGGAGAAGTTGCTCCCCACGGTGATGGAGCGACTGCGCAACCCCCGGACCAGAACGCGGTCGACGAACTCCTCGGGGTCCCACGAGGCCATGTCGGTGTCGAAGGGCAGGGCGAAGACCGCGTCGACACCGAGACCACCGGCCAGTTCGGCGCGTCTGCGAAGCGGCGTCAGGACGAGGGGATGGGTGCCGGGTCGGATCACCTCGACCGGGTGCGGATCGAACGTCACCAACACCGGGCTCGCCCCCGACTCGCGCCCGGCCGCCACCGCGTGGTCCACCAGGCTCCGGTGGCCCCGGTGGAGTCCGTCGAACACCCCGAGTGCGACGGAGGTCCCGCCGTCGGGGATCACGATCTCGTCGAACGTCCGCCACAGCTGCACGGCGACCACCTTACGCCCGGGCGTCACAGGCCCGCCGGTCGCATGACGACGACCGGAGCGGCGCGCTTTCCGGACTCGGAGACCAGGGCGGCGACCCGTCCGTCCGGACCCACTGCGGCGACCACCCCGTCGTCACCCCTGGCCTCCAGCCACCGCCCGTGTCGCAGTCCTTCCGCCTCGTCCGCGTCGACGTCGCGGCGGGGGAAGGCGGTCAACGCGGCGGTGTCGAGGTCCAGGGACAACCGCGGCTCCTCCTCGAGCTCCCCGAGCGTGCGGGCGACGTCCAGTCCGAACGGTCCGACGCACGTCCGGCGCAGTGCGGTGAGATGCCCGCCCACCCCGAGCGCGGCACCGAGGTCGCGGGCCAGTGCGCGGATGTAGGTGCCGGTGGAGCAGTCGACGACGACGACGAGGTCCACCACCGCTCCGGAAGGAATGCGCTCGAGGATCTCGAATCGCGACACCGTCACGGTGCGCGCGTCGAGCCGGACGTCCTCCCCCGCCCGGACCCGGTCGTAGGCACGTCGGCCGGCCACCTTGATCGCGCTCACCGAGGACGGCACCTGCTCGATCTCTCCCGTGAGTGCCGCGACCGCGGCGTCGATCGCCTCGACGGTCACCGCCGAGGCGTCGACCCGCGCCGTGGTCTCGCCCTCCGCGTCGTCGGTGGTGGTGGATTCCCCGAGTCGGATCGTGGCCCGATAGGACTTGGTCTCCAGCGCGAGCAGCCCCAGGAGCTTGGTGGCGCGTTCTATCCCCACCACCAGGACGCCGGTGGCCATGGGGTCGAGTGTTCCGGCGTGCCCCACCTTGCGGGTGCCGAAGTACCGGCGCAGGCGCCCGACCACGTCGTGACTGGTCATGCCGCCCGGTTTGTCGACCACGACGAGTCCGGGGGCGGGAGCGGGGCGGGGGTCGGGTCTGCGCGGGGTCACGCCGGACACGCTATCCCCCACCGCCCGGCCGAAGCACGATCGCCGAGGCGATGTGACCGTCCCGCAGCGCCCACCGGCCGTGGAACTCCCCCAGGTCGGGTCCCCCGTCGACCGCGCGCGGGTCGACGAGGATCCTCGACCGCAACTCACCCGAGGCGGACCGGCCGCCGACGTGGGTGGGCGTCAGGGTGATGTGTGCGTCGGCGAATCCCAGCCATCTCCGGGTGAGCGGATACCAGGTCTTGTAGGTCGCCTCCTTGGCCGTGAACAGCAGGCGGTCCCAGTGGACCGTCCCCTCCTCCTCCCGCGCCGCGGTCACCCAGGCGGCCTCCTCGGGTAACGAGATCGCCTCGAGGACCCCCTCGGGCAGCGGCCCGTGGGGTTCGACGTCCAGTCCGAGGGAGCGGATCCGGGCCACCGGCCCCACCGCCGCGGCCCGCAGGCCTCCGGTGTGGGTCAGGGTGCCCACCACCCCCGCGGGCCAGATAGGCATCCCTCTGCCGCCCCGCGTGATCGGGCCGGGGGGAACGCCCAGCCTGCTCATCGCCTCCCGCGCGCAGGCCCGGACCGCGGCGAACTCGATCCGCCGGCTCTCGACGGCCCGGGCGATCTGCTCGGCCTCGACCGGGTACATGGCGGCCAACGCCGCCTCGTCGGTCATGCCGAGCTCGTCGAACGCGACGGCCACCACGTCGTCGGGCAGCAGGTCCCTGATCACCGTTCCTCCTCCAGGTCGGGTCCGGTCTCACCGGGTCGCGCGATTCTCGGCATACCCATCTCTCCCCGGATCCACCGCACCTGACGGAGGGCCGGGACCGGGAGGACCTGGCGGGCCAGAGGATCGGGTCGGCCACGGGCCGCCCACTCACGCGGGTATCCCAGCGAGACCTCCTCGAAGCGCACCGAGTCGTGGACGGTGCTGCGCGGGATGTGCAGGTGTCCGTAGACACAGGCCGAGGCCCGATATCGACGGTGCCAGTCCGCGGTCTGCCCGGTGCCGCACCACAGCGCGAAATCCGGGTGGCGCAGGACCTCCGTCGGGGCGCGTAGCAGTGGCCAGTGGTTCACCAGCACGGTGGGGTGCGCCGGGTCCAGGGCCGCGAGTCTGGTCGTCGTGGCGACCAGGCGAGCGGCACACCAGGCAGCGACATCCGGGTACGGGGCCGGGTCGATGAGGAACTCGTCCGACGCCACCACCCGTCGTTCCCGGGCGCCCTTGAGAGCCGATTGCCGCGACTGGCCGGGGGATCGGGTCCATGAGTAGTCGTAGAGCAGGAACATCGGCACGACCCACGCCGGTCCCCCCGGGCCGGTCCACAGCGGGTAGGGGTCCTCGGGGGTGTCGACCCCGATCGAGCGGCATGCGGAGACCAGCCGGTCGTACTTGGTGGTGGAGCTGATCCCGTTGTCGTCGGAGCCGATCCACAACTCGTGGTTGCCCGGCACCCAGATCACTCGCTCGAACCGGTCCACGAGACGCTCCAGTGCGCCGATCACGTGATCGGCTTTCTCCGCCACGTCTCCGGCCACGATCAGCCAGTCCCCCGGGTGGGCCGGCTGGATGTCGTCGAGGACGCCGGCGTTGCCACGGTGGCCGACGTGCAGGTCGGACACCGCGCGCAGGCTCGGGTCACGGGTCATGCCCTGGCCTCCTCCGACGGTCGACCGGCTGGAGTCTGTGCTCCCAGGACCAGCCAGCGGTCACCGCGGACCCGGGCGACGACCGCGATGAGTCGCATCGCCACGAACACGCCCATACCCCACCAGATGCCCACGAGCCCCCAGCCGAAGTGTCTCGTGGCCAGGAGCACGGGGAGGAAGCCGCACAGGGCCGCGATCACGGTGCTCGTGCGCAGGTACGCGGCGTCACCCGCGCCCAGCAGGACGCCGTCGAGCCCGAACACCAGGGCGGCCGGGATCACCACGAGGGCCATGCCGGTCAACGCCACGACGAGTCGGCCGGCGACCTCCGTGTCTCCCGACAGGAGGGTCGACATCGGGTCCCGGAAGAGCACCGTGATCACGGCGAGCCCGACGCCGAGCCCCACCGACCACACGACCACCGCGCGGGCCAGGGCGCGGCCCTGGGAGGCCAGGCCGGCGCCCAACGCGGCACCGACGAGTGACTGCGCCGCGATCGCCACCGAGTCGAGTACCAGGGTGTACAGGGCCCACAGTTGCTGCGCGAGGTGATGTGCGGCGAGTGAGTCGACGCCCGCCGCCGCGGCGGCCGTGGTGGCCACGGCGAAGGTCACCTGGAAGGACGCGGTACGGATGACCAGGTTCACTCCCAGACGGAGCTGCCCGACTATCACGCTCCACCGCGGACGCAGCGATCCACTGTGTTCCTCAAACCCGCTGTGCTCCCGAAACCCGCGGTGCTCGAGCACCAGGGCTCCGAGGAATCCACCGGCCATGATCAGCTGCCCCGCCAGGTTGGACCACGCACTGCCCACCAGACCCAGCGCGGGCGCGGGTCCCAGACCGGGCACGAGCACCACGCAGCCGATCGTGGAGACCCCTATCCCCACCGCGACCAGCGCGAGGGGCGTCCTGACACGCTGGACTCCCCGCATCCACCCGTGCCCGGCGGACGCGACCAGGATGCACGGGATACCCCACACCGCCACCCTCAGCCAGTCCGCGGCGCTGGTAGCCACCTCGGCGTCGGCCGCGAGCACACGCGTCAGCGGGCCGAGGAACGCGTGGACGCCGGCCACCACGACCACACCGACCGAGAGCGCGATCCAGGTGGCCTGGACCCCTTCCGCCACCGCGTCCGACCGCCGTCCGGCTCCGTGGAGTCGGGCGGCCCGGGCTGTCGTCCCGTACGAGAGGAAGTTCATCTGGGTGCCGAGCACTAGCAACACCAGGGCGCCGACACCCAGCGCGGCGAGGTCCTCGGGGCCCTGTCGGCCCACGACGATCCCGTCGACGAGCAGGTAGATCGGTTCGGCGGCCAGCACCGGGAGGACCGGTAGCGCGATCGACCACAGCCGGCGGCCGAGCTCCCCCACGCCCGTCTCCGGAGCGGTGGGCCGCGGCTCCGGGTCAGACGAGGAGTTCACTGAGCCTCGCCGTGACGTGTGCGATGTCTCCGCGTACGGTACAACCGGCCGCTGCAGGGTGCCCTCCCCCGCCGAGCGCCGAGGCGACGGCCGAGACATCGATGCCGTCGCCGCCGCCACCGGGACGGGAACGGAGTGATACCGCGCACTCTCCCGGCCGGATCTCCTTGACGAGAACCGCGACCTGCGCCTCTCTCACCCCCTGCAGGTGGGACACGAGCGACTCGACGTCGGCCTCGTCCGCCGACACCACGACCTCGTGCGGTACCGTCAGCCAGACCACTCCTCGTCCCCCGACCGCGCCGGGGTCGAGTCGGGCCGTGCTCAGGAGCTGCCCCAGCACGCGGAGCCAGGGGAAGGAGTGCGCGTCGAGCAGCGCGAAACCGACCGCCCTGGACTCCGCACCCGCGGCGAGTAGTCTCCGGGCCGTGTCGTGCGACCCCGCGCCACCCCACCGGAAAGACCCGGTATCGGTGACGAGACCCGCGTAGAGGCTGGTCGCCAACTCGGGGTCGACCGGATAGCGACCAGCATCGAGTACATCGAGGACCATGCTCGCGGTCGAGGCCGCCCCGGGATCCAGGAACAGGTGCGTCCCGAAGCCGGGGTTGGAACGGTGATGATCCACCACCAGCACCTCGGACGCCGACCGGGTCAGCCGATCCCAGTCGCCCACCCGATCCGGGCTGGCACAGTCCAGTGCCACCACGAGGCCGTCGTGTTCCGGTACCTCGTCGATCGGTACCACACGGTCCGTGCCCGGAATGACCCGGAGCGGGTCCGGCACGGCCCCGGGGTCGAACGAGTGGTGGACAACGACGCCGTCCGCGCGCAGAGCGCGGGCGAGACCCGCGGAACTGCCGAGGGCGTCGGCGTCGGGGCGGACGTGGCACAGCACGGTCACCTCGCGGTGCCGGGCCAGGACGCCCGCCGCGCCGGCCGCGTCCACCAGGGTGATCACCGGTCGTCGTCCTCCGGCCGTTCCACCTCGTCGTCCCTGCGGTAGGGGTCCTCGTCGCCGGCGGGACGTGCGCCCTGCGCCACGCGTCGGACCTCCTCGTCCTGCGCCCGTGCCCGGGCGAGCAACTCCTCCATCTGACGCGCGGCGTCCGGCACGGAGTCCAGGACGAAGGTCAACTCGGGGGTGAACTTCACCCCGGTCTGCTTACCGACCATCGTCCGGAGGCGACCCCGGGCCGTGGCCAGCGCGTCCTCCGCGGCCTCGAGGTCCGGGTCCTCGTCCAGCGTCTCGCCCCGGACCGTGTAGTAGAGGGTGGCCACCCGAAGATCCGCGGTGATCCGGGAGTCCGTGATGGTGATGAACTCCAGACGCGGGTCCTTGATCTCGTGCTCGATCGCCGTTGCGACGATCTCCCCGATCCGCTTGCCGAGCCGTCCGGCCCGTCCCTTTCCGGCCATGGCGATCCTCCTTGACGTGATGCGGCCGCCGGGCGGCCGTTCGATTCCCAGAATGCCGTGGGGGCAGGCCCGCAGACCACGGAACCTGCCCCCAGGGGTGTCGCCGTCGACGTCAGTCGCGCGGCTTCTCGACGAGCTCGTAGGTCTCGATGACGTCACCGATCTTGATGTCGGAGTACGTCACGGTGAGACCACACTCGAAGCCCTCCCGGACCTCGGTCACGTCGTCCTTCTCGCGGCGCAGCGAGGACACGCTCATCTCCTCGACGACGACCTTGCCGTCGCGGATGAGGCGGGCCTTGGCGTTGCGGCGGATGATCCCGTCGAGGACCATGCAGCCCGCGATGTTGCCGAGCTTGGAGGAACGGAACAACTGGCGGATCTCCGCCTGCCCGAGCTTCTTCTCCTCGTAGATCGGCTTGAGCATGCCCTTGAGCGCGCTCTCGATCTCGTCGATCGCCTGGTAGATGATCGAGTAGTACCGGATGTCGACGCCCTCGCGGTTCGCCAACTCGGTCGACTTGCCCTCCGCGCGGACGTTGAACCCGATGATGACGGCGTCGGATGCGGCAGCCAGGTTGACGTTGGTCTCGGTGACCGCACCGACACCGCGGTCGATGACCCGCAACTGCACCTCGTCGTCGATCTCGATACCCATGAGGGCCTCTTCGAGGGCCTCGACCGTACCGGCGTTGTCGCCCTTGATGATGAGGTTGAGCTGGCTCGTCTCCTTGAGATGCGAGTCCAGGTCCTCGAGGCTGATCCGGCGGCGGGACCGAGCGGCGAGCGCGTTGCGCTTGCGCGCGTTGCGCTTGTCGGCGATCTGCCGTGCGGTGCGGTCCTCGTCGACCACCATCAGGGTGTCACCCGCGCCGCAGACGCTGGTCAGACCGATCACCTGGACCGGACGCGAGGGAGTCGCCTCGGCGACGTCCTCGCCGTGCTCGTCGACCATCCGCCGGACGCGGCCGTACGCGTCGCCGGCGACGATCGAGTCGCCGACCCGCAGGGTGCCGCGCTGGACGAGCACCGTGGCGACCGGACCGCGTCCGCGGTCGAGGTGCGCCTCGATGGCCACGCCCTGCGCGTCCATGTCCGGGTTCGCCCGCAGGTCCAGAGCCGCGTCCGACGTGAGGACGACGGCCTCGAGCAGCGAGTCGATGTTGAGCCCCTGCTTGGCGGAGATGTCGACGAACATCGTGTCGCCGCCGTACTCCTCCGGCACGAGCCCGTACTCGGTCATCTGGCCGCGGATCTTGTCGGGCTGCGCGCCCTCCTTGTCGATCTTGTTGACCGCCACGACGATCGGCACGTCGGCCGCCTGCGCGTGGTTGATCGCCTCGACCGTCTGCGGCATCACACCGTCGTCCGCCGCGACCACGATGATCGCGATGTCCGTCGACTTGGCGCCCCGGGCGCGCATGGCGGTGAACGCCTCGTGACCCGGGGTGTCGATGAAGGTGATCGTCCGGTCGACCTCGTCGACCGGCACTGTGACCTGGTACGCACCGATGTGCTGGGTGATGCCACCGGCCTCGCCCTCGCCGACCTTCGCCGACCGGATGCTGTCGAGCAGGCGGGTCTTGCCGTGGTCGACGTGACCCATGACGGTGACGACCGCGGGACGGATCTCGAGATCGTCCTCGCCGCCCTCGTCCTCACCGAAGGACAGATCGAACGAGTCGAGCAGCTCGCGGTCCTCGTCCTCGGGGCTTACGACCTGGACCTTGAAGCCCATCTCCTCGCCGAGGAGCTGCAGGGTCTCCGGCGTGACGGACTGCGTGGCAGTGACCATCTCGCCGAGGTTGAACAGCGCCTGGACCAGCTGTGACGGGTTGACGTCGATCTTGTCCGCGAAATCGCTCAGCGAGGCACCCTGTGCCAGCCGCAGGACCTGCCCACGACCGTCGGGGAGCCGCACGCCGCCGACCTCGGGGGCCCGCATCGAGTCGTATTCCTGACGCTTCTGCCGCTTGGACTTGCGTCCCCTGCGGGGCGCGCCTCCGGGCCGACCGAACGCACCGGCCGCACCGCTGCGGCCACGGTTGCCTCCGCCGCCGGGGCGACCGCGGAAACCGCCGCCTCCCGCTGCTGGGGCACCGGCACCGCCACCGGGGCGGAAACCTCCGCCACCCGGACGACCGCCCGGGCCGCCCGGCCTGCCACGGCCCGCGGCGGGACGTGCGACCTGCCCGGGCATCTGGCCGGGGCTGGGACGGGGACCACCCGGACCCGCTGCGCCCGGACGCTGCGCCGGACGGGGACCGCCCTGGCCGGGAGCCGGACGGGGACCGCCCTGCCCCGGAGCCGGACGCTGGCCGCCCGGACGGGGACCGCCCTGGCCGGGGGTCGGCCGTGCACCGCCCTGCGGTCGCGGCGGCGGGGTGGTGCCGCTCGAGAACGGGTTGTTTCCGACGCGCGGGGCCTTGGGGCCCGGCTTCGGTCCGGCCGGACGTGGTCCGGGTGCCGGACGCGAGGCAGCCGGCGCCTCGGGGGCGGGTCCGGGCACCGGTGCCGCGGGCCTGGCACCGGGAGTGGGCCGGTCCGCCGCGGGCTTGGGAGCCGGGGCCGCGGGCCTGGCACCGGGGGTGGGCCGGTCCGCCGCGGGCTTGGGAGCGGCCTTGCGGGGATCCGCACCCGGACGGGGTCCCGGCGAGGGCTTGGAGGCCCCGCCGGGCTTGGGAGCGGTCGACCCACCCGTGCCGGGCGTCGCGGTCGCGGCGTCGGATCCTCCGGCCGCCGGTGCGTGCGACTCACGGAGGCGACGGACGACCGGCGCCTCGAGGGTCGAGGATGCGGATTTGACGAACTCCCCCTGATCGCGGAGTTTCGTCAGAAGTTCTTTACTGGTGATACCGAACTCTTTTGCCAGTTCGTGTACCCGGGGCTTGCCTGCCACTGCTCTCCTCACTGCGAGGTCTCCACGGCAGGGCTGGCCGCGCGACCTCGGTCTACATTCGATGGACGTTCATCGCTGGAGCTTCACGGTGTGCTCATCGTGTCTGGTCCGTTCCTTCTCATGTGCTCCCCCGATCGGCCCATGCGGCCGACGGGTGGTCTCGTGCTCACGACGATAGCGTCTCGAGCACCTCCGAGATCGCGTCGTGGGACACGTTCCCGGTGATCCGCAGCGACCTGGTGAAGGCCTTGCGGTCGAGTGCTGTCGTGATGCACCGCTGGTCACGGTGCACCCAGGCTCCCCGTCCGACCGCTCGCCGGCCGGGGTCCGGTGAGAGGGCCGCCGCCCGTGGATCGAGGACGATCCGCAGGAGCCGGGAATCTGAATCCCGACGGCGACAGCCGACGCAGGTCCGAACCGGACCCCGCACCTCGGCCGCGCTCTGCTGCTGGTCGTGTCGCACCCGCATGAGGCCGCCTCGGTTTCTCACCGCTCCCCCACGCGAGTGGGTGAACGTGAAGTCACTGTGACATCAGATGAGTCTACAGGTCGTTGACCATCGAGACTAACGGCGCGCCCGACCGCGTGGACCGCGCACGCGCCGGAGGTCACTCCGCGTCGCTGTGGATGTCGATCCGCCACTGCGTCAGGCGGTGGGCCAGGCGAGCGTTCTGGCCCTCCTTGCCGATCGCGAGCGAGAGCTGGTAGTCGGGGACCACGACCCGCGCCGCCCTGGTCTCGGCGTCCGCCACGGTCACGGAGATGACCTTGGCAGGCGACAGCGCGTTGCCGACGAAGACCGTCGGGTCCTCGTCGAAGTCGACGATGTCGATCTTCTCGCCGTTCAGTTCCGCCATCACCGCCCGTACGCGGGCGCCGTTGGGCCCGATGCACGCGCCCTTGGCGTTGAGCCCCGACACGGTGGTCTCCACCGCGATCTTGGTCCGGTGGCCGGCCTCGCGCGCGATCGCCGAGATGCGGACCGAGCCGTCGCCGATCTCGGGCACCTCCAGGGCGAACAGGCCACGGACGAGGTCGGGGTGGGTACGGGACAGCGACACCGAGGCACCGTGCGGGCCCTTGTGGACCCCCACCACGTGGCACTTGATGCGCGCACCGTGCTCGTAGGTCTCGCCCGGAACCTGTTCGGCCGGCGCGATGGTGCCCTCGGTCCCTCCGTTCTCGGGCCCGATGTGCACGACGACGATCCCTCGGGCGTTCGCGCGTGAGTCCGACTGGATGACCCCGCTGACCACCTCGCCCTCGCGGGCCACGAGGTCGCCGTAGATCCGCTCGGTCTCGGCTTCCCGCAGGCGTTGGAGGATGATCTGCCGGGCCGTCGCCGCCGCCACCCGGCCGAAATCGGAGGGCGTGGCGTCGAACTCGCCGATCCGGTTGCCCTCCTCGTCGACCTCGGCGGCCATCACGGTGACGGTCCCGGCCTTCCGGTCGAGTTGGATCCTCGCGACGCGGTGCGCATCCTCAGTGCGCTTGTACGCGGTGAGCAGGGCGTTCTCGAGGGTCCGCACCAGGTCGTCCAACGGGATCTCCCGCTCCTGGGACAACATGTTCAGCGCCGCCATGTCGATGTTCAACTGTCTTCTCCTTCTCGCCCGCCACGTCCGGGGTTCGCGGGCTCCGACAGGAGGGCGAGTTCGTCCTCCGGAGCGGGACGGAACTCGACCCGGATCACAGCGCGTGCCACGCCGTCCAACGGTACCGAGTCCACACGCATCCCACGACCCGACCTCGAGACCAGCCGGACGATCCCGTTCTCCTCGTCGAGGTCACCGATCCGCCCACGGGCCGGACCGCCCACACCCTCGACGTAGGTCAGGTCGACCTGGCGTCCGCGAGCCCGTCTCCAGTGCCGGGGAGCCTCCAGAGGGGCGTCCACACCGCGGCTCGTCACCTCGAACGTCACCGCCCGGTCGGGTGCCCCCCACTGCTCGGCGACCGCATCGAGATCGGTCGACAGGCTCGCGAGATCGTCCAGGGTCACACCGGAGTCGCCATCGACGACGACGGTGACGTGCCAGGCGGCCGCCCGGGAGTCCTCCCGGATCTCCTCGAGTTCGAGTCCGCGGTCGACGACCGCGCTGCGGATGTGCGCCCTGTCGGGCTCGGGGACGATCACTGTGCTCCTGGCGTCGCGGCTGGTGGGTGCCGATCCGAATTGCAGACGGGCCGGATCACTGTACCGCCCCCGGGCCCGGCTACCGACGGGCCCTGGCAGGATGTCGGGGTGCCCGATTCCTTCACCGCCCCCGTGTCGCGCCGACGTTTCGTCGCCGTGACCGCGGTCGTCACCGGGATGGCGCTCGCCGGAGGGTGTGCCCTACCCCCGGCCGACAACGAACCGGATCCCCTGCTGGCGTTGGCCGTGGCCGCCGCCCGGGACGCCCGGGAGCTCGCCGCCGCGGACGCCTCGCACGGTGACGACGCCCCCCGGCTCCGCAGGATCTCCGATGCCCGCCGCATCCACGCCGAGCGGCTCTACGCCGAGATCGGGGCCTCTGAGATCGACGCCGCCGAGGTGGAGCCCGGCGACACAGCGGAGCCCATCGACACTGCGGACGTACCCGGGGCCGGGGCACCAGCGGTCTGTCCCCCCATCGGGGAGGTCCGGGAGCGTCTACGCGAGGACGCGCGTCGCGCCGGCGAGGTCGCCGTGGACTCCCGCGGATACCGGTCCGAACTCGCGGCCTCGGTGTCCGCCGCCTGCACCACCGCGGTCGAGGTGGTGCTGGCATGACGACTCCACCCGGCCTGGCGGCCGAGGACGCCGCCGTCTACGGCTACGGCCTCGTCCTGGCCGCTGCCGACGGCTCCATCCGCGCCGCGGCCCTGCGTGAACTCGCCGCCCACCGCGCCCGGCGGGACGCCGCGGAGGAACTCTGGCCCGGGGCCCCCGCCGCCCCGGTCGGCTATCTGACGACCCCCGACACCCCGACCTCGCCCGTGCTCCTCGCCATCCGTCTCGAGTCCGATTGCTGCGAGGCGTGGCGCACGGAGATCGGCACCGCGCGGTCGCCGGAGATCCGGAGGTTCTGTCTCGACGCCCTCACGGCCGCGTCGATCCAGCTCCAGCGGTGGCGGACGCTGGTCCCGGGCGCCCCGTTCGAGGCGCTACCCGGCTTCCCGCCCCAGGCCTGACCGGGCAGCGCCCGGCCCCGACCGTCGCGCTCCCGGTCCCGACCGGCTAGCGCCCGGCCCCGATGAGGCGGACGATCTCCTCGGCGGCGCCGTCCACCGGGACCTGGGTGACCTCTCCCGTCGCGCGTTCGCGGAGCTCGACCGTCCCCTCCGACCAGCCACGGCCCACCACGACGACCCACGGGACACCGATCAGCTCGGCGTCCTTGAACTTCACTCCCGGCGAGGCCTTGCGGTCGTCGAAGATCACCTCGAGGCGGGCCCGGTCGAACGCCTCGACGAGCGTCGCGGCCCCGCTGATCGCCGCCTCGTCCTTGTTGGCGATCACCACGTGGACGTCTGCCGGCGCCGCGGCGGCCGGCCAGACCAGACCCTTCTCGTCCGCGTACTGCTCGGCCAGCACGGCCACCAGCCGGGACACCCCGATACCGTACGAGCCCATCGTCACCCGCGCGGGCTTGCCGTTCTCCCCGAGGACGTCGAATCCGAAGGCGTCCGTGTACTTGCGACCGAGTTGGAAGATGTGGCCGATCTCGATCCCCCGTGCGAGGGTGAGCGTGCCGTGGCCGTCGGGTGCCTCGTCACCCTCCCTGACCTCCGCGGCCTCGATCGTGCCGTCGGGGGTGAAGTCGCGGCCGCAGACCAGGTCCACCACGTGCCTGCCGGGCTTATCCGCACCGGTGATCCACGCGGTCCCCTCGACCACCCTGGGGTCCACCAGGTACCGGACCTCGTTAGCGGCCAGGGCCCCGGGGCCGATGTACCCCTTGACGAGGAACGGGTTGGCGGTGAAGTCGGCCTCGTCCAGCACCGCGACCTCGGCGGGTTCGAGCGCCGCCTCGAGGCGCTTCATGTCGACCTCGCGGTCCCCGGGCAGGCCCACGCCCATCAGTTCCCAGTCCGCACCCGGGGCGCGGACCTTGAGCATCACGTTCTTGAGCGTGTCCGCCGCGGTCACCTCGCGGCCGAGCCCCGCTCCGTTGGCCCAGTCGACCAGGGACGCGATCGTCGGCGTCCCCGGGGTGTCGTGGACGACGGCGGCGGGTAGCCCCTCGAGCGGGCGGGCGGGCGGAGCCGGGGTCACAACGGCCTCGACGTTGGCCGCATAACGCCCGTCCGTCGACCTGACGAAGGTGTCCTCACCCGCCGGGGAGATCGCCAGGAACTCCTCGGACGCCGAACCGCCCATCGCCCCCGAGGTGGCGGCGCAGATC
The DNA here is from genome assembly GCF_000349585.1 of Dietzia sp. UCD-THP. Lineage (NCBI taxonomy): Bacteria > Bacillati > Actinomycetota > Actinomycetes > Mycobacteriales > Dietziaceae > Dietzia > Dietzia sp. UCD-THP. Next base: position 257,840 of record NZ_KB714650.1, read on the forward strand.
ACGTACTCGATTCCCAGGCGGTCGAAGATGCGCTGGTAGGTCTCCCGGTGCACCTGGTACGAGCGCTCGAGACCGGCGTCGTCCACGTCGAAGGAGTACGAGTCCTTCATGGTGAACTCACGCCCCCGGAGGATTCCCGCGCGGGGCCGCTCCTCGTCCCGGTACTTGGACTGGATCTGGTACAGGGTGACGGGCAGGTCCTTGTACGAGGAGTACTCACCCTGCACCGTGAGCGTGAACAACTCCTCGTGGGTGGGGCCGAGAAGCATGTCGTTGCCCTTGCGGTCTTTGAGACGGAACAGCGCCGGCCCGTACTCGGTCCACCGGCCCGTCGCCTCGTAGGGCTCGCGGGGCAGGAGCGCGGGCAGGCTGATCTCCTGGGCGCCGGAGGCGTTCATCTCCTCTCGTACGACCTGCTCGATCCGCCGGAGGGTGCGCAGACCGAGGGGGAGCCACGAGTACACGCCGGGCGCGACGCGCCGGACGTAGCCGGCTCGGACCAGCAGCTTGTGGCTCAGGACCTCGGCATCGGCCGGGTCGTCGCGGAGCGTACGCAGGAAGAGGTGGGACAGACGCGTGATCACGGTGGCCAAGCCTAGCCGCCCGGGGGCCCGCCTCCGGCGCGACGGTAGCCTCGGCCGGGTGCGCATCCTCCTCTCGCCCTCCGAGACCAAGTCCGTCGGCGGGTCGGGCTCCCCCCTGGATCTGGCGGCACTGTCGCTCCCCGCGCTCACCGACACCCGGCGAACGGTGGCCGGAGCCCTGGTCGCGATGTGCGTCGACGATCCGGACGGCGCACGAGCCACCCTCGGCCTGGGCGACTCGCTCGCCGCCGAGGTGACGCACGACGCGCACCTGTGGTCCTCACCCACCGCGCCCGCGCTCAGCCGGTACACCGGGGTGCTCTACGACGCGCTGGACCAGTCCTCCTTCACCCGGGCCACCCGGTCGCGCGCCGAATCGCGGTTGTGGATCGGGTCGGCGCTGTTCGGACTGCTCGCCGCCGGCGACCCCATCCCCCACTACCGACTCTCCGCGGGGACCCGACTACCCGGACTCGGCACGCTCCGTTCCGTGTGGAAGCCCTCGCTCACCGCCGCCACCTCCGAGTGGGCGGACGACCTCGTGATCGATCTCCGGTCAGGGGGTTACCAGCAGCTGGGGCCGGTTCCGGGCGCCGTCACGGTCGATGTCGTCACCCAGTATCCGGACAGCACCCGCAAGGTGGTCTCCCACTTCTCCAAGCACCACAAGGGGCTCCTCGCCCGATCGCTCGCGACCTCACGCGCGGAGATGACGGACATACCGGCGCTACTGCGGGTGGCCAGGCGCGCGGGGCACACCCTCGAGCACGACTCGGCCACCACCCTGACGATGGTGACCCTCCCCTAGAGAGCCACCTCAGGCCCGGGTCAGGAACTGTGGGAGCCCGGCGACCGCGCCGACCACGACGATCGCCGGTGGCCGTACGTCACGGCCGGCCAGGGTGTCCGCCATGGTCCCGAGAGTGCACCGGTGCGTCATCTGACCGTCGAGGCTTCCGTCCACGATGATCGCGGCGGGCGTGTCCGCCGACCGCCCACCGGCCATGAGCGACTCCGCGATGGCCGGGGAGTTCTTGACCCCCATGAGGATGACCAGCGTCCCCCGCATCCGTGCCAGGGCCTCCCAGTCGATCAGAGAGCCCGGGTGGCCCGGCGGTAGATGACCCGAGACGATGGTGACCTCATGGGTCATGCCGCGGTTGCTCACGGGGATCCCCGCCAGAGCGGGGACGCTGAGCGCGCTGGACACCCCGGGGACGACGCTGCAGGGGATCCCGGCCTCCGCGCAGGCCTGTGCCTCCTCGTATCCCCGCCCGTAGAGGAACGGGTCGCCGCCCTTGAGCCGGACGACGAACTTGCCCTCCCGCGCCCGGTCCACGAGCACCTGGTTGATGGCGTCCTGGGCCATGGACCTGCCGTACGGGATCTTGGCCGCGTCGACGATCTCCACGTTCGGACGCAGCTCCCCCAGCGGCCGCTGGGGCGCGAGCCGGTCGGCCACCACGACGTCGGCGCGCGAGAGCAGATTTCTGCCGCGCACCGTCATGAGGTCGTCTGCTCCCGGGCCACCGCCGACCAGCGCGACCGTGCCCCGCAGCTCCTCCTCGGCGTCCGGCGTCCCGGCGCTCGCGCCGTCCAGCGCGCGGGCCACGACGTCGCGGGCCTCTGCGGTACGCGCCCGGTCGCCGGTGAGCACCGCGACCAGCATCTCGTCGCGGCGGACGACCGCAGGCGTCACCGCGGTGCCGGAGTGGACCGCGTCCGACCGCACGCAGAAGGTGCGGTCCTGTTCCGCCTCCGCCGCGACTCTCGCGTTGACCAGCGAGTCCTTGGTGGCCGCCACCACGTACCAGGCACCGTCGAGGTCGCCCGAGCGGAACTCGCGGGCCTCCCAGCGGATCCGCCCGGAGTCGACCAGCCCCTGCAGCGTCGGTGTGATCTCAGGACTTACCAGGTGGACGACGGCACCGGAGTCCAGGAGCACGGGAATCCGCCGCTGGGCCACCGATCCACCGCCGATCACCACGACTCGGCGGCCTTCGAGGTCCAGGCCGACGGGGTACGGGTTCACGGGCCGGATCATGCCGCCGATCCTATCGGCCACCGGTGGCCGGGACCGCCTCGCCCCCGGGGGCCCGAACAGGCGATCCCCCGGCCGCGATGGCGCGGCGACCGGGGGATGGCGGGGTCGTTCGTGGCGGGTCCGGCCCGGCGTCAGACCTTCTGGTCGAGCTTGAGTGTGCGGGTCGACCGCTCGAACTGCTCGGCGAACAGACTCGGTTCGGCGGCCAGGTCGCGCCCGAGCGACGGGATCATCTCCTCGAGCGCGGGCTTCCAGTCGGCGAACCGGCTCGGGAAGCAACGCTGGAGCACGTCGACCATCGCGTCGACCGCCGTGGAGGCACCGGGGGACGCGCCCAGCAGACCGGCGATCGATCCGTCGGCCGCGTTGACCACCGCGGTCCCGAACTCGAGGGTGCCACCGCGACCGTTGGGCTTGATCACCTGGACGCGCTGCCCGGCGACGACCTTCTCCCACTCACCGTCCTGCGCGGACGGGACGAAGTCGCGGAGCGCGTCGACGCGCGCGCCGTGATTCTTGGCCAACTCGGTGATGAGGTACTTGACCAGACCCATCTCCGTGAGTCCGATGTTGGCCATGGGCAACAGATTGCCCGGCCGGACGCTCGAGGGCAGGTCCAGCCAACTGCCCATCTTGAGGAACTTCGGGGTCCATCCGGCGAACGGGCCGAAGAGCAGGCCCTTCTTGCCGTCGATGACGCGGGTGTCGAGGTGCGGCACCGACATCGGAGGCGCACCGACCGACGCCTGACTGTAGACCTTGGCCTGGTGCTGATCGACGAGGTCGGGATTGGTGCAGCGGAGCCACTGGCCACCGACGGGGAACCCGCCGATGCCCTTGATCTCCGGGATCCCTGACTTCTGCAGCAGGTGCAGCGCCCCGCCGCCCGCACCGACGAAGACGAACTTCGCGTCCACCGTGCGCTCGTCCCCGGTGTGGCGGTTGGCCACGGTCAGCCGCCAGGTCCCGTCGGTGTTGCGCTCGAGGTCCTTGACCTGGTTCTGGTAGTGGACCTCGGTGCCGGTCCTGGTCAGATACTTGACGAACTGCCGGGTGAGGGCGCCGAAGTTCACATCGGTGCCGTTGTCGAAATAGCTGAGGGCGAAGGGTTGCTCCGGGGAACGGCCCCTGGCCATGAGGGGGACGCGACGTTCGAGCTCTCCGAAGTCCGTGGTGTGGCCCATCCCGGGGAACAGGGGGTGACCCGCGAGCTTGTCGTACCGCTTCTGCAGGTACGCCTGGCCGGCCTCGCCGGAGACGAAACTCATGTGCGGGACCGGGCGGATCCACTCCGTCGGGTCACCGAGGATCGTGTTCTCCACGGCATAGGACCAGAACTGCCGGGAGACCTGGAACTTCTCGTTGACGCTGACGGCCTTGGAGATGTCCACGTCGCCGTCGGCGGTCTTGGGCGAGTAGTTGAGCTCGCAGAGCGCGGAGTGACCGGTGCCGGCGTTGTTCCACGCATCGGACGACTCCAGCGCGGGGCCCTCGAGTCGCTCGAAGATCTCGATCTGCCAGTCGGGCTGGAGGCGACGCAGGAGAGCACCGAGCGTCGCGCTCATGGTGCCCGCGCCGATGAGCGCCACATCAGTCGTTCCGTGCTTTGCCACCTGGTCTGAAGTCACCGGCTACCCTCGCTATTTGGTCGTGGACCCGAATCGGACACGTCACGGGCCCGTCCTGGGACCCCGCGTCCACCGGGTCCCAAGACTACTCACCGGGCCGCCCCCTCGGCACACCGGACTAGGGTGGTCGTCGTGTCTCCGCCCTCCCCCGATGCCGTCGCCCCCACCGGATCCGATGCGCGGTGGATCCCGGACCTGCTGGGGCCGTCCTACCGGCGACTCGAGCTGCCGCTCGGGACCGATCCGGACGGTGAGGGACCCATCTCCGCCACCCTGGTCCGGCACGAGGACTCACCGGATCAGCCTGTCGCGGCGCTGCTGGTGGTCCACGGACTGTCCGACTACTTCTTCCACACCCACCTCGCCGAGTTCCTCGCCGACCGGGGGATCGCCACCTATGGGGTGGACCTGCGCAAGTGCGGTCGCTCCAGGCGGGACGGACTGACGCCGCACTTCATCACCGACCTCGAGAGATACGACGAGGAACTCGACCAGGCGCTGGACGTGATCACCGCCGACCACCCGGGCCTGCCGGTCCTCGTGGCCGCGCACTCGACCGGGGGGCTCGTGGTGCCGTTGTGGCTCGCCCGACGCCGGGACAGGGGCGCGCTCGATCCCGTCGTGGGGCTGGTCCTGAACTCTCCCTGGTTCCAACTCGACATGCCCGACCGCGCGCGCCGGCTGGTGGACCCGGTCATCCGTGCCCTCGGTTCCGCCAGGCCCTATTATCGGCTCCCGCTGAAGACCTCGGACCGGTACGTGGTGAGCACCCATATCGACCACGACGGGGACTTCCACTTCGACACCGAGCTCAAACCCCCGGGCGGGGTGGGGGTCCGGGCCGGCTGGCTCGCGGCCGTCCGCCGCGCGCAGAAGCGCCTGCAGGCAGGGGTCGATCTTCCGCTGCCGGTCCTCCTGCTACGGTCCACGGCCTCCTCAGTGGGCACCCACCGCGGAGACGGGGTGCTCGACGTCGACACCGACCTGATCCTGGACGTGCGCTCGATGGAGCGGTTCGCCGACCGGGTCTCGCACCGGGTCACGGACATCCCCGTCGACGGCGCCCGACACGACGTGTTCCTCTCCCGCGCGGACGTGCTCGAGGTGGTCTTCCGACACCTCGGCGACTGGTTGGACCAGACCCTCGCACCCCACACCAAGGAGTCCTGACGACAATGACCCAGACCCCCTCCCGTCACTTCGACCTCGTCGTGATCGGTACCGGCAGCGGGAATTCGCTGATCGACGAGTCGTTCGCGGACAAGTCCGTGGCGATCTGCGAGAAGGGAACCTTCGGCGGGACGTGTCTCAACGTGGGCTGTATCCCCACGAAGATGTTCGTCTACGCCGCGGACACCGCCGTCTCGATCACCCACTCGAGCACGTACGGGATCGACTCCACCCTCGACGGTGTCCGGTGGCCCGACATCGTCTCGCGGGTGTTCGATCGTCGGATCGATCCCATCGCCTCGAGCGGTGAGGACTACCGGCGGAACCGGTGCGACAACGTCACGGTGTACGACGGTCACGCGAGGTTCGTGGGTCCGCGCACCATCGACACGGGAACCGGGGAGATCATCACGGCCGACTCCGTGGTGATCGCCGCGGGGGCCCGACCCCTGATCCCCCGGATCGTCACCGACGCCGGTGTCGACTACTACACCAGCGACGATGTCATGAGGATCCCCGAGCTTCCCAGGTCGATGGTGATCCAGGGCTCCGGCTTCATCGCGTGCGAGTTCGCGCACGTGTTCTCGGCTCTCGGCGTCGAGGTGACCGTGATCGGCCGGTCGGACGTCCTGCTCAAGCACGTGGACCGGGAACTGGCGGAGCGGTTCACCGACCAGGCCCGACGGAGGTGGGACGTCCGGCTCGGACAGCAGATCACCACGATGACCGCGACCGGCGCGGACCGGCGCGGCGTCGAGGTCACCTTCGAGGACGGGTCGACCTGCTCCGGCGACGCGCTCCTGGTGGCGACCGGCCGGATCCCCAACGGCGACCTCCTGGGACTCGAGGCGGCCGGTGTGGAGATGGACATCGAGCGGGTCCGGGTCGACGAGTACGGCCGCACCACCGCCGACGGCGTGTGGGCCCTCGGGGACGTGAGTTCGCCGTACCAGCTCAAGCACGTGGCCAATCACGAGCAGCGGGTGGTCGGGCACAACCTGCGAAACCCGGACGACCTCCATCCCGTGAACCACCGACACGTCCCCTGGGCGGTGTTCACCTGGCCGCAGATCGCCTCGGTGGGTCTGACGGAGGCCGAGGCCCGGGAGGCGGGATTCGACATCACGGTGAAGGTCCAGGACTACGGCGACGTGGCGTACGGCTGGGCCATGGAGGACTCGGTCGGCTGCTGCAAGCTCATCGCTGACCGGGCAACCGGACTACTCGTGGGCGCCCACATCATGGGCGCCCACGCGCCGTCCCTCATCCAGATCCTCATCCAGGCCATGGAGTTCGAGATCACCGTCCCCGAGCTCGCGCGTCGTCAGTACTGGATCCACCCCGCGATGGCCGAGGTGGTCGAGAACGCACTGCTGGGTCTGGACTTCCCGGACCGGGGCTTCTGAGTCGACCTCAGGGCCCCCGGACCACGGGGAGTCAGCTCCCGCTCGGCACCGTCAGCACCTCGACGCCGTCCTGCGTGACCAGCACGGTGTGTTCGAACTGAGCGGTCCACGCCTTGTCCGCCGTGGTGACGGTCCAGTCGTCGTCCCAGACGTCGAACCCGGGGCCACCCAGGGAGATCATCGGCTCCACGGTCAGGGTCATACCGGGCTCGAGGACCTCGGTCCGCGACGGGTCGTCGTAGTGGAGCACCACCAGGCCGTTGTGGAACGTGGGCCCCACGCCGTGCCCGGTGAACTCCCGGACGACCGTGTAGTCGAACCGACGTGCGTAGGACTCGATGACGCGCCCGATCACGTTGACCTCCCGGCCGGGCCGGATGGCCCTGATCCCCCGGTCCATGGCCTCCCGGGTCCGCTCGACCAGCAGCCTGTTCTCCTCCGAGACGTCGCCGGCCAGGAACGTGGCGTTGGTGTCACCGTGCACCCCGTCGATGAAGGCGGTGACGTCGATGTTGACGATGTCACCGTCCATGATCACCGTGGTGTCCGGGATGCCGTGGCAGATCACCTCGTTGAGGGAGACGCAGCTGGACTTGGGGAAGGCCTTGTACCCCAGGGTCGACGGGTAGGCGCCGTGATCGCACATGTACTCGTGGGCGATCCGGTCGATCTCGTCGGTGGTGACGCCGGGCGCCACCGCTCGTCCCGCCACGGCGAGGGCGTCGGCCGCTATGGTGCACGCGGTGCGCATCGACTCGATCACCTCAGGGGTCTGCACCCACGGCTCACCGTTCGCCTCGTCGACGCGGTCGCGCCAGACGTACTCCGGCCGTGGGATCGACTCGGGCACCGTCCGGATCGGGGTGGGTTCACCGGGGACGAGGGGCTGGCGGGTCGGGGTGGTCATGGTCTCCAGGATAGGGCCGCTCGCGCGACCGGAGTGGTCCGGGAGGTCACAGCAGGACCGTCGCGTAGTCGACGGCGTCGGTCATCCCGACCCGGCGGTAGGTCGCTCGGGCGGCGGTGTTTGATCCGTTGACGACGAGCGACGGGGTCAGCCGGCGGGCCTGGAGGGCGGAACACACCGCGGCGATACCCCCGGTTCCGAGCCCTGCTCCCCTGCGCTCGGGTCGGACCCAGACCCCCTGGATCTGCGCCGACCACGACGAGACCGCCGCGACGTCGGCCTTGAAGAACACCTCGCCGCGGTCGACCCCGATCCACGTCCTACCCCTGGCCAGGGAACGCGCTACCCGGCGCCGGAACGGGATCCCCGAACCCACCGCGAACGGATCGGAACCCAGCTCCTCGCGGTACATCGCCGCCGCGGCGGCGAGGACCGGCTCGAACTCGACCAGGGTCGCGGCCCGGACGCCGCCGAGCACGAGGGCCCGGTCCACCGGGCGGCGCAGGGACATCAGGTGCTGCGCATCCCGGTAGTCCCTGTGCGGACCCCAGCAGACGCCGAGGGCGTCCCACAGTGCGGAGACCTGCTCCCGTCGCCCGTGGACGGACATCGGACCGACACCCAGGCCCGCCACGGCGACTCCGAGCGCGCGGTGATCGTGTGCGTCACCGCGCAGGGGCAGGACCGAGCTCCCCACGAACACCAACGACCTCTCGGGGCCGCCCAGGGTGAGGAACCTGCCCTCCGGCCCGGGGACCGCACCGGAGGTGGCGAACTTCTCCGCCGCGGGACACGACACCAGCGGATCGGACTCGAGGACAGCGAGGAGTGCGCGGGCCTCTCCTGGGCCCACCCCGCGGCATCCGCCGGTCGCTGCCGCGGGCGCGGCCGTATCGGTCATGGCCTATCGCGTGACCTTGACCTGGGGGCCCTGTCCGGCGGCGGCCTCCCCGACGGGCTCGCCCATCTCCTCCGCGATCCGCATGGCCTCCTCGATGAGGGTCTCGACGATCATCGCCTCCGGGACGGTCTTGATGACCTCGCCCTTGACGAAGATCTGGCCCTTCCCGTTACCCGAGGCCACACCCAGATCCGCCTCACGCGCCTCACCGGGCCCGTTGACCACGCACCCCATGACCGCGACCCGCAGCGGGACGCTCATCCCCTCGAGTCCGGCGGTGACCTCGTCGGCGAGCTTGTAGACGTCCACCTGGGCGCGCCCACACGACGGACAGGAGACGATCTCGAGCTTGCGGGGACGCAGGTTCAGGGACTGCAGGATCTGCGAACCGACCTTGATCTCCTCCACCGGCGGCGCGGAGAGGGAGACCCGGATGGTGTCGCCGATCCCCTCCGACAGCAGTGCCCCGAACGCGACAGCGGACTTGATGGTGCCCTGGAACGCGGGCCCGGCCTCGGTGACCCCGAGGTGGAGTGGGTAGTCGCTCTTCGACGCGAGCTGACGGTAGGCCTCCACCATGATCACGGGATCGTTGTGCTTGACCGAGATCTTGATGTCCCCGAACCCGTGCTCCTCGAAGAGAGAGGCCTCCCACAGCGCGGATTCCACGAGGGCCTCCGGGGTGGCCTTGCCGTACTTGGCGAGCAGTCGTGGGTCGAGGGACCCCGCGTTCACCCCGATCCGGATGGGTATGCCGGCCGCACCGGCCGCTTTCGCGACCTCCGCGACCCGCCCGTCGAACTCCTTGATGTTCCCCGGGTTGACCCGCACCGCCGCACATCCGGCGTCGATCGCGGCGAAGATGTACTTGGGCTGGAAGTGGATGTCCGCGATGACGGGGATCGGCGACTTGCGGGCGATCGTCGACAGGGCGTCGGCGTCCTCCTGGCGGGGGCATGCCACGCGGACGATGTCACAGCCCGACGCCGTGAGTTCGGCGATCTGTTGAAGCGTGGCGTTGACGTCGTGGGTCTTGGTGGTGGTCATGGACTGGACCGACACCGGATGATCGCTGCCCACACCGACCGGGCCCACGGCCAGTTGACGCGTCCTGCGACGCGGCGCGAGCACCGGCGGCGGACCGTCTGGCATACCCAGACCGACGGGGATGGAGGAGGAGTCGTTCACAACAGGGCCTTCCGTAGGAGTCACAGCCGGGTGCACGCTGATCGGCGTCCGCCATTATCCGCGTTCCGGGGCGCGGGGGCGAGAACCGGAGTCCGCGTGCTCATCCCGTCAGCAGTATGGGGTTGACGAAGTCCGCGGTGATGACGATGGCGGACACGCCGATCAACAGCACGAACACGCCGATCGTGAGCGGCGCGAGCTTCTCGTAGTCGGCCGGCCCGCCCGGCGCCAGGCCGCGGAGCCGTCTCAGTGCGTCCCGGATCTTCTCGTAGAACACCACCGCGATGTGTCCACCGTCGAACGGGGTGAGCGGGACCAGGTTGAACGCCCCGAGGAACAGGTTCAGCCCGGCGAGGAAGAGCAGGAAGAGCCACCATGCTCCCTGTTCTGCCGCCTGGCCGCCGATGTGGCTCGCGCCCACGACCGAGACGGGCGAGTCCTCGGCCCGCTCGGCACCGAAGATCGACGCCGCCACCGCCGGGATCTTGGACGGGAACGAGATGAGCCCCTCGATCGTGGCCTCGATCATCTCCCCGGTGAAGACGAAGGTCGCCGGGACGGCTCCGAGCGCATCGTAGGTGTGGACCGACTGATAGGCGGGATCGTCGAGGATCTCCGCGGGGATGCCGTCCTCGGACAGTCGCACCCCCAGCGCACCCCTCGCCTGGCCTGCCTCGGAGGACGTGGTCAGGCTCGCCGTCGTCGTCAGGGTGTCCCCCGCCCTGTCCACCGTCACCGGCACGGTCTGGCCGGGACGCGCGGAGACCACCTCGGACAGGTCGGACCAACTGTTCACGGGCTGTCCGTCCACTGACGTGATCCGGTCGCCGGGCAGGATCCCCGCCTCGCCCGCGGGGCCGAGCCCGACCCCACACCGGTCCGCCGACGCGCAGGTGTCACCCACCACCGCCGCGACCTGATCGGTCGGGATCGGCTGGACATCCCTGTTGACCAGACCCCACCCCAGGGCCACCGTGTAGAAGAGCGCGATCGCCAGGACGATGTTCATGAAGGGGCCGGCCAGCAGGACCGCCACGCGCTTCCACCACGCCTGACGCCACATGGCCTTCGGTTCGTCCTCCGGGGCCAGTTCGTCATACGCGGTCATCCCGGCGATGTCGCAGAACCCGCCCAGCGGGACCGCCTTGAGGCCGTACTCGATCCCGCCGCGCCGCACCGACCACAGCGTCGGCCCGAAACCGACGAAGAATCGACGGACCTTCATGCCCGACCACTGCGCCACTCTCATGTGCCCGTACTCGTGGAGCACGATCGACACCATGATCCCGAGTGCGAAGAGCACGATCCCGAGCACCATCACGGCTCAGCCCTCCCGACCCGCGACGAGGGCGGCGGCGTGCCGTCGCGCCCAGGATTCCGCCGCCGTCACGTCGTCGAGGTCGCGCGGATCGGACGACCACTCGTCCGCCGCCCCGACCGTCTCCGCCACCACGTCGACGATCTCGGTGAAGCCGATCCTGCCGTCGAGGAAGGCCGGCGCGGCCTCCTCGTTGGCGGCGTTGAACACCGCCGTCCGCAGCCCCCCCGCCGATCCCGCCCCGCGGGCCACGGAGATCGCCGGGAACGTCTGATCGTCCACGGGCTCGAACGTCCAGGTGTGGGAGGCGGAGAAGTCCAGGGGGGTCGTGGCACCGGCGATCCGGTCCGGCCACCCGAGGGCCAGCGCGATGGGCAACTTCATCGAAGGAGGAGAGGCCTTGGCGATCGTGGCACCGTCGACGAAGGTCACGGCCGAATGCACCACCGACTGCGGGTGGACGGTCACCTCGATCCTGTCGTAGGGCACCCCGAACAGCAGATGCGCCTCGATGAGCTCGAGCGCCTTGTTGACCAGGGTGGCCGAGTTGAGCGTGATCATCCGCCCCATCGCCCAGGTGGGGTGCTGTAGTGCCTGCGCAGCGGTGACGTCCGCGAGCTGAGCGCGCGTCCTGCCGCGGAACGGACCTCCCGACGCGGTGAGCACCAGTCCCGCGACCTCGTCCGCCGTGCCCGAGCGCAGGCACTGCGCCATGGCCGAGTGCTCGGAGTCAACGGGCACCAGCTGCCCCGGAGCAGCGGCGCCGGTGACCAGCGCACCGCCGGCGACGAGGGACTCCTTGTTGGCCAACGCCAGACGGGCGCCGGTCCCCAGCGCCGCGAGGGTGGGGCCGAGGCCGATCGAGCCGTCGATGCCGTTGAGCACGACGTCCGCCTCCACCGCCCCGACCAGCTCGGTCGCGGCCCCCGGTCCCTCGAAGACTGTCAGCTCCGGGAACTCCGCCCGGATACGCGCGGCTCCGGCGGGATCGGAGACGGCGACGTGTCCGACGCCCGTGGCGGCGATCTGGTCGCCGAGCAGCCCCACCCGACCGCCGCCCGCGGCCAGGCCCACCACGTCGAACCGGCCGGGACCGGCCCCGGAGGTCACCTCCAGTGCCTGGGTACCGATCGAACCGGTGCTTCCGAGGATGAGAACGCGCGTGGTCACCTCGTCATTGTCCACGTCCGGAGCCCCCGGCGCCGCATCGCGTGGTCCGGTCCTGCCCAGATGCGGGCGGGTTACTCACAGTCCCGCACCGGGCGTGTGCCAGACTGGACGCGATGTCGGCGGCCCGCGGGGCTGCCAGCGAGCCGTGAGGAGAACCGGGGAGCATGAGCGCGGACGGGCACCACACCAGCAAGGAAATCGTCGTGGGGGGCATCAGCTCGCTGGACGAGCCCTCCGTTGAATGGGGCTGGCACCAGCACAGCAGGAAGGTCGGCCTCGCCGTGGGCGGCTTCTTCGTGCTGTTCCTCCTGGCCATGCTCTTCGGCAACCACATCGGCCGGGTCGAGGACATCTGGGTGGTCGCCATCGCCCTCTTCCTCGCCGCCTGGATGTTCCACTCGCTGCGCCCGAAGAAGGACGACAGCCTGAAGAAGTCCAAGGTGTACGAGGTGCCCGTCGATCACTACTCGGTCGTCGGCGCCGCGGCGTCCGGCGCGGTCGGGACCGCTCCCGCCAAGCGCTGAGAGCACCTGCACGACGAGGCCGCCGCCCGCGATGTCCGCGGGCGGCGGCCTCGTCTGTGGTCTGGGCCGGCTGGCCTCACCCCCGGGCCCTCACCCCGGGCTCGCACTGCTCAGCGTTCATTCCTCAGCGGCGAGTTGGCCGCAGGCGGCCGCGATCTCCTGGCCCCGGGTGTCCCTGACGGTGCAGGACACCCCGGACTGCCGAACCGCCGCCACGAACGCGTCCTGCTGCTGCTTCGGGCTGGCGTCCCACTCACTGCCCGGTGTCGGGTTGAGCGGGATCAGGTTCACATGAGCCATGGGCCCGAGCCGCTGGGTGAGCAGCCGACCCAACATCTCCCCGCGCCAGGTCTGGTCGTTGACGTCGCGGATGAGCGCGTATTCGATCGACACGCGACGACCCGTGGCGTCGGCGTAGTGCCGCGCGGCGTCCATGACCTCGGTGACGGGCCACCTGTTGTTGACCGGGACCAGGGTGTCGCGCAGGTCGTCGTCGGGAGTGTGCAGGGACACCGCCAGGGTGACGTGCAGCCCCTCCTCCGCGAGCCGGTGGATGGCGGGCACCACTCCCACGGTCGACACCGTGACCGACCGCTGGGACAGTCCGAACCCGGATGGCGGCGGGGAGACGATCCCCCGGACCGCGGTGAGAACCCGCTTGTAGTTGGCCAGCGGCTCCCCCATCCCCATGAACACCACGTTGGACAATCGGCCCGGCCCCCCGGGGACCTCACCGTCCCGCATGGCCCGGGCCGCTTCCCTGACCTGTTCGAGGATCTCGGCGGCCGAGAGATTGCGCTGGAGGCCGGCCTGCCCAGTTGCACAGAACGGGCACGCCATTCCACACCCGGCCTGGCTCGAGATACACAGCGTGGCGCGATCGGGGTAACGCATGAGGACGCTCTCGACCAGTGAGCCGTCGTGGAGTTTCCACAGCGTCTTGCGCGTGGTGCCCCCGTCCGCCTCGATGTGCCGGACGGAGGAGGCCAGGCGCGGGAACAGCTCCGAACCGATCTGCTCGCGCAGACCGGCCGGCAGATCCGTCATCGCGCCCGGATCTGCCTCGAGGCGACCGAAGTACTGGTTGGCGAGCTGCTTGCCCCGGAACGCGGGGACCCCGAGTTCGCCCATCGCCTCGGCCCGGCCCGCGGCGTCGAGATCTGCGAAGTGACGAGGGGGAAGACCCCGCCGGGGGGCGTCGAAGACGAGGGGTAGTGGCTCAACCATGATGGGTGCCATTGTGTCAGAAACCGGTCTGCACGACACACCGCCAGCGGATGCCGTCGGCGCCGGTGAGGGCATAGAGTCCTGGCATGCCCACGCGTTCGCACGAACCAATTGATCCCCAGCACACCGAGCACACCGCCGGAGCGGGGGAGATCGCACCGGTCGAGGACACCCACACCTCGGCTCCTGCGACGGTCCCCGCAGAGGAACCACGCGGCGGTCGCGGGACCCATGACGACGTCATGGACACCCACGGCGGCAAGCTGGGGTCAGCCTGGGTGGGACTGGTCCTCGGCGCCCTGGTGACGATCCTGTTGTTGATCTTCATCGCGCAGAACACCACGTCCACGGACGTCCGCTACCTCGGCCTCGAGTTCAGCCTCCCGTTGGGGGTGCTGATCCTGTTCGCCGCCATCGCCGGGGCGCTGATCATGGCGCTGTTCGCCGGGTTCCGCATCCTTCAGCTTCGGATGCGTGCCCGCCGGGCGCGGAAGGTCGGCGCTCGGGGCCGCTGACCTGCCCGCGGTGCCGGGTGCGGTCAGGTCGGGACGACGAAGGTGAAGATGATCCACACCACCACGGCGGTGGGCAGGACCGAGTCCAGGCGGTCCATGAACCCGCCGTGACCCGGCAGCATGGTACCCATGTCCTTGATCCCGAGGTCACGTTTGACCTGCGATTCGATGAGGTCCCCCAGGGTCGCGGTGAACACGGTGAGGACGCCCAGCAGAACGCCCTTGAAGACGTTGTCGTCGAACAACAACACCACGACAAGCGCACCACCGACGATGGCGAACACCATCGAGCCGGCGAAGCCCTCCCACGACTTCTTGGGGCTCACCGCGGGAGCCATCGGATGCTTGCCGAACAGCACGCCGGTGACGTATCCCCCGACGTCCGAACACACGACCAACAGGATCAGGGCGACGACCCGCTGGGCCCCGAAGTCGCCGTCCGCGAGCATGGCCCCGAGAGAGCCCGGGACCGCGATCCACACGAGGACGAAGACGGCGACCGAGACGTCACGGAGGTAGTTCTGCGGCGCCGTGGTCAGGCCCGCCATCAACAGCCGCCAGACCAGGACCAGAACCGTCGTGGCGGCGAACGCCGCGAACGCACCCCTGGCCCCGGCGAAGAACCCGGCCCAGACCATCGCCTGCCCGCCCAGGAGCAGAGGCACGAGCGGGAGCCGGAACTGGGCTTGCCGCAGCCGCTTGAACACCTCCCAGGTCCCGATGGCCACCGCGCCTGCGGCGACCAGGTACCAGGCCCGGGGGTTGAACGCGATGCTCGCGATCACCAGAGCCCCGAGCCCGACGCCCACCGGGATGGCGCGGGTCAGGTCCCTTCCCGCCCGCGACGGCGGAGCAGCGGCCGCGGCTGTGGGCCCGGGTGGGCCGGGCGGGGCGGTGTCCACGGCATTCTCCTCGAGTCTCGGTGGTCGGTCGTTGGGTGCGTCGGTGGTCACACCTCCATGAGCTCGCCTTCCTTGCCCTTGACGAGCTCGTCCACGTCGGCCACGAAGCGATGGGTGAGCTTGTCGAGCTCCTTCTCGGCGGCGTTGACCTCGTCCTCGCCGGCCTCGCCGTCCTTGACAATGCGCTTGAGTTCATCCATCGCCTTACGACGGACACCGCGCAGTGCGATACGCCCGTCCTCGGCCTTCGACTTGGCCTGCTTGACCAGGTCGCGGCGCCGCTCCTCGGTGAGCTGTGGGACCGTCACGCGGAGGACCTGGCCGTCGTTGGTCGGGTTGACGCCGAGATCGGAATTGCGAATGGCGTTCTCGATCGGACCGATCTGGGACATCTCGTACGGCTTGATGATGAGCATCCGGGGTTCGGGTACCGAGACACTGGCCATCTGGGTGATGGGGGTCAGGGTCCCGTAGTACTCGCACAGCACCCGGTTGAACATGCCGGGGTTGGCGCGGCCGGTGCGGATGCCGGCGAGCTCGTCACGGACGTGCTCGACGGCCTTCTCCATCTTCTCCTCGGCCTCGAGCAGGGTGTCGTCGATCATATGGTGTCTTCCGTTCTCTACGTGAGTGAGGTGGGCGGGCCCTGCGCCTCAGGCCGGGCTGCTGACCAGGGTCCCGATCTCCTCACCGGCGACGGCACGCGCGATGTTGCCCTCGGTGAGGAGGTTAAAGACCAGGATGGGCATCTTGTTGTCCATGCAGAGGCTGAACGCGGTCGTGTCGGCGACCTTCAGTCCCCGTTCCAGGCACTCGCGGTGCTCGATCCGTGCGAAGAGTTCGGCCTCGGGGTTGGTCCGCGGGTCGTCGGAGTAGACCCCGTCGACGGCCTTGGCCATCAACAGCACCTCGGCCTTGATCTCGAGCGCCCGTTGGGCGGCTGTCGTGTCGGTGGAGAAGTAGGGCATCCCCATGCCCGCGCCGAAGATCACCACACGCCCCTTCTCCAGATGCCTCTCGGCACGAAGGGGGATGTACGGTTCCGCGACCTGACCCATATGGATGGCGGTCTGCACCCGCGTGGACACGCCCTCCTGCTCGAGGAAGTCCTGCAGCGCCAGACAGTTCATGACGGTGCCGAGCATCCCCATGTAGTCGCTCCGTGCGCGGTCGAGGCCACGCTGCTGCAACTGGGCGCCGCGGAAGAAGTTCCCGCCGCCGATGACGATCGCGATCTGCGCACCCGTGCGGGACACCTCGGTGATCTGCCTGGCGACCGACTGGACCACATCGGGGTCGATCCCCACGCCGCCCCCGCCGAACATCTCTCCGCCAAGCTTGAGCATCACACGCTTGTAGCCGTCCCGCGGGTCGGTCATCGCTCTCCTCGTCCCGGACGGATCACGCCCGTCTCGTGCGTCAACGCCCCCGACGTCGTCGTCGAGAGGCCGTACGGCCCTTGGTGGGACCTCGTCTATTCTGCCCTATCGCCCGGGGCGCCACACCGCACCCCGCGCGTTCGGAGACGGCAGCCGTCCGACAGACGCCGACGGCGGCACCCGGGAGCCGGGTGCCGCCGTCGGACAAGGATCCGCCACCGCGGATACCAAGGGTGGATCAGGCCTGGCCGACCTCGAAACGGAGGAAGGCCGTCACCGTGGCGCCGGCCTCGGTGAGGAGGGCGCCGACGGTCTTCTTGCTGTCGGTGACCGACGGCTGGTCCAGCAGGACGACATCCTTGTAGAAGCCGTTGAGACGACCCTCGACGATCTTCTGCAGAGCCTGCTCCGGCTTGCCCTCCTCGCGGGCGGTGGCCTCGGCGATCTCGCGCTCCTTGGCCACGATGTCGGCGGGGACCTCGTCGCGCGAGACGTACTGCGCCTTGAGCGCGGCGATCTGCATGGCGGCCGAGCGGGCGGCCGCCTCGGCGGCCTCGCCCTGACCCTCGTAGGCCACCAGGACGCCGACCGCCGGCGGGAGGTCGGAGGAGCGCTTGTGGAGGTAGACGGCGACCGGGCCGTCGAGCTTGCCCACGCGACGCAGGACCAGCTTCTCGCCCGACTTCGCGGAGAACGAGACCACCGCGTCGGCGACCGTGGACCCGTCGAGCTCCGCGGCGTTGAGCGCGTCGAGATCGGAGATGCCCTGCGCGGCGGCGACGGCGACGATCCTGTCGGCCAGCGCGATGAACTCGGCGCTCTTCGCGACGAAGTCGGTCTCGGAGTTGAGCTCGATCATGACGCCGTCCTTGACGGCGACCAGGCCCTCGGCGGTGGTGCGCTCCGCACGCTTGCCCACATCCTTGGCGCCCTTGATGCGCAGGACCTCGACGGCCTTGTCGAAGTCGCCGTCGGTCTCCTCGAGTGCCTTCTTGCAGTCCATCATCCCGGAGCCGGTGAGCTCACGCAGACGCTTGACGTCGGCAGCGGTGTAGTTCGCCATGGTGGGGCGACCCTCCTAAAAGAGTTTCGTGATGTATCGGAAGTTGTTGCGTCGGCCGGCGGGCGCGATCGACTCCACCCTAGACGCCGTGGCGCCGGTGAACCCCTCGCCCGCCTTCACCGACACCTCGGGCCCGGCGCCCCGGGAGATCCCCGCAGGGATCGTGGGCGGCCGGGCCCGAGGTGTTCGAGCGTTCGGAGGTCAGGCCTCGGGGGCCGGCGCCTCGGAGGTGGCGGCGGCGATCTCCTGCGCGTCGGCCTCGGGGGCGTCGGCGACGGGCGACTCCGTGCCGGTGACCTGGGCGGGCGTCTCGGCGCCCTCGGCCGCGGCGGAGCCGGTCACCTGGTCGAGCTGCTCGGCCTCCCACTCGGCGAGCGGCTCGGCCTCCTCGCCGGTGGCCTTGCCGGCCTGGGAGCGGGCCTTGAGCCCCTCGGCGACGGCGGAGGCGATGACCCGGGTCAGGACGCTGACCGAACGGATCGCGTCGTCGTTGGCCGGGATCGGGTAGTCCACCAGGTCGGGATCACAGTTCGTGTCGAGCAGGGCGACGACCGGGATGTTGAGCTTGCGTGCCTCGCCGACCGCGATGTGCTCCTTGTTGGTGTCGACGATCCACACCACGGACGGCACCTTGGTCATGTCGCGCATACCGCCGAGCGTGCGCGCCAGCTTGGTCATCTCACGCGTGAGCATGAGAATCTCCTTCTTGGTGCGACCCTCGAACCCGCCCGACTGCTCCATCGCCTCGAGCTCCTTGAGGCGGATGAGGCGCTGGTGCACGGTCTGGAAGTTGGTGAGCATGCCGCCCAGCCACCGCTGGTTGACGTACGGCATACCGACCTTGGCGGCCTCCTCGGCGATGGCCTCCTGGGCCTGCTTCTTGGTGCCGACGAACAGGACGGTGCCGCCGTGGGCGACGGTCTCCTTGACGAACTCGTACGCCTGGTCGATGTACGTCAGGGTCTGCTGCAGGTCGATGATGTAGATGCCGTTGCGGTCGGTGAAGATGAACCGCCGCATCTTGGGGTTCCAGCGACGGGTCTGGTGGCCGAAGTGGGCACCTGCGTCGAGCAGCTGCTTCATGGAGATGACTGCCATGATGGGTTGAGGGCTCGTCCGGCTTGGAAGCAGCCGGACCGCGAGGCCCTCGTCCTCGCTTTCTATGTATCGGGTTACGCCCGTGAGACCGGGTGGTCTCGGGCCCTGGTGTCCGCAGCGGACCGAACCCCCGACGATCAGGGGCACCTACAGGTCCGCTGTCCGGTGAAGCCGGGGCTGCTCGCCCCGGGTCCGGATGCCCCCTTGCGTGAAGGGCGCAGGACACGCGAAGTCAATCGACGTCAGTCGACCGCGTCCGAAATCATAACCCGCCTGGGCCAACACTCCAACACGCCTCACCAGCCGGCCCTTCTGTGGATCGTCGTCCGCCCTTTCCACAGCATCGGTCGGCTGGCGAGCCTCACCCGGGTCCGACGGGTGTACTCACACCATGCGATCCACGAGTCCGGCCACCTCGACAACATCTACACGCCCGGCCAGGGCGTCCACTGTCGCGTTCGCGGCGGCATTGGTGGCAGTAGTCGGGATCCTGGCGGTGACGCCTCAGGCCACGGCGGTCCCGGAACCTCCGCGCCGGGACCTGCGGGGGCCGCTTCCCGGGCCGGTGTCGGCGGTGAGGCCCTTCGACCCTCCCGCGCAGCGTTGGCTGTCGGGGCACCGTGGTGTCGACCTGGCGGCGCCTCCCCTCGTGGTCATCCGCGCACCTGCCGCCGGCACCGTGGTGTTCGCGGGCGCCGTGGGCGGTCGTCCGGTGCTCTCGATCGATCACGGCGGGGGGCTCCGCACGACCTACGAACCGGTCCGGGCCACCGTGCGCACCGGGGATGGCGTCACCACCGGGGACACGGTGGGACATCTTGTCGCCGGCCACGCCGGGTGTCCCGTTCAGGCGTGTCTGCACTGGGGTGCGCGCCTGGCCTCGGGCGGGCCACCGGGTGACGACGACTACATCGACCCGCTGAGCCTTCTCTCGGTCCACGACCGGCCGATCCGCCTCAAGCCGACACTGCCCGGCGACGGGGCCGGCTGACCCGCGCCGAACTGACCCAGGCTGGGCTGACCCACGCTGAGTTGACCCACGCAGTGCCGACCGCGCAGATCCGACCCAGGCAGAGCCGACCCGGGTCAGGCCCTCGGGTGGGCGCCCCGGTAGGCGGCGCGCAGCCGCTCCGCTGAGACGTGTGTGTACACCTGGGTGGTCGCCGGGGTCGAGTGGCCCAGGAGTTCCTGGACGTGGCGGAGGTCCGCGCCACCCTCGAGCAGATGGGTCGCGCTGCTGTGCCTCAGTGCGTGGGGCGAGACCTGCGGCGATCCGGGGGTGGCGGCCGTGACCTCGTTGACCGCCCGCCGCGCCGCCCGGGGGTCGAGGCGGCCCCCGCGTGCCCCCAGGAGCAGGGCCGGTCCGGAGGCGGGGGTGGCCAGCGCGGGTCGTCCTCCCTCGAGCCAGGCGCGCAGTGCTCGGTCGGCGGGCGGGCCGTAGGGGACCGCGCGCTCCCGGTCCCCCTTGCCGACCACCCTCAACAGTCGCCGCTCGGTGTCGAGATCGTCCACGTCCAGTCCGCACAGCTCGGCCACGCGGATTCCGCACGAATAGAGCAACTCCACGACCAGCCGATCCCGAAGGGCGATCGGGTCGCCCTCCGCGGCCCCGAGGTCGGCGGTCCGGATCGTCTCGGAGGCCTGTTCCCGATCGAGGATCTGAGGCAGATGACGCCGAGCCCGCGGCGCCTCCAGCCGGGCCGCGACATCCATGGGAAGGACACCCCTGCGGAAGGCCCACGTACTGAACGACCGGGCGGCGGCCACGCGCCGCGCAATGGTCGACCGGGCGGCCCCGGCGCCGACCTGCGCGGCCAGCCACCCCCTCAGCGCGGGCAGGGTGAGCGATCCGGCGAGGTCGGCCGCGGTGTCCGGGCCGTCGCCGTCGGATCCGAGATGAGTGAGCAGTGCCCGCACATCGGAGCGATACGAGCGGGCGGTGGCCTCGGAGCGCGATCGTCCGGTTCTGAGATCAGTGACGTAGTCGTCGACGACGTCCTCGAGGGCGAGCGGGAGCGGGCCGTGACCGCCTGTCGCGCCATGCGTGTGCCCCATGAGTAACAATTGTCACGCCCGCCACCGTGGCGCGCAAGAATAATGCCGGCATGAGGGTTCTCACGCCACCGGGATCGTCAGCTGGACGCCGCCGTCCCCGGATCTGCGCCACCCTTCGGGACCGCGGACCGCCGCGCCCGCGGACAGTAGCCGGCCCAGTACGGCGCGGGTGACACTCGGCGCCGTCCCCGCGGATGCCGCGACCTCGGCCGGTGCGGACCCACCGGTGATGGGCAGCGCCTCCAGGACCCGCCTGGTCACGTCGTCCAACCCGTCCCAGGTGCTCGAACGCCCGTGGGGCGGGTCGGCGGTCTCCCCCATGTCGCCGGCCAGCTCGACCACGTCCGCCGTCCTGGTGACCAGCACCGCTCCCCTGTCACGCGCGAGCAGATGGCACCCTACCGACGCGACCGAGGTGACCGGGCCCGGAACCACGCCCACAGGACGGTCCAGGGCAGCCGCCCACGCCGCGGTGCTCAGCGCGCCGCTGCGGGCGGCCGCCTCGACCACCACCGTCGCCCTGCCCAGAGCCGCGATGAGCCTGTTCCGGTCGAGGAACCGGTACCGGGTCACCCCGGTACCCGGGGCCTGGGCCGAGACCACCGCGCCGGACTCCGCGACCGCCTGCAGCATCCCGTCGTTGCCGCGGGGATAGAACCGGTCCACTCCCCCGGCGAGGACCGCGATCGTGCTCCCTCCCGCGCCGAGGACCGCACGGTGGGCTGCCGCGTCGATCCCGAACGCGCCCCCGGAGACCACCGTGAACCCCCCCGCACAGACGCCGGAGGCGAGGTCGGCGGTCACCGCTCTTCCGTACGAGGTGGGGGCACGGGTGCCCACCACGGCGACGGATCTCCCGAGCGTCCGCACGGGATCCGCGGCACCCCGCCACCACAGGCCCAGCGGGCGCAGCGCCGTGGCCACCCCGCCCCGGCCGCCGGTCCGCAGCCACCTCGGCCTGTCCAACGGCTCGAGGGCCTGCGCGGGCCACCCCGGGTCCCCGGGAACCACCAGGTGCGCGCCGACCTCGCCGGCGGCCTCCATGAGCGCCGCACCGTCCACCCGGTCACGGCGGGACTCCGACTGCTCCGCCAGCCTGGCGGACACCCGGCCGGACCGGATGCGGTCACCGGCCTCCACCGGCCCGACCCGGTCCACCAGATCCCACAGTTCCGCCGTCGGGCGTTCGGTCACCGCCCCCAGGTACGCGTACGCCCGCCGAACCTCCGGCGCCACCACCATGTCGCCCTCACCGACCATCAGTCCTCCCCTCTCAAGACCAGCGCTTCGGACACGTGTGCCTCCCCGGGCACCCCCGCACCGTCGAGATCGGCGACCGTCCACGCCAACCGCAGGCAGCGGTCCACACCACGGGGAGACAACACCCCGAGTGCGAGGGAGCGGTTGAGGGGGCGCAGCGCGCGCGGATCCAATCCACGCCCGGCCCGCAGTACCCTCCCGGGGACACCGGCGTTGGTCCGCGCACCCGCGGCGCCCGGACACGCCGCCCACCTCTCGGCGGCGGCCCTTCTCGCCGCCGCCACCCGGTCCCGCACCGCGGCGCTGTCCTCCTCCTCACCGACCGCGAAGAGCCCCGACCCCACCGGCATCGTCCGGGCCAGGATGTCCACCCGGTCGCGCAGCGGGCCGGTCAGGGCCCTTCCGTAGCGGCGCCGTGCGTCCGGAGTGCACGAACAGTCCGAAGGTCGCGGTGAGCCGCACGGGCAGTCGTTCGCCGCCATCACCAGCTGGAATCGGGCGGGGAACACCGACACCCCGTCCCGACGCGCGATCCGGACCTCCCCGTCCTCGAGTGGGGTCCGCAGGCTGTCGAGGACCCTTCCGGAGAACTCGGCGCACTCGTCCAGGAAGAGCACCCCCCGGTGCGCGAGGGTCACGGCTCCGGGTGTGGCGGTGTTGGTCCCACCGCCGACGAGCGACGCCGCCGAGGCGGTGTGATGCGGGGCGACGAACGGTGGGCGCCGGAGGAGCGGGTCATTATCCGACAGACGGCCCATCACCGAGTGGATCGCCGTGGCCTCGAGCGCGTCCCGCTCACCGAGATCCGGGAGCAGACCGGGCAGACGTCGGGCCAACATGGTCTTGCCCGTCCCGGGCGCACCCCGCAGCAGCATCGCGTGCCCACCGGCCGCCGCCACCTCGACGGCGCGACGGCAGTCGTCCTGGCCGTGCACCTCCGCCAGGTCCATTCCGTCGTCCGCATCTGCGGCGGACGGCTCCGGGGCCACGGTGACCAGGTCACCCGCACCCCGGCTCCACGTCGCCAACATGGCCAGGCACTCCACCCCCGCCGTGTCGATGCCGCCCACCAGCCTCGCCTCGGCCAGGTTGCACGCCGGGACGATCGCCCGTCGCAGACCCGCCTCTCGCGCCGCGAGCACCGCCGGGAGTACTCCGCGGACCGGCCGGATGCGACCGTCGAGCGCCAGCTCGCCGACCAGGAGTGTGCCCTCGAACCCGCCGGCCGGGAGCTCTCCGGACGCGGTGAGCGCCCCGACCGCGAGTGCCACGTCGAACCCCGACCCGCGCTTGGGCAGGGCCGCCGGCGACAGCGAGAGCACCACCTTTCCCTTCGGCCAGGACAGGCCCGAGTTGACCACCGCCGCCCGCATCCGCTCCCTGGACTGCATGACCGCGCCGTCACCCATCCCCACGATGCTCACGCCGGGAAGCCCGCGCCCGACGTCGGCCTCGACCTCGACGAGCTGGCCGCCGATCCCCGAGAGAGTCACCGCCCACGTCCGTCCGAGCGCCATCTCAGAACACGTCCTCGAACAGCTCGAGGCGTGGACGGGAGGAGTCGGCCAGGTCTACTCCGATCACGTCAAAGCAGACCTGCCGCCAGGGGCCCGGATTGGCCGCCAGCCACTCCCCCGCCAACTGGCGCAGACGGCGCCGCTTTGCGGCCGTCACCGATTCGGCCGGTGTCCCGTACCCGGTGCCGGTCCGCGTGCGGACCTCCACGAAACGCAACCGGCCCCCTGCGTCCAGGGCGACCAGGTCGAGTTCCCCCGTCCGGCTCCGCCAGTTCCGGCTGATCACCGCGCCCCCACGCGCCTCGATCAGCCCCGCGGCGTGCGCCTCCCCGATCGCCCCGGTCCGCCGGCGACCGTCGCCCCCGTGCGTGCCGGCGACCGATCCCGCCCTGTCCCCCGCCATCGCGAGCCCCTCCCCGGCAGCCCGGCCCATCCGGGCCACCGCGGCTCACCATGCCGGACGACTCCGGCCCGATCCGCTGGACACGGACCGGGCCGGGCGCTGCTTGTGGAGGCGCGGGAGGGTGTGGAGGACGAGCTGTCGAGCCCTACTCCGGGAGGCGGAGTTCGGGCTTGTCCAGCTCCTCGATGTTGACGTCCTTGAAGGTCAGGACCCGCACGTACTTGACGAAACGTGCAGGCCGGTACATATCCCACACCCAGGCGTCGGACATCCGGACGTCGAAGTAGACCTCGCCGTCCGCGGACCTCGGGATCAGTTCGACCGCGTTGGCGAGATAGAAGCGCCGCTCCGTCTCGACGACATAGGTGAACTGGCCGACGATGTCGCGGTACTCGCGGTACAGCGAGAGCTCCATCTCGGTCTCGTAGTTCTCCAGATCCTCGGCGCTCATCTAGTGCTGCTCCTCGAATGCGCCTGGGCGGCGCGACGGACGTTGGCGTACGACATCCGGTGGATGTCGCTGGGACCGAGCTGCTCGATCGCCCTGGCGTGACCCGGGGTGCTGTACCCCTTGTGGGCGGCGAAACCGTAGCCCGGGTACCTCGGGTCGAGGTCCACCATAATCCGATCCCGGGTGACCTTTGCGAGGACACTCGCGGCGGCGATCGATGCGACGACCTCGTCGCCCCCGATCACCGCGGTGGACTGGCATCCGAGCCCGTCCACGGCGAACCCGTCGGTCAGGACGAAGCCCGGCGGCGGGTCGAGGGCTGCCACCGCGCGGCGCATTCCCTCGAGGTTGCACCGGTGGACCCCGCGCTCGTCTATGCGGTCCGGTTCGATCACCACCACGGACGCCGCGACGGCTCTGCGCAACACCGCGTCGTGGAGGCGCTCCCGGGTCGCGGGAGACAGCTTCTTGGAGTCGTCCAGGTCGGCGAGATCCGCCGTGAGACGGCCACCCAGCACGCACGCCGCCACCACCAGTGGACCCGCGCACGAACCGCGCCCGGCCTCGTCCACACCGGCGACCGGCCCGAGACCGCGCCGTCCCAGGGCCGCCTCGAGCGCCAGCCGTCCGTCACGCCGGGTCACCCTCACCCGGCCCGGTCGGACCGGGCTCACCCCGCGGTGATGTCCGGTGAGGGGACGGACCCGATCCGGTTGAACGGGAGGATGATGGCCTGCACCTTGCCGATGATGTTCCCCTCGGGAACGGTGCCCTGGAACTCGTCGCCCATGTGGTAGCGGGAGTCCGCCGAATTGCTCCGGTTGTCGCCCATCACCCAGTAGTTGCCCTCCGGAACGGTGACAGGCCCGAACGCGCAGTTGAGCGGATTACGATCGACGGCGGGGTCCGCGTTGAGGTACGGCTCGTCCAGCGGCTCACCGTCCACCAGGAGGCCCCCGTCCGGCGAGCACCCGCCCACGGTCTGACCGCCCACCGCGATGACCCGCTTGACCATGTCGTTCTGGTCGGGCGGGACGACGCCGATGACACCGCCGATGTCCTGCAGTGTCCGGATGACCGGGTTGTCCGACCGGATGGACTGGTACCCCTGGTTCCAGGAATCCGGCCCCTCGAACACCACGACATCCCCGGGCTGCGGATCGCCGAACCGGTACGAGATCTTGTCCACGAAGATCCGGTCACCCGTGCAGCCGGCACACCCGTGCAGCGTGGGCTCCATCGACTCCGACGGGATCTGGTAGACCCGCCCGACGAAGGTCTGGAAGACGAACACCAGGACCAGTGCGATCACCACCAGCATGGGAATCTCGATGTACCAGGGTTGGCCCTTCTTCTCGGCGGCGCGCGCGTGGCGACGACCTCCACCCACGCCTCGAGCCGGGTCCCCGTCTTCTCGGGGGCCCGGCTCGGAGGGGTTCTGTCCAGGTGATTCGGTGCTGCTCACCCGGACGAGCGTAGTCGATCGGCCATCGCAGACGGCGGCCGAGTCCGACTCGCCCTACATGCTCAGCGCTTCTCCTTGATCTTCGCGGCCTTACCGCGGAGGTTACGGAGGTAGTACAGCTTGGCGCGACGGACGTCACCGCGGGTCAGGACATCGATGTGGTCGATGGTCGGCGAGTGGACCGGGAAGGTGCGCTCGACGCCGACGCCGAAGGAGACCTTGCGGACGGTGAAGGTCTCGCGGACGCCACCACCCTGGCGACGGATCACGACGCCCTTGAAGACCTGGACGCGCTCCTTCGAGCCCTCGATGACCTTGACGTGCACGTCGAGCGTGTCGCCGGGGCGAAACGCCGGGATGTCGTCGCGGAGCGACTTGTTGTCGATGAAGTCGAGAGTGTTCATTGTGTTCCTCGGATGTCAGGAATTGAGGACAGAGGACCCTGGCGCCCGCCGTCAGGCGGGTCGACCGGTTCGTGCCCCGATCAGCGCGACCGTCCGCGGACGCACGGGTGCGCCCGGATGATCAACCTCGCTAGTGTGCCATTCCCGGCGGGCCGACCCCAAATCAGTCGGTGCGCTCAGGCCAGCCGACGGACCTCAGGGTCTCCAGGTCCGCGGGTCCGAGATCAGCCCCGTCGAGCAGCTCGGGGCGGCGTTGTGCGGTGCGCCGGAGTGACTCCTCGCGCCGCCACCGCGCGATCCTCGCGTGGTCGCCGCTCTTGAGCACCGCGGGGACGGGCCGGTCCCGCCACACCTCGGGCCGGGTGTAGCTCGGGCCCTCGAGCAGGCCGTCAGAGAAGGAGTCCTCCTCGTGACTGCGCTGGTTGCCCAGCACTCCGGGGAGGAGTCTGACGACGGCCTCCGCCATCACCAGGACGGCCACCTCTCCCCCGATCAGGACGTAGTCGCCGATGCTCACCTCCTCCACGTCCATCCGTGTCGAGGCCTCGTCGATCACCCGCTGATCGATTCCCTCGTACCGACCGCAGGCAAAGAGCAGGTGATCGCGTGTTGCGTACCTGTGGGCATCGGCCTGGGTGAATGGTCGTCCCGCGGGGGTGGGCACGATGAGCAGGGGCCGTTCCGCGGCGGAGTCCGCGGACGGCGGCACCAACTCGTCGAGGGCGTCGCCCCAGACCGTCGGCCGCATGACCATGCCGGGGCCGCCACCGAACGGGGTGTCGTCCACCGAGCGGTGCACGTCGTGAGCCCAGTCGCGAAGGTCGTGGACCCGCAGGTCCAGTATTCCGCGGTCGATCGCCCGCCCGGGCAGTGCCAGGCGCAGGGGCGAGAGATAGTCCGGGAACGCCGTGACGACGTCGAGCCGCATCCGTGGGGCGACGACCGGGTCGTCGGGCCCGGTCACGGGGTCCCCAGGTCGAGCAACCCCTCCGGCGGATCGATCACGCAGGTACCGGCGGCGACGTCCACCCGGGGGACGATCCGGGCGACGAAGGGCACCAGCGCGTCCGATCCACTGGACAGACGCACGGAGAGAAGTTCCCCACCCGGTGTGTGCACGACCTCGGTGACCTCGCCGAGCTCCGCCCCGCCGGTGTCCAGTACCGTCAGGCCGACCAACTGGTGGTCGTGGAACTCGTCCGGGTCCCCGGTGTCCGGTAGGGACTCGGAGTCGACGATCAGGAGCATTCCACGCAACGCGTCGGCGGAATCCCGATCCGAGACGCCGGCCAGACGCACGAGAAGCCGCCCGGAATGATCCCGGGCGGCTTCCACGGTGACGTCGCGGTCGGTGGCGGTCCGCCCCTTGCCGGTGCGGCCCAGCAGTCGCGCGCCCACCGCGAATCGTTCGCGGGGCGAGTCGGTCCGCACCTCCACCACCAGTTCACCGCGGACCCCGTGGGACTTCACGACGCGGCCCACGACGAGTTCCATGACGTCCTTCCGGTGCGGGTGGGGTCCGAGGGGGACTAGCGGTCGGTGTCGACCACGTCGACCCGGACGTCCGGACCGCCGACGGCGGAGACGATCGTCCGGATCGCGGACGCGGTACGGCCGCCGCGGCCGATCACGCGCCCGAGATCGTCGGGCGACACGGTCACACGGATCACGGTGCCGCGACGACCGCCGCTCGCCCTGACCGAGACCGCATCGGGATCCGACACGATACCGCGGACGAGATGGTCGACGGCGTCGACGACCATGTCACCCATCGGACTCAGGCCTCGGCGTTCTCTGCGTCGGCGGGCCCGGCCTCGGCGGACTCACCGTCTGCGGCCTGGGCCGCCGCATCCTCGGCCTTCTTGGCCTCTTCGGCCTGCTTGGCCTTCTCGGCCTTGCGCTTGGTGGTGATGGCCTCGGCGGACGGCTCGCCCTGGGCCTCCTCGAGCGCCTTGTTGAACAGGTCCAGCTTGCTGGGCTTGGGCTCGGCCACGCGGAGGGTGCCCTCGGCGCCCTCGATGCCCTTGAACTTCTGCCAGTCACCGGTGATCTTGAGCAGCGACTCGACGGCCTCGGTCGGCTGCGCGCCGACACCCAGCCAGTACTGCGCACGCTCGGAGTCGATCTGGATGAAGCTCGGCTCCTCCTTGGGACGGTAGAGCCCGATCGTCTCGATGGCGCGCCCGTCGCGACGGGTGCGGGCATCGGCCACGACCACCCGGTACTGCGGGTTACGGATCTTGCCGAGGCGGGTGAGCTTGATCTTGACGGCCATGTGGCGTCTCGCTTTCTCTTGCGGGTCACGTGGCGATTCAGCGACACCCGCACGTGTTGCGGGGCCCGGTTTCGCCTTCCGGGTGACCGCCGCTCGGCGCGGGCACCGTCCGCGACTACCGCGGCGGGACCCACCGGTGACGGCGTCCAGCGCACCAGTCTAAACGCCCCGGCGCCGCCGGTACCAATCGGCGATCGCCCGGCTGCCGGGTCGGCGCTCGCCGGACGCGGCCCGCGCCCGGGACCTCAGCGCTTGGGGAACTTGAGGTCGTTCAGGTCGATCCCCTCGAGTCCCGGCGGCAGCTTGTCCAGTCCGGGCGGCATCTGCGAGAGGTCCGGCATCCCCCCGGGGGGCATCCCCGGCATCCCGGGCGGCATCCCCGGCATCCCACCGGGCATCATTCCCCGGTTCTTGGGCTGCGTCGGTCCCCTGCCCTTGCCCTTGCCCTTCTTGCCCTTGCGCTGGTTCTTCCGCCCGGCTCCGGGCATACCCATCTGGCCGGCCATGCGGCTCATCATCTTGCGGGCCTCGAAGAACCGGTCCACCAACTGGTTGACGTCGGTGACCGTGACCCCGGAGCCCTTGGCGATGCGCTGGCGGCGGGATCCGTTGATGATCTTGGGGTCGGCCCGCTCGGCCGGTGTCATCCCCCGGATGATCGCCTGGATGCGGTCCAGGTACTTCTCGTCGATGTCCCCGACGGCCGCCTTCATGTCCTTGCCGCCGGGCAGCATCCCAAGGAGATTGCCGATGGGGCCCATCTTGCGGATCATCAGCATCTGGTCGAGGAAGTCCTCGAGGGTGAGTTCCCCCGATCCGATCTTGGCCGCGGTCTTCTCCGCGTCCTTGGCGTCGAAGACCGTCTCGGCCTGCTCGATGAGCGAGAGCACATCGCCCATGCCGAGGATCCGGCTCGACATGCGGTCGGGGTGGAAGACGTCGAAGTCTTCGAGCTTCTCCCCGTTCGAGGCGAACATGATCGGCATGCCGGTGAGTTCGCGGACGCTCAGGGCGGCGCCACCACGGGCGTCACCGTCGAGCTTGGTCAGGACGACGCCGGTGAAGCCGACACCCTCGCGGAAGGCCTCCGCCGTGATGACGGCGTCCTGGCCGATCATCGCGTCGAGCACGAAGAAGGTCTCGTCCGGCTGGACCGCGTCCCGGATGCCCCTGGCCTGGGCCATGAGCTCCTCGTCGATACCCAACCGGCCGGCGGTGTCGACGATCACGACGTCGTGCATCTTGGCGCGGGCATGCGCGAGACCCCGCTGGGCCACCGTCACCGGCTCCTGGACCCCGACGTCCTCTCCGTCGCCCCCGACCGACGTCCCGGGATGGGGGGCGAAAACCTGCACGCCGGCGCGCTCACCGACGATGCGGAGCTGATCGACCGCACCCGGTCGCTGGAGGTCACAGGCCACGAGGAGCGGCGTGTGCCCCTGGCCCTTGAGCCAGTGCGCGAGTTTGCCCGCGAGCGTGGTCTTTCCCGCACCCTGCAGGCCGGCGAGCATGATCACCGTGGGGGGCTGCTTGGCGAACTCGATCCGGCGGGCCTCACCGCCGAGGATCGCGGTCAGTTCCGCGTCGACGATCTTGACGACCTGCTGCGCCGGGTTGAGGGCCTCGGACACCTCCGAGCCCTTGGCCCGTTCCTTGACGCGGGAGATGAAGGTGCGCACCACGGGCAGCGCGACGTCCGCCTCGAGCAGCGCGAGGCGGATCTCGCGCGCGGTCGCATCGATGTCGGCGTCGCTGAGCCGCCCCTTCCCGCGCAGGTCCTTGAGCGCACCTGCCAGGCGATCGGACAAGGAATCGAACACGGCTACAGCTCCCTGGGTCGCGGGCCGGGGGCGTGGTGTCCCCGGCGTCGTCGACGACGACTGATCACAGGGTATCGGCACGCCCGACGCCGGGCGTCGCGGGATCACGCCGGGGAAGCAGGGACTCCACCTCCGTCGCCGTGCTGAGTACGGCTCCGGGGCCGGACAGCGCGAAGACGTCCTCGACCGCGGCACCGCGTGTCCGCACCACGACCCAGTCGATCCTCGCCCCCTTGGCCAGGATCGCCGCGATGACCTTCGCGAACAGCCCCGGCCTGTCCTCCGCTCTGACCTCGAGCAGAATGCCCTCGGCGTCCGTCCGCCGGTTCACCAGGACCGACGACCTGGCCTGGGGCGGGCCGATCATCCGCGAGGCGTTGCGTGCCAGCGCGGCCCGCAGGGACGCCGCCACCCCGGAGTCGACCGCCCGGCGCAGGTCCTGGCGCAGCACTTTCGGGTCCACGGGATCCCCGAAACGGGTGGACACCGTCATCTTGGCGCGCACCCCACCGGGCGGTCGCAGGTCTATCTCCCCGTCGACGATCTCCAGCCGGTGTGCGGCGAGCACCTCCGCCGTCACCGCGAGAGACTTCCCCGAGCCGGGCACGACGAGGGTGAGCTCGTGATTGGTCCCCGTCCCCGCGGGTCGCATCTCGACCACCACATCGGGGGGGCCGTGCGGGCGGGTGGCGTCGACGGTCGGGGCCTCCACGGCGCCGGGCTGCGATCCCAGGCGGTCCCGGCACGCGTCGACCAGCATCGAATGTGCCCGGGCCCGGCCAGGGGTCCACACCGTGGGCCCGGTGGCCAGCGAGTCGGCCTCGGTGAGGGTGGCGAGAACGTCGAAGGCGGTCGCGTCCTGCTCGAGCGTGGTCAGCACCGAGTCGGCCGTCGCCGGATCCGAGGGATCACGCCTGGTCGCGGTTACCGCCAGCAGCAGGTGATGCCGGACGATCCTGACCAGGGTGT
This sequence comes from Dietzia sp. UCD-THP, assembly GCF_000349585.1. NCBI lineage: Bacteria > Bacillati > Actinomycetota > Actinomycetes > Mycobacteriales > Dietziaceae > Dietzia > Dietzia sp. UCD-THP. Next base: position 289,483 of record NZ_KB714650.1, read on the forward strand.
CGACATCGGCAGGGTCGAGACCCATGCGGCGCACGATCGGCCCGACCATCTCGGCGCCCGTCTCACTGTGGTCGCCCTCGCGGCTCTTTCCCAGGTCGTGAAGGAGCGCCGACAACAGGAGAAGATCCGCACGCGCCACCGAGGTGGTCAACCGGGACGCCTCCACCGCGGTCTGCACCAGGTGCCGGTCGACCGTGTAGACGTGGGCCCGGTCCCGTGCCGGAAGGTCCCGTACGCCCGACCACTCCGGGAGCATCCGCTCCCACAGGCCACTGCGGTCCAGCGCCTCGATGACCGGCACCTGTCCCTCACCGGACCCCAGCAGGACGAGCAGGTCCGACAGCGCCTCGGCCGGCCACCGCCCCTCGGGAACCGGTGAGCGCTCCACCAGCACCCCGAGCGTCGAGCCGGCCACGGGCAGGGAGAATCTGGCGGCGGCCGCAGCCACCCGGAGGGGCAGCCACGGGTCCTCGGCCACGCGGGCGTTCCTCGCGAGCGCCACCTCCCCCGCGTGCTCCACCACCCCGTCGTCGAGTGGTCTGCGGACCGGTGATCTGCGCAGCAGACCGGTCAGACCACGCGAGGAGAGCGACGCGCACGACCCCCGGATGGCCTGGTCCGCGGTGAAGGCGATGGTCCTCGAGGCGTTGCTCAGCGCGCGGGCGAGGTCGAACCGGTCACCCAGCCCGAGTGCCTGCCCCACCTCGTCCCCGTACTCCGCGTGAAGCACTTCCCGGGGCCGCCCGCTCACCCGGTGGAGCTCGGTCCGCGCGTCGAGGACGAGCCGGTGCGCGGCCGTCAACCCACCGGGGACCACCGGCCGCCCGTCGCTGAGATGAGCCACCGCGAGTGCGGTGACCAACTGGGAGTCGCGCAGTCCCCCCACGCCGTTCTTGAGATCCGGTTCGCTGCGGTGGGCGATCACGCCGGAACGCTGGCGCCGGGCCACCGCCGCGGCCACGAGGTCGTCGAACCGCGAGGCGATCTGGTCCCGCCACTGGCGCCGGGCGCCGTCCACCACGAGGGCACCGAGGTCCGCGTCGCCCGCGATGACCCGGGCGTCCAGCAGGCTCAACCCCACCGCCACGTCCGCGGCCGCCACCGCGA